>DASWJW010000238.1:0-29644 GCA_036396955.1 Planctomycetota bacterium
CGACTAGACTGCGGTCATGGACGGAGCCGAATCCACCGCGGCGAGCGGTCTCGAGACTGGCGCCCTCGCGGAATGGGTCGACGGCGTGTGGGAGGACTCGATACTTCCCGAGCTGCACGACTACATCCTCATTCCGAACAAGTCGCCGCTGTTCGATCCGCAGTGGCGCGAGAAGGGGCACATGGACCGCGCGGTGCGGCTCATCGAGAAGTGGTGCCGCGCGCGCGACATTCCCGGCTTGACGGTCGAAGTCGTGCAGCACGGCGACCGCACGCCGGTGATCTTGATGGAGGTTCCGGGCGACTCCGAACGCACGGTGCTGCTCTACGGCCACCTCGACAAGCAGCCGGAGATGACCGGCTGGCGCGCAGGCCTGGATCCCTGGCGGCCGGTGCGCGAAGGCGACAAGCTCTACGGCCGCGGCGGCGCCGACGACGGCTACGCGGCATTTGCGTCGCTCACGGCGATCGAAGGCCTGCGCAAGCACGGCGGCCGCCACGCGCGCTGCGTGGTGCTCATCGAGGCTTGCGAGGAGAGCGGCAGCTACGACCTGCCGCATTACATCGACGCGCTGGCCGAGCGCATCGGTTCGCCCGACCTCGTGGTGTGCCTGGACTCCGGCTGCGGCGACTATGAGCGGCTGTGGAGCACGACCAGCTTGCGGGGCATGCTGGTCGGCAACCTGCGCGTCGACGTGCTCGAAGAAGGCGTGCACTCGGGAGACGCCAGCGGCGTGGTGCCGAGTTCTTTCCGCATCCTCCGGCAGCTCATCGGCAGGCTCGAGGCTGCAGCGACCGGGGCCATCCGCGAGGACTTCCGGGTCGCAATTCCGGCCGCGCGGGCCGCGCAGGCGGCGACTTGCGCCGCCGTGCTGGGCGCGGTTTCGGACAAGTTCCCGTTCGTGGCCGGCGTGCAGCCCATGACCGCCGATCCGGTCGAGCAGGTGCTCGCGCGCACCTGGCAGCCGGCGTTGTCGGTGACTGCGGCGGCGGGGCTGCCGGCGCTCGCCGACGGCGGCAACGTGCTGCGGCCGTTCTCGGCGGTCAAACTCTCGTTGCGCATCCCGCCGTCTCTCGACGCCAAGGCCGCGGCGCGCCGCCTCGAGGAACTGCTGCTGTCCGATCCGCCGTACGGCGCGGGAGTTTCCTGGGAACCGGAGAAGGCCGGTCCCGGCTGGGACGCCCCCGCGCTCGCGAGCTGGCTCGGCGACGCCGTGGCGGAAGCCTCCGAGACCTACTTCGGCAACGCGCCGGCGTACATGGGCGAAGGCGGTTCGATTCCATTCATGGGCATGCTGGGCGAGAAGTTTCCGGACGCGCAATTCCTGATCACCGGAGTGCTCGGCCCGCACAGCAACGCCCACGGGCCCAACGAATTCCTGCACGTCCCGACCGGCAAGAAGCTCACTTGCTGCGTCGCCGAAGTGCTGCAAGCGCACTTGCGCTTCGTATCCGGCTGACGCCGGCGAAGCCAAGCGCTGCTCTTGAACCGCGTCGCGCCCTCGCCGCATCGATCCGGATCCGCACCGCGCGTGCCGACGACGCTGCCGCGCTGCTGGCGATCTACGCGCCGATCGTGCGCGAAACGGCGATCTCGTTCGACCTCGAGCCGCCGACCAAGGAGGAGATGGCCGCTCGCGTGCAGGCGACCTTGCGCCACTATCCCTGGCTGGTCGCCGAGACCGCCGGCGGCGGAGTGGCAGGCTACGCGTCCGCGCACCGCTTCCGGGAACGGGATGCGTACTTGTGGAGCGTCGAAACCTCGGTCTACGTCGCCGCGCAAGCCCGCGGTGGGGGCGTCGGTTCCGCGCTCTACGCGCGCCTGCTCGCGATCCTCGCCGCGCAGGGCTTCGTGCGGGCGTACGCGGGCATCACTCTGCCGAATCCCGCAAGCGAGGCGTTGCACGCCGGCATGGGCTTCGTCCGCTACGGAGTCGAGCGCGGAGTCGGCTGGAAACTCGGCCGCTGGCACGACGTCGCGCGCTGGGAGCGCGCGCTGCAGAGCCCGTCTCCGCTACCGCCGGCCGCGCCGGTGCCTTTCGCGGACCTGGCGCAGCAAGCGAGGGACTAGGGCGCCTTGACGGTCTCCGCGGCGTCGCGCGCTTCCGCGCCGATGCGTTCGAGCCGCTCGGCTTGCGCTTTCTGCGCTTCATACTGCTCGTTGATGAACTCGAGCACGTCGGAGCGCTTGCGGTTGAACTTGATCGCGGCGCGGTGCTTGAGCCGCTTCAAGCGGTCGCCGGGGATCGACCAGGGCTTCCAGAAATCCAGGATCAGGTTCACCCGCCGCCGGTCGCTATCGTTCCAGACTTCGTGCTCGTAGGTGTCGTCGAAGACCATTGCCTTGCCGTCTTCCCAGGCGAGGACTTCGTTGCCGACCCGGATCCGGCAGCCATCCGGAACCATCACCCCCAAGTGGCAGCGCAAGACCGCCTTGGTGCTGCCGACGTGCGGCGGCAGGTGCGTGCCCGGACCCATGGCCGACAGCACGGCCGTGGTCATTCCGGGAATGCGCGCCACGATCTCGGCGGTGCGCGGACAGGCTTCGCACATCAGGTCGAAGCGGCGGCCGAAGCCGTAGAAGCCGAACAAGGACCACTCGTTCGTGTACATCTTCTGGTTCGGCCACGGAATGAAGGCCTCCGGCTCGAGCCGCGCCACTTCTTCCCGGATCACCGGCCAGTTGTCTTCGAGGACGCGGGTCCAGGGAAATCGATCATTGGAGTAGAACATTGGAATTGCGGTCCGGTCCGCGCGTCCAGCCTAGCGCGGGGCGGGAATCAGCGCGCGAGTTCTTGCCCGACGACGCGCCGCGTGGTGGCCATCAGCCCTTCGAGCGCGGCAAGGCGGGCGGGCGGGGAATCTTCGCCGCGGCGGAACTCCACGGTCAGGATCGGGATCATGCGGTCGTGGCCGATCCAGGAACCGAGCGATCCGGGAGTGGGGTAGCCGACGTCCGCGACCACGCGCCAGCGCGGGTCGACGATTTCCGCCGCGGCGGCGAAGTCGGTGGCGTACGCGCGCGCCGGACCGTCGAAGTTGACGAACGGGCCGCCGTCCGCGGAGTGCAGCACGACCACGAGCTGCGGGCGGAACGCGAGCAGGTCGGCGTGCACGGCCGCGGTCTCGGGTTCGCTCAAAGGTTCCGGCCCGTGGCGCGCCGACTTGACGAAATTCGTCGCCGGCCAGTTGCGGTTGAGGTCGACGCTGCTGCCCGAGGTGCGCCGCGCCGCCGCGCTGCCGTCGGGATTGAGGTCGCGCAGGATCCGCCAGGTTCCGGCCGGACCGGATCCGCTGGCGATTCCTCCGAGCAGCTGGTCGACCAGCTGCGCCCCTTCGCGCTCGTTGCCGTGGATGCCGCCGATCAAGTAGATCCGCGGTTCGCCTGCGCCGATCGTGAGCGCCTCGAGCGGGCGGCCTTCGCGGCTCTCGCCGAGCGTGCTCCAGGCGGCCGGCGCGACCCCGGGATCGACGCGGTGCGCGGCGATTGGGGCGAAAGGCGCTCCCGGCACGGCTCCAGCCGGCTGGGGTGCGGCGCAGCCGGCGGCGGCGGAGGCGGCCAGCAGCAAGAGGGGAATCCGCTCGTAAGGGCGGTGCATGCCGGTCAGGATAACGGCCGGAAAGCACCAAGCCGCCAGGGTGCGGCGGCGTTCCTCCCTGACCCATGCGCGCGCGAACGACCCCTCCGCGCGGTGCCCGCTTGCCCGGCACCGCACTCCTCCTCGCACTGGGACTCGGCGGGATCCTCGCCGGGGCCCGGCCGGCTTCGGCGCCGGCGCCGGAACTCCAGGACGAGGCCTTCGGCCGCGTGCTCGACCGCGAAGGCGACGCCGGCCGCAAGCCGGTCCTCGGCCAGCGCTGGAGCGTGGCCGACGCGGGTCTGCGGCTGGTGCCCGGAGACTGGTTGCGCACCGGCCAGCGGGGCGCGAACGCCCTGCGGGTGCAATTGGAAGGCGGCGTCGAGCTGCTGCTCGGTCCCGCGACCCAGGTCGAATTGGCCGCGTCGGGCCGCGTGCGACTGGAACGCGGCGAGCTGGAGGTCGTCCCCGGTCGGGCGGCCTTCGCCGTGGAAGGTCCCGGCGGCGCGAGCCTGGGACTGCGGGAGCGGGCGGTGCTGCGCGCGCGCGACGGGCGGCTCGAGCGTCTGCAGGACGATCCGCGGTGGCTGAGCGGCTACCGCTCCCAGTCCAGCACCGAAGCGCTCGGCTCCTTGCTCGCCAACGTCGACGGCCGCGAAGTGGCGCTGTCGATCGGCTACCACAAGGTGAACGTGGACGTGCGCGACCGCATCGCGCGCACCGTGGTCGAGGAGTCCTTCGTCAACCACACCGACGCGACTCTTGAAGGCATCTTCTACTTCCCGCTGCCCGACGACGCGTCGATCTCGGGCTTCGCCATGTGGATCGACGGCGAACTCGCCGAGGGCGAGATCGTCGAGAAGCAGCGCGCGCGGGCGATCTACGAAACGATCCTGCGCGAGCGCCGCGACCCCGGCCTGCTCGAATGGACCGGCGGCAACCTGTTCAAGGCGCGGGTGTATCCGATCAATTCCGAAAAGCGCGTCCGCATCACCTACACGCAGATCCTGCCGCGCCAAGGCGATGCCTACGTCTACCGTTACGGACTGCGCAGCGAGCTGCTGCGCACGCGCCCGCTGGAGCAGTTGCAGATCAAGGTGACGATCGCTTCGGCGGAGCCGATCGCCGAGGTCTACAGCCCGAGCCACGCTTGCCGCGTGCGCAACACCGAGCACTCCGCTTCGGTCGAATTCGAGGCCCAGGAATACGTTCCTGAGCGCGACTTCGAGTTGCGCGTGCGCGCGGCGGCGGACGCTCCCAAGGTGCGGCTGGTGCCGCACGTGCGCGGCGAAGAGGGCTACTTCATGCTCCAGATGGCCGGGCCCGAACTCGCCGGGCAGAGCGTCGAAGACGCGCCGCCCGTGGAACTGCTGGTGCTCGCGGACACTTCGGGGTCGATGTACGGCCCGGCGCGCGAGGCCCAGCTCGATTTCGTCGCGGCGCTGCTCGGCGCGCTCGGCCCGGCCGATCGCTTCAACCTGGCGACTTGCGACGTCGGGCCGCGGTTCGCGTTCCTCGAGCCGCGCGCCGCGGATCCCGAGGCCGTCCGCGCAGCGCTCGAGTTCCTGGAAGCACGCGACGCGCTCGGTTGGAGCGACCTCGAATCGGGCTTCACTTCGGCCTTCGAGCGGATGGGCGCGGACACCCAGCTGGTCTACGTGGGGGACGGCGCGCCGACCTTGCGCGAAGCCGACCCCGGCGCCGTCGCGCGCGCGCTCGAACGCGCTTGGAAAGGCCGCGGCGCGTGCCACGCGGTGGTGCCCGGCAACTTCAGCGAACCGATCGTAATCGGCGCCTTGTCGCGCCTGGGCAGCGGATCCGTGCGGCGGCTCGCCGACTCGGGCGACCCCGCGGGCGCCGCCTACGACCTGCTGGCCGAGCTCGCGACTCCCGCGGTGAAGGACCTCGAAGTGAGTTTCGAAGGCATCGCCGTGGCGGCGCTGCATCCCGACCGGCTGCCCAACCTGCAGGCCGGCCAGGAGCAGGTCCTGCTCGGCCGCTTCGATGCGAGCGCCGGCCCGCTGTCCGGCAAGGTCGTGGTCCGCGGCCGCTTCGGCGGCGCGGAATTCCGCCAAGAAGCCACGGTGAGCCTGGCTGCGGACGAAGATGGCAACTCCTTCGTGCCGCGCCTGTGGGCGCGGCGCCACCTCGACCATCTGCTCCTGCAGGGAGCCGATGCGCTCAACCGCGAGCGCGTCATCGCCTTGTCGGTCGGCTACCAGATCGTCACGCCCTACACCTCGTTCCTGGTGCTCGAATCGGACGAGGACCGCGCCCGCTTCGGCGTCGGCAAGACCTTTCGCATGCGCGACGGCGAGGAGTTCTTCGCCAAGGGCCGCGAAGACGCACAGTGGGAGTTGCGCCGCGAGCAGATGAAGGTGGCCAAGGTCTGGCGTCAGGAGCGCCGCGAAGCGCTGCTCCGCGAACTCGGCGACATGAACCGCGGTCTGACGGCGTCGATCGAGTCGGTCGCGACCGGCGGGCCCGTGTCCCGTACGGCGGAGTACGGCGCGGTCGGCGGCAGGGGCGGTGGCGGGCGCTACCGCGGAGCCGGCGACACGCTTCCTCCCAGCCGCCTGATGCTGGGTGCCGAACGGGACGAAGCCGGCGAATACCTTCCGCAAGAAGACCTGGCCGCGCTCGACGAACTTGGCTACAGCGAAGAGCCGGTCCTCGGCGACTCGGAATGGGACGGCGACGACCGCGCGAAGAACGAAGAAGCCTTCGAACCGTCCTCTGGGGAGGACATGGAGGTCCTGTTCGAAAAGCGCAAGTCCCTCCGTTCGCCGTCGGCGCCGGCATCCTTGCCCGAAGTTTCGCGCCAGCAGGCTCTCCGGCCGGACGACGGCCGGACCAGCGGACTGAGTTACATGCCGAGCGACGCGTTCGGGCTGCGCGGCGGACTCGATGGATTCTTTCGGCAGATGCAGGCGTCCCCGTTCGCGAATTTGTTCCCCCATCTCCGGCCGCCGCAAGGAGCCGCCGGCGTCCCCGCGTGGCCGGCCGAAGTCCTGGCCGCGCTCGCAACGATCGACCGTCGCGCCGTGATTGCCGCCGGCGCCGGCGTTTTCCAGATCGAGACGCGCTCGTACGGCGTCGACGCGCGCGGCCGCGCCGGCCTGGTCCTGCGCGGCGAGTCTTGGCTTTCGCAGACCGACTGGCTGTCCCAGCTGCCCACGGCCCCGGGGGCCGCGGCGACGCTCGAATGGGTCCTGGGCGAGGAGCGCGGCGTGCTGCACACGCTGTGGGATCTCGGCCGGATACGTGCCGCGGAGAAGGGCGACGCTGCGGCCTGGCGCGCGCCCTTCCACGGACTCTTCGGCGAGCACCTGGCCAGCTATGCCGGCTGGGACGCCAGCCTAGTCGACTTGGAAGGCGGGCTGGTGGAAGTGCGGATGCGGGTGCGCGGGCAGGATCCGGCCAGCGAGATCGTGCTGCGCATCGATCCGCAGGCCGGGCGGCTGCTCGAAGTGCGCCACCTGGCCGGCGCCAAAGTGGGGACGGTCTGGCGGTACAGCGGCTGGCACCAGGCCGGCGGCTTGGAATGGCCCGCGCGCATCGAGTCGGGCCAGCCCGATTCGACCGCGACCAGCGTGGTCGAAGTGAAGGTCCGTGCGATCGACGCGGAAGCGCTGCGCCGCGCCACGCGCGCGCAGCTCGAACCGCGCGCGAGCCGCTGGTTCCGCCCCGCGCTCGCCGATGCGGAGGGCGCCGAGGCCCGCTTGGCCGCAGCCAAGCAAGCCGTGGCCGACGGCGGTGCCGGCGACGAAGACCGCTGGATCCTCCTCGATCATTTCGCGGCGTCGCAGCGCTGGGAAGACGCGCAGCCGCACTACCAGGCATTGCTCGAGAGCGCCGGATCCCGCGCCGGCGCCGTGGTCCTGCGCTTGACCTGGCTGCGCTTCACGCGTGAACGCGAGACCCTGCGCCTGGAGTTGCTGGAACGCGCGCGGACCCTTGCGGCAGCGCCCGCGGCGGCCGACCTGGAACGCGCCGCAGCGTTGCTCGCGCTCGCTGCCGATCTCGACCCGGGCAACGAACGGCGTGAATTGCTGCTGGCCCTGCGGCCCGTGTTCGACCGCCAGCCCGCCGCCGCCGAAGCCGGCTGGACCTGGGGGCGCGACATGGCCGGCTGCTTGCAGCGCATGGCACGCGGCGAGGCGCTCTTCGCGCTCCGGCGCAAGCTCGCCACGGAATATCCCTTCCAGGTCGAAGCCCACGTCGACCTCGCCGACGAACGCGCGCAACGCGGCCTCTTCGACCAGGCCTTCGCGGGCCTGGCACAGGCCGAGGCGGAACACGGACCGTGGACTCCGTACGAGCGGCAGAGGTTCCACACGCGCACGGCGCACCTGTTCTGGAACGCGTACCGCCTCGAGGACTTCGTCGACGCGGTCGAAGGCTGGGAGCGCAGCGAGCCGGAATTGCTCGACGTGCAAGTCCGCGACATGTACTTGTCGGCGCTCGTCATGCTCGACCGTGCTGCCCGCGCCGATGCGCTGATGCGGGCGTGGATCGAAGACGCTCCCGCGCGCGGGCTCGAAGGCGTCGCCCGCGCCCGCCTGCAAGCCGCGCTGAACCACGCGCTCGGTTACGGCCACAGCCTACAGCGCGCGCGCCTCGAGGATGCCGAAGCCGAACTGCTCGCCGCCAATGCGCCGCGCTTCGCCGACGGGCTGCAGGAATACTGGATCACGCAGCGGATCCTGGGTGATTGGCGGTTCCGCGGCACCGACGCCGGCGCCAAGCTGCGCCGGGAAATGCGCGCCGCTTTCGAACGCGAGTTCGACCGCCTCGATGCGGGTTCTGTGGAACGGCGGGCAGGATGGATCGCCCAGGACGAGCGCAACGAAGAAGGCGAGCGCGCGTGGCAGGCCCTGCTCGACCGCATCGCGGAGCGCTGGCGGGCGAGCGAAGACTCTGCGGAACGTGAAATCCTGGCGCGGACCGTGCTGGCCTACGGCCGGCTGGACTTGCGCCTGGCGGTGCTGCGCGAGCGGCTGGAGCAGGCAACGGAGCCCGCGCAACGCCGCTACGCAGCCGCCGCGCTGCTCGACGGCCTGCATGCCGCCGCGTGGTCCGAGGCCGTACGGGAGGAAATGCTCGGCCTGGTCCTCGGCCTCGAGGCGGTCGATCCGGAACTCGACGGCGCCGCCGAGCAGAACCGCGACGCCCGGGCGCTCGCCCTGTGGCGCGTCGTCGACTGGATGATGCAGGCCCACACCGCGGCGCTGGTCGCCGCGCAACCGGGGGTGGAATCGCTGGCGCGCCGCCAACTCGCCGCGATCCGGACCACCGCGCTCGCCGAGGCGCGCGCAACGGCTTTGCAGCGGCTGCAGGCGCTCGAAGGTGCCGCTCCGGACGCGGATTTCGCGGCTTGGGTGGGGATCGAGAGCACCTGGCTGCGGATCAAGCTGCGCCGCGACTTCGCCCGGTCGTGGACCGACACGCTCACGGCCTTGCGTGCTTCGCTCGCAGGTTCCACCACGCCTCCGCGCCGGAGCCGGGTGCTGGCCGCGCGGCGCGCCGCCACGCTGCTCCACCTGCTCGCGCGCGCACCTGCCGATGACCAGGCGGCGCGCGCCGCGGAACTCGAGGCGCTGGCCCGCGCGATCCGCGAATCGGAGAGCGAACTGCTGGCGTGGCGCGAGTTCCGCGCCATGCTCCTGACGGTCGTCGACGACCCTGCCGGACTCGAAAAGGCGCTGGCGGGCTGGTACGAGGGCGGCCGTGACTTCGACAAGATGCGCTGGGGGATCGAGCTCGGCTACCTGTTCGCCGAGAACGACAAGCTGACCGCGGCCGCCGCACTGTTCGGCGAAATCGCCGTGCGCGACGAACTCGGCCGTGCGGACTGGCGCACGCTCGCCGGCTGGCTGCAGGCGCTCGACCGCCGGCCCGAGGCGGACGCCGCCAAGATCGCTTCGTGGGCGGCGCTCGGCGAGAACGACTTGCGCAACCGCCTCTACGCGGACGTGCGCGCCAACCAGCGCAGCGGCGACGCGATCCCGCCCGATCTCGACCCCGAAGTCGTGCTGCGCGTGCACGCCCTGCTGCGCAAAGCGGCGTGGCCGCAGAATTCCGTATGGCACCTGCAGGCACTGTACGGCAGCACGCGCGATTTCCGGATTCTCGAGGCGCTTCCCCAGGCAGTGATCGGCCACAGCGCGCAAGCGATCTACCCCTTCCTCGGCCAGCTGAAGTCCGTGATCGACATGATCCAGGACGAGGCGACCTTCGACCGCATGCAGGCGCACTTGGAAACGCTCCACGAGCTTGCGGAGTCGGCCGAAGACCGCCGCGGCCTGCGCATGTTCGAATTCCTGCTCGCGCACCGTGCGGCGACCCAGAACCAGGGCGCAGCCCCGCACGTGCAGACCGCGCTGCGCGCGCTCGACGCCGCGCTCAAGGATGCCTGGGCGGAAGGCGAACCGGCGCAATTCGCGGCGTTCCTCGCCGATCTCGGCGCGCTGCAGCCCGCCGCGCTCGGCAACGCGCAGATCGAGGCGCTCGCCGCCGTGCACGGCGCGCTCGCCGCCGACCATCCCGACCGCGCGCAAGTCGGCTGGCAGCGCGCCCGTTCGTTGTGGGACCACGGCCGCCAGGATGCGGCGCTGCGGCTGCTCGAAGGCGCGCTGGCCGAACTGCGCGGCCTGCACGCCGGCGGCTTGCCGACGAGCGCGAACGGCTACTTGAGCAGCCTCGGCTCCTGGCACCAGGCGCTCGGCGCCTGGCGCCGTGCCGAGTCGCTGTGGCTCGACGAACTGCGCCGCGACGTGCCGGTCACCCAGCGGCGTTGGCTCGAACTCCAGCTCATGACCGCACGCGTGGCGGCGCTGAACGGCAAGGGCGAAGTCTCACTGGGCGCGGGCCTCGTGCTCTACGAAGCCCTGCTCGGAGAGTTCGCGCGGCAATTGCGCGTGCGCACCGACGAGAACCACGCGAGCCAGCTCGTCCGCTTGCACGTGCAGATGATGCAGAGCGCGCACCAGCACTTGAAGTTCCGGCGCGCGGTCGCGGACTTGCGGCTCTTCGCGTTCTCGGAACTGCCCGAGATCATGGCGCTCTATCAGTACCGCAGCGGTCAGGGGATGGTCGGCGTGGTGGCACAAGCCTTCCGCGAACTCGACGAATCCACGCTCGGCCTGGCGTTCCTGGCGACCCGCGCCGAGAACGAACCGGCCTGGCTCGTGCGCCGCAACCAGGACTTCTGGGGCCAGCATGCCTGGGAATTCGGCCGCATGCGCAGCGCGGCGGGCCGGCTGCCGCGCGACCTCGAAGCACGCGTGCTGGCGGTCGTGCTCCGCGAGCTGCGCCTCGAACTGCGGTCGCGGCAGAGCCGCAGCCGGGTGGGCTATCACGCCGACTGGTCGCACTACTGGGGCGCGAAGGCCGACGACTTCGCCGCGGTCGCCGCGGAGGTGCTCGCGGAGCAGGGCGGCAACGAGGCCGCCGTGCGCTACGTCGCGAGCTACTACTGGGACGGCTTGAAGCGTCGCGATGCGGCGGCGGACGCCCTGAGCACGGCATTGCGGCGCGGCATCCTCGGGCTGGACGGCCGCGACCATCTTTGCGGCTACCTCGAAGAGCTCGGCCGGCACGCCGCCGCCGTGCCGCTGCTCCAGGAATTGGTCGCAGCGCGCCCGAATCAGGCCGCATACCACGCCCGCCTGGTGCGCGCGCTGGCGCGTTCCGACCGCCGCGACGCCGCCCGCGCGACGCTCGCCGCGGCCGAGGCCTGGTTCCGCGAGCACGAAGCCTGGCGCGAGGACGTGGTCGCCGAATTGGCGCAGAGCGCCGTCGACGTGGGCTTTTCGGAGGTCGCGATCGATCTGTACGGCCAGGCGATCAACCTGCACACCCGCGGGCGCAGCGACCGCGGCGTCGGCGACGGCACGTTGAGCCACTACTACCTGCAACGCTCGCAGGTGCAGGCGCAGCTCGGCCGGACCATCGCCGCCGTGGACGACGCGGCCGGCGCCATCGTCGCCTGGGGCGCGGACGACGACTCGCGGCGCGGCGCGCTGACGTGGCTGGAGCGACTCCTGACCGAGGCCGAGGATCTGCCAGCGTACGTGCGGCATCTCGAAGCCGAAGTCGAAGCAAACGGCCTGGAGAATCCGATCCTGCGCCGGGCGCTCGGCAAGGCCCTGGCCGCCAGGGGAGAGCACGCCGCGGCGGCCGTGCACCTGCGGCTCGCCGTGGAAGCCGCGCCGATGGATTTCGACGCGCGCCGCGCTCTCGTCGCTGCATTGTCGCGGGCCGGCCGTGGCGAGGAATCGCTCGCCGCGTGGCTTGGATGGGCGCGCGCCGCCGGTCACGACATGGACCTCTGGACGGACCTCGCCCAAGCCATCGCCGAACATGGCGGGGCCAACGGCGCCGACCGTTCCGAGCGCGCGTACACCAACGTGGTCGAGCTGTTCCCCAACGAATCGGAGAGCCACCAGAAACTCGCGCAGGTGCGCGAAGAGCAAGGCCGGCTCGCCGAAGCGGAGAGCGAATGGCGCCAGGTGGTGCGCGTGCGCACCGGCGAGCCGGCCGGCTATCTCGGCCTGGTCCGCGTGCTGGTGTTGCAGGGCAAGGGCGAGGCCGCGGCCGGTGTGGCGCGCGAAATGCTCGGCCGGGACTGGGACGAGCGCTTCGGCGACGTCGCCGGACAGCTGCGCGCGATCTTGCCGGGCGTGCGGCAGTAGGCCACCCAGCAGGAAGCCGCGGCCGCGACGGCTAGAGTGGGCGCATGAGCTCTCGCCTGGCGTCGGCCGGCCTCGTACTCGCGGCTGCAGCGGTCGCGGCGTGCGGGGCCGGCGAATCGGCGCCGGAAGCCGGCCGTTGGCGCGCGTGGCTCGAGAGTCCGGGCGGCGAGCTTCCCTTCGGGCTGGATCTCGCGCTCGTGGAAGCGAAATGGATCGCGACCGTGGTCAACGGCGAAGAACGCCTGCCGGCGCGCGCCACGCTCGCCGCGGGCCGCTTGCGCATTGATTTCCTGCCGTACGACTCCTGGGCCGACTGCGCGATCCTTGCGGGCGGCCGGCGCCTCGAGGGCACCTGGACCAAACGCCGTGGAGAAGGCGTCGCCAGCACGCTGCCCTTCCGCGCCACGCTCGGCGCCGCGCCGCGTTTCGCACGGCGCGGAGCCGCGAGCGGTTCGGCCGAGCTGCCCGACGGCCGCTGGGCGGCGCAATTCTCCTCGTCCGGCGATCCGGCGCTCGCGATCTTCCGCACGCGTCCGGACGGCAGCTTGTTCGGCACCTTCCTGACCACGACGGGGGACTACCGCTTCCTCGCCGGCCGCGCCGACGAAGACGGTCTGCGCTTGTCCTGCTTCGACGGCGCGCATGCCTTCTTGTTCACCGCGGGCTGGACCGCTGCCGGCGGCCTCGCCGGGGATTTCTGGTCGGCCGACGCGTGGCACGAGACCTGGACCGCGGAGCGTTCCGAGACCGCGGCGATGCCGGACGCCTTCGGCATCACCGCGTGGAGCGAGAGCACCCGGCTGGAGGACGTGGTGCTGCCCGATCTCGACGGAGTCGAGCGCTCGCTCGCCGACCCCGCTTTCGCCGCGCCGGTGCGGCTGTTGCAGGTGTTCGGCTCGTGGTGCCCCAATTGCAACGACGAAGCCGACTACCTGGTCGAATTGCGCGACCGCTACGCGGGCCGCGGTCTGGCGATCCTGGGTCTTGCCTTCGAACACGAGACCGATCCCGCGGCCGCCGCGGTGCGCGTGCGTGCATTCCAGGAACGCCACGGCGCCGACTGGCCGGTGCTGCTCGCGGGACCCTCCGACAAGGACGCGGCCAGTGCCGCGTTCCCGGCGCTCGACCGCGTGCGCTCCTACCCGACCACCATCTTCCTCGACCACCGCGGCAAGGTGCGCGCGGTGCACACGGGCTTCAGCGGCCCGGCCACTGGAGCTGCGCACGCGCAGCTGCGCGACGAATTCGAAGGCCGCATCGAGCGCCTGCTGGCCGAAGCCGAAGCCGAAAACCGCTAGCCGGCGAATTCCTCGTGGATCGTGGCGATCCAGCGCTTCGCGTCGATGAACTGCCAGCTCCAGGAATCCCAGCGCGCCGGCAGGCCGGCTTTCTGGATCTGCTCGAGCGATTTCCCGGCCTTGATCGCCGCGCGCACGTGCGCGGTGGTCTCGGTGAGCATTTCGTAGTAGGTCCGCAGCTCCTCGATGCCGGAAACCGGACCGTGGCCGGGGATGATGCGCACGCCTTCGGGAAGCGAGTGGAGCGTTTCCTCGATCGCTTCGGTGAGTCCGCGCACCGAGCCGCCGCTGGCGAGATCGACGAAGGGAAAGCGGCCCGAGAAGAACAAGTCGCCCATGTGGACGACCTTCGAGTCCAGGAACATCACGATCGTGTCGCCGTCGGTGTGCCCGCTGGGCACGTGGACGAGCTGGATCGTCTCGCCGTTGAAATGCACCACCACGCCGTCCTGGTAGGTGATCGCGGGCATGGCGGCTGCGGATGCGCCGGGCTGATTGCGGTCGGGGGCGCCGCGCTGCATGCGCGTGCGCACGTTCTCGTGGGCGACGATGGTGGCTTCGGCGAAATTGGCGTTGCCGCCGGTGTGGTCGCCGTGCCAGTGGGTGTTGAGCAGGTAGCGGTAGTCGTCGGCGCCGTCGAAGCGCTCGGCGACCGCGGCGCGGATCTTGGCCGACAGCGGCGCGAACTGGCTGTCGACCATCAGCACGCCGTCGGCGCCGATGCACAGGCCGATGTTGCCGCCCGAGCCTTCGAGGGCGTGCACACTGCCGCCGACGGCCTGGATCTTGATTTCGACCTGCGCGGGGTCCTGCAGCGCGACGGTGGTGGCGCCAGCTGCGCCGGCGCCGACGGCGAAGAATAGGAGCGTGGGGGCTTTCATGCTGCGGCTCGCGCTCTAGAGGACCGTGGTGACCAGCACGTTGGAGACGCGGCCGGCTTGCGCGGCTTGCAACCAGACGTGGCGGCCGACGGCGTTGACCGGCACCGGGATGTTCCAGGTCGCGTCGCCGTTGGCGTCGGCGCCGACCGAGGGGCCTGCCTGGAAGGGATTGGCGAGCCCGAGGGTCACGCCCAGGACCACGACGTTCGTGCTGCCGGGACCGACCAGGCTGGCCGCCAGCCACAGCGGCCGGTTCGGCACGCCGCCGCGGTACTGCATCTGCGCCGAACTCCCGGCGACCAGCGGTCCGGCGTAGAGGCGCGTGAGCGGATCGTTCAGATCGGCGCCCGCGCGCAAGTTGCCGGCCAGCGTGAAGGTGCCGGTGAATCCCGCGGCCGGATCGGAAATGTCGAAGGTCGCGTTCACCGGGATGTGCAGGAGCGCGATGCCTCCCGACTCGCTGAGCGTGCCGCTCACCGGAAAGAGGTCGGACACCGCGCCGGCCAGATCGGCGGTGGTCGCCGTGCTGCCGAACGGTTCGACCACGGCGCGGCCGTGGATCATGGTGAGCGTCATCATGCCCGTGAACGCGCCGGTGGCCGGGTTCACGCTCATCGACGCCGAATTGAAGCGCACCGCGGTGTCGTAGATGTCGATGGTGGCGAGCGGCGGCAGGAAGGGGATCGGGTTGGGGATCTTGCCCGCCAGGTGGTTGGGCACCGTGTAACTGAAGCCGCCGTTCAATTTCATCTGTCCGAAGGGGCCGCCCGGCACGTCGACGAGCAGGTCGATCACGCCGTCGAGGCGGAAGGTGTTGTCCGGGTTGCCGACGATATCGCCGAAATTGGTCGTCCCGTCCCAGGCGAACGCCGAGTTGGGCGCCGAGACGTCCAGCGCGAGCGGGTTGGTCTGCGCGGCAAGAGGAGCCGCGAACGCGGCGGCGAGGAGCAAGGAAGAGAGGCGGATCGTGGCTTGGCGCATGGGGGTCTCCTGAGAGCGGCGGGGAAGGCTCCAAACTAGGTGAGGATCCGCATGCGGGCAAGCCGGCCTAGAATCGCGGTGTGGTGCTCCCGGTACGGCGTCCCGAGCCGGCGCGCGCGGCCCTGCGGGCCCGGCGCTTGCCGCGCTCCTTCTATGCGCGCGACGCGCTGTCCGTGGCGCGCGACCTGCTCGGCAAGCTGCTGGTCCATCGCGGCCGCGGCGGCACGGTGGCGGCCCGCATCGTCGAGGTCGAGGCCTACCGCGGCCCCGAAGACCGCGCCGCGCACACCTACGGCGGCCGCCGCACGCCGCGCAACGAGGTGATGTGGGAGCGCGAAGCCCGGTTGTACGTGTATTTCGTGTACGGCATACACTTCTGTGCCAACGTGGTCGCAGGCGGCGTGGGCGTTCCCGAGGCGGTGCTGCTGCGCGCCGCCGAACCGCTCGCCGGCTTGGCGATCGCCCGCGACCGCCGCGGCCCCGGCGCGCGGGACGAGCACCTGATGCGCGGCCCCGCCTGCTTGTGCAAGGCGCTGGGGCTGGACGGCGCGCACAACGGCGCCGACCTGCTGCGCGGACCGCTGGGCCTGCTCGATGCGCCGCCGGTCCCCGACGCGGAAGTCGGGCGCGGCCCGCGCATCGGCGTCGACTACGCCGGCGATCACGCCGCGCGGCCCTGGCGCTTCTGGGTCAGCGGCTCGCCGGCGGTGTCGCGGCCCCGTCCGGCGCCCGGCGCTCAAGTGTCGTAGTCGAGCACCAGCGGCGCGTGGTCGCTGTAGCGCTTGCGCTTGTAGACCTTCCAGCCGGTGGCCTGCGCCGCGAGCTGCGGCGTCGCCACCTGGTAGTCGAGGCGCCAGCCGACGTTGTTCTCCCACGCCCGACCGCGGTTCGACCACCAGGTGTAGGCTTCGGCGCCGGCCTCGGGCGCGAGCCGGCGGTGGGTGTCGACCATCCCGGCCTCGTCGAACACCCGGCTCATCCACTGCCGCTCCTCGGGCAAGAAGCCCGAAGTCTTGCGGTTGCTGCGCCAGTTCTTGAGATCGATCTCGCGGTGCGCGATGTTCCAGTCGCCGCATACCAGGTGCTGGCGGCCGTCCCGGGCCCGGGCGCAAAGCCAGTCGTAGAGCGCGTCCATGTACCGGTACTTGAAGGCTTGCCGTGCCTCGCTGCTCGAACCCGACGGCAGGTACAGGCTCGAAACGCTCGTGGCGCCGAAGTCGAGCCGCAGCAGCCGCCCTTCGCGGTCGCCTTCGTCCCAGCCGATGCCGGTGTGCACCGCGTCGGGCTCGACGCGGCTGTAGATCGCCACTCCGGAGTAGCCGGGTTGCTCCGCAAAGTGGAACCAGCCCCGGTAGCGCCCCGGCGCGCGCATGCGGCGCGTCAGCTGCGCATCCTGGATGCGGATCTCCTGCACGCAGACCACGTCGGCGTCCTGCCGGACCATCCAGTCGAAGAAACCCTTGCCCAGCGCACTGCGGATGCCGTTGAGGTTCGCCGTGATCACTCGCATCGACAGCGGGCAAACGTATCATGCGCGGGCTTCCGGCGCGACGCATGCAAGAATTCCGCCAGGACCCCTGCGTCAATTGCGGCAGCGCGATTCCGCGGCCGTCGGGTTCGGCGTGCCACGCCGATCCCTGCCCGACCTGCGCCTACCCGCGGCCGCTCGGCGACTGCTCCGATCTGACGATCGGTCCGCCCGCGGCCTTCGAGCCGCCGCTCTCAGTCGAGTCCGGCCGCTGCGAGCAAACGGGTTAGCACCCGGTCGGCCGCAAAGTGTTCGCGAGCGATCTCCCGCGCCGCGCGCGCGTGCCGCTGCGGATCGGACTGCACGGCCTGGACCGCCGCGATCGCGCCGTCGAGATCGTCGAAAGCAAGCAGGCCCTCGCCGGTGGGCAGGACCGACGAGAACCCGGTGTCCTGGACCACGGCCGGCAGGCCGGCCGCCAGGTAGCAGATGCTGCGGCAGCTCGACCAGCCGCTGCGCGTGGCGACGTAGACGTTTTTGGCGACGCTCAGCTCGCCGCGCGAGCCGCACAGGTAGTCGCTGTATTCCTGGGGAGTGCGGGATACTGCGTGCGAGTCGACCACTTCCCAGCCTTGCTCGCGCATTTCCGCATCCGGGTTGCCGTGCCCGGCCAGCGCGATCTGGAAGCGGCTACCTGGAAAGCGGCGCGGCAGTCCGGCGATTTTGGGGAATTCCATCTCCTTGCTGCCGTAGCCGCGTCCCTGCCAGGTCACCGGCTTGCGGTAGTTGTTCCAGGTCATCACCGTGGTCCAAGGCGCGTCCTCTAGCGGACTCGCCGCGGGCCACATTTCGGGAACCACGAGCGGGCGGGTGGGCTGCCAGTCCAGGCCCATGTCGGGAAGCGTGCAGTCGGCCGCACCCATGCGTTCGGCGTAGGTGAAGAAGGCGTCGTGCGCGCGGTATCCGTGCGAGCCTTCCCAACCGGGCTGGGCATCCCAACGAGGGTAATTGACGAAGTGGTTGAAGCCCGGATCGGAGTCGATCAGCACCTTGCGAGGGCAGCCGAGATAGGCCTCGCGGAGCAGCGTCCCTCCCGACACGTTGAGGAACAGGTCGGCGGAAGCGACCGCGTCTTCGATGCGCTCCTGGGGCACGCCGTGGCGGCTGCCGTCCATGGCGCGGAAGTGCCAGCGCTCGCCGAGCCCGGGCCCGAAGGCGGGCAAACTGGCCGCCAGGAAACCGGCGCCGTAGTCGCCGCCCTCGGTGAAGTCCTGCCGCTGCGGGTCGTAGCCGCGCGCGCCGGTGTCCTCGAGATACCAGACCTCCCAGCCCATGCGCTGCAGCCCGGCCAGGTACTGGCCGTAGTCCCAGGCCACGCCGCCGACGGGGTAGCTGCCGACCATGCCGGTGACGACCGCGCGCCGCTTCACGGAAGCTCCACCGGATAACCGAAGCGCGCGAACACCGCGTGTTCGCACTCGGCCACCAGCGCGAGCAGCGCGGGCGTCCAGGCCCAGGATCGCCGCCGCGATCCGCCGCCGGCCCGCACGTTGCGCGCCGGCGTGGCGCGCAGCGCGGTCTCGTCGAAGTCCTCGCCGGCCTCCCGGAGGATGCGCACCAGGTCGTCGGCGAGGTGTTCCTGGCGGCCCACCGCCATCACCCCGTCCAAGTACTCGCGATAGAGCGCGGCGAGCCAGCCGTCTGGAAACGCGCGCGTGCAGCGCACCACGAAGTCCTCGAAGTCCTCGGCGCGGCAGCGTTCGGTGAAGCCGGCCCACGCCTTGAGCCAGCGCGCGGAGAACCAGTCGCTCGAGTCGATCGGCAGCCACTGGTCGTCCATGCGGTGCGCCCACATCGAGGGGTACCAGCGCAGCGGACTCCGCACGAACGCGAAGCGCGTGGGGCGCGCGGCCCAGGCGGCGCTTGCACGGATCTCGTCGGGGCTTGCGTGGACCACGCCGAGCGTGCCGGTCAACAGTCCGCATTCCCCGAGCGCCGCGTGCACCCACTGCCCGCCTGTCTTGGGGACGTGGACGAAGACGCACCGCGGCGTGAGGGAGGCCATGGATCAGGAATCCCGCGCGCCGCCGCGCACCGCGACCGCGGCGAAGACCTCGGCGTAGCGGCAATCGCGGCCGTCGCGGCCCTCCGGCCAGCAGAACAGCTCGCCGCGGTAGCGCGCCAGCCCTTCGAACGAGGCCGCGAAGTCGATCGCGCCGGCCTGGCTGCGATACTCGCGGATGGCCTGCAGTTTGGCCGGAAGGTGCGGGGTGACGTCGACCACCCGGTCCAGTTCGGCGAGCGGGGTCCACACTTCGTAGGCCCAGGCCTGGGCGGGCGCGGCGCCGCCAGCCCGGCGCAGCGCGCGCGCGGTGATCTCGGCCGCGGCGCGGTGGTCGGCATGGGCCTCGCCGGCGTGCGGGAGGTAGAGCACGTCGTAGCGGCCGGCCAGCAACTGCGCGGCAAGCCGTGCGACGGCCGCTTCGTCGGCTCGCAGCCCGCCGTCGGCGAGCCTCCAGAAATGCGCCCGCGCCGCGCCCAGGCAGGTGAGCGCCGCAAGCGCTTCGGCTTCGCGGCGCGGCCCGGTCTCCTCCGGAGGGGCACCGTGGCAGCCGCGTTCCCCGGAAGTCAGGAACAGGACCTCGACATGGTCCCCGGCGAGCAGATGCTCGCGCAGCGTGCCCCCGCAGCCCAGCGACTCGTCGTCGGGATGGGGTGCGAGGACCAGCACTCTCTGCGCCATCGGGATCACCGTAGCCCCGCGCCGTGCGCGCTTTTCCGCGGGTAGAGACCGACGTCGTACACGCGCCGGACGCGGTCGGCGTAGCGGCTCTTGTACGGCTCGTCGCCCAGGCCCTGGTCCAGCACGCGCGCGCCATCCGCCAGCGCCGCGGCGATCACCTGGTGGTCGAGCACCTGCCCCGGACTAAGCGCGGCGTGCCGCAGATCGAAGCTGGGCTTGTAGAACATCCAGCGGCCGCGATAGGCGAAACCGAGGTGGAAGGCGAGGTCGGCGCCGCGCCAGCGCACCGCGGTGAAGCGCAAGTGGCCGGCGACGCCGATCGCGCGCACCATGCCGCGGTAGAACGACTGCATGGGCGGCGTGAGCAACGGACTCGCGACGCCGCGCTCGGCCCAGCGCGCGCCGTGCTGGGCAAAGAAGGCACCGAGCAACGGCTCGACCTGCTCCGGGGCGCGCAGGTGGCGGACTTCGAGCGGAGCCAGGGCCTCGAAGCCCGCGAGGGCGCGGCGCAGGCTCTTCTTGCGCAGCAGGCCGGCAGCGGCAGCCGGGTCGGCGCCGAGGTCGCGCCAGGGGGCGAGCTGTTCCTGCTCGCGGAACGATTCCAGTTCCAGGCTCGCCGCCGCTTCCGGAAGGGCGGCCAAGGTCGGCGAGTCCTCGGCGAGATGGTGCAGCCGGAAACCCAGCAAACCGGGCTCGAGGTCGCGCACGGCGCCCAGTACCGCAGCGAGGGTCGGCGCATCGAGCGGCGCGCCGGGCAGGTCCAGGTAGTCCGACTCGCCGGCGCCGACCAGGAAGGCCATGCCGCCGTCGACGAAGAACGGCGCCCACGTGGTTCCGGCCGCGTGCTCGACTTCGAACAGGTGCAGGCGCCCGCGGCCAAAGCAGGCCCACCAATTGCGCAGCCAGGCCAAGGTCTGGAACACGCTCGCGTCCGGTGCCGCGTCGAGCGCCGACTCCCAGCGCACTGGATCGAGCGCGGGGTCCATGAAGTCCGCGCGCCGCACCGGGGAAAGAGGCGAGGACCTCATCGCGGTCGCGCGGCCCGCCCGGCGCAGGCGTGGTCGTAGAGTTCCTCGAGCCCGGCGATGCAGGCATTCCGGTCCGCGCGCTCCTCGACGAAGGCCCGGCCAGCCGCGCCCATCCGGCGACGCAGCGCGCCGTCACCGAGCAGGGTGCGCAATGCGGCGGCGATCGCGTCGGGGTCGCCCGGCGGCACCAGCAGACCCGTCGTGCCGTCGTGCACGGCCTCGGCGGCACCGGTGCCGGCGCAGGCCAGCGCCGGGAGGCCGCAGGCCATGGCCTCGAGGTAGACGAAGCCCGGCCCGCCCTCGCAGTGGGACGGCGCCGCAAACACCCACGCGCCGTGCAGCGCGCGGGGCAGGTCGTGGTTGGTGAGCGGACCGTCGACGCGCAGCAGTCCGGCCAACCCGAGGCTCGCGGAGCGTTCCCGGAGGCGTTCGACCAGGCCGTCTTCCGAGCGGCCGACCAGCTGCAGCCGTAGTCCCGGGAAGTCCGGGGCGAGCCGCGTGCAGGCCTCGAAAAGGTCGGCGACGCCCTTGGCCGGTGCGATGCGGCCGGCGAACACGATGCGCGGCACCGGGTCCTCGCCCTGCGGCGCCGGCCGGAAGGCCTGCAGGTCGACGCCCATGTGGAGCACGGGAATCGTGCGCGAAGCGAGACCGTAGGCGTCGCGAACGAAGGCGGCGGAGGCCGCGCTGGAGCTGTAGACGAGGTCGGCGCGGCGCACGCACTCGGCTTCCAGGACCGGGCCGATCCGGGCGAGTTCGCTGCCGGGTTCCGGCCAGCCGAGGCGGGCGGCGAGAAGGCCGATCGGTCCGTGCAGCTGGACTGCGACCAGGGGGCCCGAGGATTTGCGGCGCATCAAGTGGTGGAAGGCCTCGGCGCCGTACTCGGGAAAATCGATCAGGTCGAAGCTACCATCGAGCGGAGCTTCGGCTGCGGCGATCGCCGCGGCGACGCATTCGCTCCAGCCGAGCCAGCGCCAGGCCTCGCCACGGGCGGCAAGCTCGCCAGCGGGGCCTTCGAGCCTCAAGACCTGCACGCCGTCCTTGCGGACCTGCATGCCGGTTCGTCCCCCGGCGGCGTAGGTGAGTACCACCACCTGGTGGCCGCGCGCCGCGAGCCCGGCGGCCTTGGCCGCGGTCTGGGTGGCGATCCCTCCGTGCGCGGTGTCGGGCGGGAATTCCTGGGAGACGAGAAGGATGCGCACGGCGACTCACGCCGCTTCGAGCCGAGCGACCGCTGCGGCGAGCGGAGCGGTGCATGCGTCCAGGGCCAGGAGCGACGCTTCGGGCCACTCGCCTGCGAGTCCCGGTGCGTCGGCGTGCAGCAGGCCGAGATTGCGCAGCGCGGAGCCGGCAGCGCATTGAACCTCCAGCGCCGCGCCGTTGAGGAGTGGCCACTCCTGCCGCGTCTCTTCGCGCCACGCGTCCAGATCGGCGTACTCGAGGTCGATGCCGGGCGGCCCCCAGCCGCAAATGTCCCAGTCGAAGGCCAGCACCGCCCATCCTGCGGGTCCGCGGCGCAGGCGCACGTTCTTGCGGACGAAGTCGCCGTGCACCAGCGTGCGCGGCGCCGCGGCGATGTCCGTCAGGCGCGACCAGTTCGTTTCCACCCGTTCGAGGAGCTGCTGCCAAGCGGCGACCTGGCGTCGCGCCGCTGCATCGAGCCGCGGATTGTCCAAGGCCGCTGCGAGACTCTCGCGGCTCTCCGGGATGCACGGCGCATAGCGCAGCGGGCCGTGGTCGGGGAGCGCGCGCGCCGCGGCGCCGCGGGAGGCGCCGGCGTGAAGGCGCCCGAGCCAGGTGCCGGCCGCGCGCCGATGCGGCGCCGATCCGACGTCGAAGGGTTCGCCCACGGCCTCTTGCAGGAACATCCAGGCGAGTTCTCCGCCGGCGTCCTGCAAGCCATGGCAGCGCAGGCCTTCCAGACCGAGTGCGGGCAGGATGCGCGTGTAGACCGCGTACTCCACCGCTGCTGCGTCGGCGGCGGTACGTTTGGCGATCAGGTCGCCGCCGCACGGGTCGGCGCCCGGGATCCGGTACACCGCGCTCTTCCGATTCGGGCGCCGGCCGCGCTCGTCGGCGAGGGCGTCGATGCCGGCGGGGACGGGACCGGCGAGTCCCGTGGCCGTCCAAGCCTGCCACGCGGGGTGATCGGCCACCGGACGGGAATCGGCTCGAAAGCGCACGCTCATGCCCGCGTTCCTCGGGCAGCGGTCGCAAGGTCCTCGAGCTCTTCGGCGTAGGCCTGCAGCGCGGGGATCAAGGCCGTGCCCGAGCCGCCCTCCATGCTGTCGGCGGCCCAGTCGAGAGCACGGGCGAGGCGCATGGCGGCTCCGGCGGGCGCCATGGCCCGCGCGGCGTCTTCGGCAATGCCGCGCTCGCGGGCGTAGGCGGCGAGGTCCGGCGTGACGGCGCGGCCGAATCCCTGCACCAGGTCGACTGCGGCCGGGCCGCGCCCCGCGGTGGTCGCCCAGTCGAACGCGGCGAATCCAGCCTGGGAGGTCCGGTGCACGATGCGCGCATTCTTGGTCAGCAGGTCGCCGTGCACGAGCACCGGCGAGTCCCCGTGGACGCACTCCGTCAACCACGGCCATTGCTCGCGCAGGCGCTCGGCGCCGCGCACCACCGGCTGCAGTGCCGCGCGCAGCTCCGGCTGCCGGCAACCCGAAGCCAGGTCGGCCAGGCGCGCGCAGGCGATGGCGAGAAGCTGCTCGAACCAGGCCACGCCGCGGTCGGGGAGATCCTGCAGGAACAGGCCGCCGGAGCTCGCCAGGTGGAGGTGCGCGATCCACTGCGCGGCGAGCCTGCGGTGGGCAGGATCGCTGGACGCATAGCGAGCGCCGCCGAGGTGCTCGAAGAACAGCCAAGCGTGCGCGCCGTCCGCCACCACGCCCAGCAGGCGCGGTGCGGGGACCTGCAGCGCCGGCAGGAGGTCGCCCAGGAGCCGCGCCTCGAGGCGCGCCGCGTGGGTGCCCGTGCGCTTGGCGATCCAGTCGTCGCCGTCGGCGTCGCGGATGGCGCACACCGCGACGGCGCCGCGCTTGTGGGCGAGGTCGTGCACCGCCTCCGGCGCAGCCCCGCCGGCGATCCGCCGCCAGGCGTGCTCCACAGGGTGCAATTCCGCCGCGGGGCCGTTCACTTGCGGGAACCTCCGATCAGCGGAGCCGCCGGGGGCGGGGCGCGCCGCACCTCGGCGGTGCCGTCGCCGACGTACAGGCGCAGGTCGCACCCCTCGAGCGTCGACGAGCGATGAGCGATCAAGAAAGTGGTGCGGCCCTCCATCAGCCGCTCGAGGGCTTCCAGGATCACCGACTCGGTGGCGACGTCGACCGAACTCGTGGGCTCGTCGAGGAGCAGCACCGGCGCGTCCTTGAGGAACGCCCGCGCGATCGAAATGCGTTGGCGCTCGCCGCCGGAGAGGCGCATGCCGCGCTCGCCGACCTCGGTGGCGTAGCCCTCCGGGAACTCGCCGATGAAGTCGTGCGCGTTCGCCGCGCGGGCCGCGGCCTCGATCTGGGCGCGGCTCGCCTCGGGGCGGCCGTAGGCGATGTTCTCCTCGATGGTCGTGGAGAACAGCACCGGCTCCTGCAGCACCAGCGAGAATTGCTCGCGCAGGTCGGCCAGGCGAATCTCGCGGATGTCCACGCCGTCGAGCAGGATGCTGCCCTCGGTGGGGTCGTAGAAGCGCGCCAGGAGGTTGATCAGCGTGGTCTTGCCGGCACCCGAGCGCCCGGCGATCCCCACGCGCGCGCCCGGCTCGGCCGAGAAGCTGATGCCGCGCAGGATCGGCAGCCCGTCGCGGTAGGCAAAGCCGACGTTGCGGAAGCTCACCGCGCCGTGCGCGCGCGCCAGCCGGCGGGCGTCCGGGCGGTCGGCGACCTCGGGCGCGGTGTCGAGCAGCGCGAAGGCGCGGTCGGCGCTGGCGAATGCCTTCTGCAGGGTCGCGACCTTGCGTCCGATGGTGCGGAGCGGTTCGTAGAGCTGCGCCAAGTAGCCCATGACCAGCAACAGGTCGCCCAGGCTCAAGGTGCCGGCGCGCACGTGGTTCGCGCCCAGGAACAGCACCGCCGCAGTGCCGCCCGCCATGGTCAGGCCGACCAACAAGCTGTAGCCGGCTTCGGCGAAGATCACCCGCAGCTGCGCCGAGACGCTGGCGCCGGCGTGTTTGCGGTAGCGGTCTTCTTCGCGCTTTTCCTGGCCGAATGCCTTGACCACGCGAACCGCCGCGAGCGTCTCCTGCACCACCGCCATCGCGCTGCTCTCGAGTTCCTTGACTTCCTTCCAGCGCGTGCGGAGCCGGCCGCGGTAGAAGTGCGTCAATGCGAACAGGACCGGCGAGATAACCATCGCCACCACCGCCAGCTCCAGGTCGATCGCCGCGGTCACCCAGATCATGGCGGTCAGCTTGATCAACGAGCCGACGAAGGGGAGCAAGCCGCCGATCGCCACGTTCTGGATCGAGTGGGCGTCGTACTGCACCCGGTACACGGCGTCGGCGCTGCCGCTGGAATCGTGGAACGCCAGTGACAGCCGTTGCAGGTGCTGGAACAGCCGTGCGCGGAAGCGCAGCACCAGGCGCTCGCCGATCCAGGTTTCGTACATCCACGAGCCGAGACCTTGCACGCGGTTGAGGAAGGCGATGCCGACGATGATGAGCGCCATCACCAGCAGCAGCGACGACTTGGAGGCTTCGACGCCGTCGGGCATCAGGGCCGAGCACCAGCCGGCGAGCGGCGCGTCGCCGAGCACGCTGTCGACCACGATGGCCAGCGGCAGCGGGACCAGCAGCGCGAGCGGAGTCGCGAGCAGCCCCATGGCGAACAGGCCCGCCAGGTGCTTCCATGCCGGGCGGGCCTCGCGCAGCAACCGCGCCAGCAGGCGCAGGTCGGACCGGCTTTCCCGGGTCATCGGCCGCGCTCGGCGCCCCAGGACTGGAGGGTCTGGAGAATGCGCGCCATTGCGGCGCCGCATTCGCGGACCACGCGGCCGGCGAGCAGCAGCGCGGGTGCGGCGAGCAGGCCCGCCACCAGCCAGGCGCCGTCGGCGGCGGCCCAGGCGGTGACCACCGCGAGCGCGCCCGCCAGCACCAGGCTGGGGCCGTACGGCGCCGGCCGCAGGCCGAAGCGGTAGAACTGGCGCCCGGCGCCATGTTCCTCGACGGTCATGCGCAGGCGCACGGCGCCGCTCACTCCAGCGCGGATCGTCAGGTCCCAGTCGTCGAATTCGCTGCCCGGCCGTACCGGCACGCGGCGGCCTTCCATGTCGGCCTGCACGGCGCGCAGCCATTCGGCGGGAAGCGTCCACTGCTCGCACCAGAGCGTGCGCTGCTGGGGAAGTGGCAGCGACCATCCCGCGACCGGGTAGCGGCGCCACATCGTCAGGCCGTGGCGGAGCCGGCCGTAGAGCCGGGCCGCGGGCTGCACCAAGTGCAGCGCGGCGACCAGGGCCCGCAAGCGCAGGCCCGCCAGCCCGGGTCGCCGGCTCGACCGCAGGAGATCGCGCGTGAAGCGGGCGCGGGCCGCGCTGACGACGGCCTGGGCGAGGGTCAGCCCGGTGGCGAGCAACAGCAGCGGCAGGGCGATCGCCAGCGGCGACCACAGCGGTGCCAGTGCCGAGAGCAGGCCGAGCAGCACGACGCCGAGCAGCCACTCGGGAGTGAGCGGGAGCGAGGCGAGCGTGCCGGGGGCTCCTTGGTACATCGCCTGGAACGGCGCGCTGCCCCACACCCCCTGGTAGATGCGCGCCCGGCCGCTGTGGAGAGGCACGGTGAGACCGCGCCCGTAGATGCGACCGCCCCATTGGACGTGGCCGAGCGCGTTGTAGCGGTCCGGCCACTTGCGCTCGAGCAAGGCCTCGGCCTTGCCGTAGCCGATCTGCTGGCGCCAGTAAGCGCGCACGCTGTTGCGGCGGTGGTGCCAGACGTGCGCCGCGGCGTGGTAGCCGATCCGCCAGCCGGCTTCCTGGATCCGCCAGCACAGGTCGACGTCGTCGCCGGCGGCGCGGAACTGCGGATCGAAGCCGTCGACGGCCGCCAGGCAATCGCGCCGGAAGGCCATGTTGCAACCGGGGATGTGCTCAGCGGTGCGGTCGTCGACCAGCACGTGGTTGGGCCCGCCCGGGGCGTTGGCGACGCACTCGGCGATGGGACCGTCGCCGCGGGGAATGCGATTGGGCCCGCCGGCGCCGGCGAAGCCGCCGCTCTCGATGCGGTGCACCAAGTAGTGCAGCCAGTGGGGATCGGGCCAGGCGTCATCGTCGATGTAGGCGACGATCTCGCCTCGCGCATGCTGCCACCCGGTGTTGCGGGCCGCGCTCAGACCGCGGTTCTCGGTGGCGACGACTTCGACGCCGAATTCCCGGGCGATGGCGCCGGTGCTGTCGGTGGAGCCGTCGTCGACAAGCAGCACATCGAAGTCGGGGTAGGCGAGCTTGGCGAGGCCTTCGAAGGTGTCGCGGATGGTGCGGGCCCCGTTGAGGCTGCACACCACCACCGAGACCTTCGGCCAGGTCGTGCGCTCGGGGAACGGCGGCGCCGCGAAGGCCTTGGCCACCTGGGCGAGCGCGGGCTTGGGCGCGCGCTCGCGGTCGACCAGGCCGAAGTCCCAATCGGCCACGTCGTGGCCGCCGCGGTGCCACTCGTCGGTCCACGAGAACACGAAGGCGCCGGCGCAACCGCCGCGGAACGCCGTGCCGACTTGCGCGGCGACCGAAAAGGCCTGGCGCTCGGGTCCGTGGCTGCGACTGTCGAGGCCCAGCTCGGTCAGCAGGAGCGGCTTCTCGTCGGCGAGCGACTGCAGGCGGTCCAGGTAGGCCGCGAGCCGTTCGGGGTCTTCGAGGAACACGTTGAAGGCGTGGAAGTCCAGGAAGGGCAGCTCGAGGTATTCCGTGGTGGGGTAGTTGACGTAGGTCGCCAAGGCGCCGGGGTCGGCCAGGCGGACCTCCTCGACCAGCGATCCCAGAAAGCGCTCCACGCGTCCGGCGCCGTGCCAGCGCACGATCGGCGCCGGAATCTCGTTGCCCACCGCGTAGGCGAGCACCGCCGGATGGCCCGCGCAGTCGAGCACCCCGCGGCGCACGCGGCTGCGGATGTCGCGCCGTCGCCCGCGTTCGGCCAGGAAGGTGACGTGCTGTTCCCAGGGCAGGCCGACGAGCACCTGCAGGCCATGGCGCGCGGCAGTGTCTAGCATGCGGCGCGGCGGCGGGGTGTAGGTGCGCACGGCATTGACGCCGTGCGCGACCATGGCGGCGAAGTCCGTCTCCACCACTGCGGGCGGCGGAAACAGGTCGCCGGCCGCATCGGGCCGGAAAGTGCCATAGGTCACGCCGCGCACCCACAAGCGCTGCTCGCCGGCGTGCAGGAACTTGCCGCGCACGACCGGCCGCTGGGCGGGCTCGCTCGCTGCTGGTGAGCGGACCGGCAGCGGCGGGACGGCAACTTCTTGGTCCGCGGGCACTGGCGGCCCGCGGCGCGCGCGCTCGAGGCGCTGCGGCGGTGCGGGTTGCGGTGAGATCTCCCGGCCGGGAGACGATCGACCCGAGGGGCTGCTCGGGGCCATATGGGTTTCAGGAAGGAGGGGAAAGGGGGGACGCTAGGAATCCCGATTCTAGACCAGGAGGCGCTGCGAAAAGCTCGGAATCGGGCAATCCGGCCCGTGCAACTCCACTGGGCTCCGAAGCTTACGCCACGGACGCCGGATTCGCCCAAGTCCCTCGACCGGCCGTGGGCCGGTTTGGAAGCTTCCTTTGGAAGCCTCAGTTGCAGGGCGCGATCGGCAGGCCCAGGGCGGCGAGCTGGCGTTCGGCTGCATCGGCCCAGCCGCGGTTTGCCGCCGGACTGGCCGGACTCGGGTGCAGAATGGTGCCGATCGTCGGCGCCGCCGCGCCCAGCGCAGCGCGCGCACGCTGTTCGGCCCAGCGGCCGATGCCGATCACCTGGCCCGGCGCGAGCACCTCGACCGCGCGCCGGAGCGCGGCGTCGCAGACGGTGAGCAAGGGCTCGCGCTCGCCAGTCGGCAGCTTGTCCGGCGTGCGGTTGCGGCCGCTTTCTTCCATGAACGACAGCGGACAGTAATTCCAGACCAGGTAGTGCGCGAAGAACCGCTCCGGGGTTCCGAATCGCTCGCGCGCCCAGCCCCAGACGCGGCGTCCGCTGACTTCGCTGCGCGCACAGGCCAGGCCGGTGACCGGGCGTTTGGCATGCTGGTGCGCCGGTTCGCCGATCGGTTCGCGCAGCTGCAGCCAGTCGCGCACCAATTCGACTTCGCCGAAGGGAACGCCGGTCTGCGCCATGCCCCATGGGCCGGGATTCATGCCCAGCAGCAGGGCGTCGCACGCGTGCCGCGCATGGCGTTCCAGGTACGCGCGATGGTTGGCCCAGGCGTAGCGCAGCGGGTTGTAGACGTGCGTGACCGGCGCGCGGAACTCCAGCGCGTCGACCTCGGCGGCCAGATTGCGCGCGATTTCAACCAGTTCCGCGGCCGTGTCGGCGGAGCGCGGATCGAGATTGCGGACGCGGCCCATGCAACGAGCGAATGCTAGCATTCCGGCCCATGGGTGCCCTCACGCGCGATCGAGGCTGGCAGAAGCTCTGTGAATGGACCGAGACCGACGCCTTGCGCATGCACGCGCGCGCCGTCGAGCTGGTGATGCGCGCGGCCGCGCACCGCTACGGCGCTGGGGCCGGCGACGAAGAGCGCTGGGGGCTGGCTGGAATGCTCCACGACGCCGACTACGAGAAATGGCCCGAAGACCACCCTGGCCGCATCGTCGCGTGGTTGCGCGAACAGGGCGAAGCCGAGATCGCGCACGCCGTGAGCGCGCACTACACCAAGTGGGGGGTGCCGTACGCCAGCTTGCTCGACAAGGCGCTGCTGGCCTGCGACGAGCTGACCGGTTTCATCGGCGCGTGCTGCCTGGTGCGCCCGGGCGGAGTGAGCACGCTCGAGCCCAAGAGCGTGCTCAAGAAGCTCAAGGAC
>DASWJW010000239.1:0-6903 GCA_036396955.1 Planctomycetota bacterium
CCTCTTCGAACGCGGCTTCGCGCTCCGATCGGGACAGGTCCACGGGCCGGCCCTCGATCACGTCGAGTCGGAACCGACCGCGCCCGCCGTGCAATGCGCACGCGCTCAAGTGGTACTCGACGCCGGCATCCAGTTCGGCGACCAGCCGCGCGTGAGTGCCGAGCAGTCCGTCGTCGTCTTCGCCGATCAGCGCGCCGTCCGAGTCGCGCAGGACCAGATAAGCATCGAACGCGAAGGAGTGCAGGTCGACGCGGTAGGTGCCGGGCTCGGCCACGCGCAGCCGGAAGGTCTTGCCGACCGTCGGCGCCTGGATGTAGTTGGCATCCAGCGTCGGGGTGGAAATCGGCGGGTCGGCATCTGCGATCACAGCTTCTCGTGGCGCGCCGACTTCCAGAGCCGGCCGGGCCGGGGGCTCTTGAGGAGCCGCGAGGTGAATAAGGGAGGGGAAGAGAAGCTCGAACAGCATGGCGCAATATGTGGAGGTGGGGCCAGGATAGCGGACGGGCGAGGGGGGTCGATTCCGCGGCTCAGCGGGCCTTGGCGAGACCCGCCCCGCGAGGCACGGACCGCGCGCGCCGTGCAGCGCGCAAGCCGTCACCTGGTAGTCGACGCCAGCCTGCAGCTCGGTGACCAACCGCGCTTGTTTGCCGAGCAGGCCGTCGTCTTCTTCGGCGAGCAGAGCGCCGTCGGGACCACGCAACACCAGGTAGGAGTCGAAGGCGTAGGCGCGCAGGTCGACGTGGTAGATGCCGGTCGCCGGAACTCGAACGCGAAAGCTGACGCCGACCGTCGGCGCGTTGACGAAGCCCTTGTCCAAGGCCGGAGTCGAAACCGGCGGCGCGTCCGCATCGAGGCGTCCCTCGATCGCAGCACCGAGACCAAGCACGGGCAGCTCGACAGGCGGCGGCGGTTCCTGGCAATGCGCCAGGCCCAGCAGCAGGGTGGGGAATAGAAGCTCGAGCAGCATGCGGCGTGTGCGGAGGGGCGGGCCAGCTTCGCGAACCACCGAGCTGCCCGATCCTGTGACCGCGAGTAGACTCGGTGCTCCCGTTTCCGACCCATTCGGTTTTCTCCCGCCATGAACCCTTCCCGCCGCCAGGCCCTGCAGCTTCTCACCCTTCCTGCGGTTTCCTGGACCGCCATGACCACGGCGGCCTGCGCCGCTGCGGGGACGCAGGTTCCCCTGCCGTCGGGGTCCGGCGCGCGCGCGGTCGACGCGCCGGCGGTTTGCAGTGAATAACGCGCCGGACCCGTGGTCCGGCGCGCGCGCGGTCGGCGCGCACCAGATGGCGCCGTTGAGCTTCGACCCCGCGCGGCTGCGCGGCTTGTCGGAAGGGCTTATCGTCTCGCACCACCAGAACAACTACGGCGGCACGGTGCGCAACCTCAACAAGGTCGAGGCCGAGATCGCCGCGTTGCCGGCCGACGCGCCCGGCTACCGGGTGGCCGGCCTGCGCGGCAAGGAGCTCGCGTTCGCCAACTCCAAGCGCCTGCACGAGGCCTACTTCGGCAACCTCGGCGGCGACGGCCAGCCCGCGGGCGCGGTCGCCAAGGCGCTCGACACGGGGTATGGCGGCCGCGCGACCTGGGAGTCGGCGTTGCGCGCCGCGGCGAGCGGACTCGCCGGCGGCAGCGGCTGGGTGATGGTGGTGCTCACGCTGCCCGAGTCCGCGCTGCGCATCGTTTCCTCGGGCGACCACACGCAGGCCGCGGCGGCGGCCGTCCCGCTTTTGGTGCTCGACATGTACGAGCACTCCTATCACTTGGATTACGGCGCCGGCGCCATGCGCTACGTCGATGCGTTCTTCCAGAACGTGGAGTGGGAGACGATCGACCGGCGCTTTGCGCACGCACAGGCCGCGGCGGTCGCGCTGCGCGGTGCGTGAAGGTGAGACGGCCCTCGCACGTCCCCGGCCAGTGGATCGGCACGTGGATCGGCCTGTCGCTCAGCCTGCTGGCCGCGTGCCAGGAGCCCGCGCGGCCCAACGTGGTGCTGATCATCTCCGACGACCAGGGCTGGGGCGATTTCGGGTTCATGGGCAGCGCGGAAATCCGCACGCCGCACCTCAACGCGCTCGCGGCCGAGAGCCTGGTGTTTCCGCGCGGCTACGTGCCCACCGCGCTGTGTCGCGCGAGCCTGGCGACCCTGGTGACCGGACTCTACCCGCACCAGCACAAGATCACCGGCAACGACCCGCCGCCGGGGACCGACCGCGCGCGCATGCTCGCGCACATACGGCGACCCCGCGCGCGGCGGGCGCCACGGCGACGAAAGGCCTGAAGATCGGCCGCGAGACCATGCAGCCGGTCTACGACTTCGTCGACCAGTGCAGCGCCGACGACACGCCCTTCTTCCTGTGGTACGCGCCCTTCCTCCCCCACCAACCGCACAACCCGCCCGCGCGCTTGTTGGAGAAGTACGCGCTGCCAGGCGTACCCGAGCCGATCGCCAAGTACCGCGCGATGTGCGAATGGTTCGACGAGACTTGCGGCCAGTTGCTCGCGCATCTGAAGGAGAAGGGCCTGGCGGAGAACACGCTGGTCGTGTTCGTGATCGACAACGGCTGGATCCAGCGGCCCGACGCGCAGGGCTACGCGGAGCGCAGCAAGCGCACTTCGTACGAGGGCGGCGTGCGGACCCCGATCCTGCTGCGCTGGCCCGGGAAGATCGCACCGCGACGGCGCGACGTGCCGATCAGCAGCGTCGACCTCGCCCCCACCATTCTTGCGGCCTGCGGGCTGAAAGCGCCGGCGGCATGGCCTGGCGTCGACCTCCGCAAACTTGGGAAGGAGCGCGGCCCCATCTTCGGCGCGGCCTACACGCACGACGTGGTCGACGTCGACGACCCCGCCAAGAGCCTTCTGACCCGCTGGATCCTGCGCGATCCGTACAAGCTGCTGGTGCACACCGATCCGGCGCAACCGGACGAGTTGTTCGATGTGCGCGCCGATCCCGCCGAGGAGCGACCGCTCGACGATGTGGAGACCGCCGCCGCCTTGCGGGACCTGCTCGACCGCTGGTTCCGGTGAGCACGCAGGCGGTGATCCGCCACGGCGCCGCCGGCAGCGAGTCGGTCAAGTCGAACGCCGACACGGTGACGGTGCGCGGCTGAGCGTCGTGGATCCGTCGGCCGGCGAAGCGCTTGGCCCTACTCGTCGGTGGCCGACGCGCCGCAATCGTTGTTCGACGGCGCCGATCCTTCGCTGCCCTCTGCCATGGTCGGGAAGCCTGCCGGGTACATGCAGTGTTCGAGAGGCGCGGCGGTGCCGCCGTCCACGCCCACTCCGGGCTGGCCCGGTGTCGCCACCGGCACGGCCGACCACTCCATGCAGAGGTGCTTGTGGAGCCAGGTCCACTGCCCACGCTCGTCGAGCTTGGGGTTCTTGTGCGCGCCCTTGTGCACGCGGCAGGGTCCGGCGAAGAAGACCGGCGCCTGGCCGCTCTCCCACACGTCCCAGATCGCCTGCATGAACTCGGCGAGGATCTCGGCGGTCTCGTCGACGCCCCCGGCGCCGAAGTACCAGCCCTCGTCGCTGTCGTAGTCCATCACGTCGGGACATTCCTTCTCCACGGCGACCCGGTAGGCGCGTTTCGCCCGCACGCTGCCCGGCCGCGCCTTGACCTTCGAACTTTTCTGGGACTCGGCGGTCTCGGTCATTCGCCCTTCCAGTCCGTCTTCGGACGCGACCTTGCCCGATGCGATCAGGATTTCGGCGAGCAGTTCCGCGGGAATGTACGCGCTGTTCGGGCGGATGCGGTCCCAGAGCTGCCCCCGGTCGTCCTTGTTGGCCGAACTCTTGCGGCGGCGCTCGCGCCGCTCGCGCCGCTTGTTGATCCCCTCGCCGATTGCGGTCTTCGGATCCTTGATCTTCCTCGACTCGCGGAACTCCTCGGTCGGAGGCAGCGTCTCGAACACCGCGTTGTCGAGGATCTGGTCGGTGAAGTGCTGCGCGGCCGTGGCGAAGCCGCCGTTGTTCACCATGATCTTGGACTCGACGGTCAAGTCGTCGTCTTCCGTATAGCAACCCGCTCGGACCCGGGGCAGGAGACGATTGTCCATGTTGAGGTCCGCCACGACGTGGCCGACGGCTCCGAGCAAGTGGGCCTTCATCCGGTCGACTTCGATCTGTTGCGCATCCGGCTGTTGCTGGTACTCGAAGATCTTCTGCGCGTACGCAGTCAAGAACGCGGGCGTGTGTGCATAACTCGCGGCGTCTTTCTCGAAGTTCCTCTCCAGGAGTCCTTTCCCCTCCCGGTCCTTCCTCTCCGTGCGCACGCCGTGCATGAGGTCGGGGAACACCAGCCCCATCTTGAAAGCATTGCTGCGGTCGTCGAGGAGCTCGCGCAGGGGGTTGTCGTCGTCCAGCATCCGCTTGGCGACGTCCCCGATGTAGTAGTGCAGCGTGGCTCCACCCATCATCAAGGACTGCCCCACCGTGGCGAGGAGAACGAAAGGAATCGTCCACGCGACGACGCGGCGGACGGAGCGAACACGGGAGCCCTGCTTGCGAGTCATCGAATTGTCCTGGAGCGGGAAACAACATGGGGCCGCAAACGCAGCCCGGGACATGGATTAGATCTCTGCGGCCGCAGCGGAAGCCCGAAATCGTGGCCAGGCTCCGACCGGCGAGGCTCGGCGCGCCGGGCTCCGGGGCGGGCCAGAGCGCCAGCCCCAGCCGCCGCGGATTGGCCTGGCGCAGCGCTTCGGGGCGAATCGCCGGCATGCGGACAGATCGAGGTGCGGATCTCCTCGGCGGACAGGTAGCCGTGCTTGGCGACCTTGACGTCGCGTCTTCGGGGAAGCTCTTGTCGCACGCGCTCGTCGGTGGCAGCCGCCGTACTGAGCGGCGTCAGGCGGCTTGCCGTTCCAAGACGAAGTCGTGCAGATCTTCGAGGGTCTGCAGCTCGGCGGCCTGCGGCTCGAACTGCTTGCTCCGGTCGTGGCTTTCCCCTGCGCCGTCGCCGACGCCGGGACGCGCCCCGTAGATTGGGGACCAGGCCGCCGATGATCCCCCGCCCCCATCCGAGTCCGTCTTCGCCGCGAACCGTGCGGCGCTTCGTGTTCCTCGCCCTGGCGCTGCTGCTGCCGTGGATCGCCGCCAGCCCGCTCCGCACCCAGGAGGACACCAAGACCCTGCGCGTGTTCGTCTTCGCCGGGCAGTCCAACATGGTCGGCTCGGATTCCAAGGCGCAGGACATCGGGCGCTTTCCGCCTTTCGCCGGGCTGGAGGAGCCGCAGAAGGACGTGCTGTTCTCCTACTGCATCGGGCGCGAGGTGGGCCGGCACGTCGACGCGCCGATCGCCATCATCAAGGTCGCCGCCGGCGGCACGCACCTCGCCGGCGACTGGAACCCCGACGCGCCGCGCGGTTTCGAGCTGTACCCGCTGGCGCTGGAGTGGATCCGCGCCGCGCTCGCTGATCTCGACCGCCGCAAGATCCCCTATCGGATCGAGGGCTTCGTGTGGCACCAGGGCGAGAACGACATGTTCGAAGACGGCGCCATGCCGGCCTACGGCGCGAACCTGAAGAACTTCCTGGCTGCGTGGCGCCGCGACCTCGGCGTTCCCAATCTGCGTTTCTACATCGGCGAGCTGTGCACCAAGACGGTCTGGGGCATGGACATGCGCCCCAGGATGTACGCGATCAGCCAGGGGCAGCGCGCGGTCACCGAGGCCGATCCGTTGGCGGACTTCGTGCCGACCTCGCACGTCGGCGTGGAGATCGGTGGCGGTGCCGGCCTGCACTACCACTACGGCACTCTCGGGCAGCTCGAGCACGGCGTGAACCACGCGAACGCGTATCTGGCCAGCATCGGCAAGGCACCCGACCTCGCGCGCCCGCTCGCGACCTGGCCCTACGCCAAGGGCAGCAAGGTCAAACTGTTCGTGCTCGCCGGGCACCGCAACATGGAAGGCGAGCGCGCCTTCGTGCAGGACCTCAAGCCGCTGCGCCTGACTTCGCTGCGCAAGGACAACCCCAAGATCGCCTACCGCTACAGCCTGGGCGGCGGCTACAAGGTTTCCGACGGTTGGGAGCCGCTCGGCCCGGCGGGCTTCTACGACACCTTTGGCCCCGAACTCGGCTTCGGCGCCCGCCTGCAGGCCAAGCAGAAGGGCAACGCGGCGATCGCCAAGTTCACCCACAGCGGCACCCAGATCATCGATTGGACGCCGGAGGGGAGCGAGGCGAAGTCGCGCAACGTCTACCCGGACTTCGTCGCCTTCGTGCGCGACGCGGTGGCGGAGCTGACCGCCAAGGGACACGAAGTCGAACTCGCGGGAATCTTCTACCACCTGGGCGAGAACGACATGTCCTTCGGCCCCTACCGCAAGCAGGCCGCCGAAAGACTCGCTTCGATCGTGGCCCAAAGCCGTGTGGACCTGGGGATGCCCGAATTGAGGTGGTTCGTGAGCCAGCAGCCGCCGACGGATGATCCGGGCGTCAATGGGATCGATGTGACGGCCGACATCGCGAATGTTGCGGCGGCGGATGCGAATCTGATCCACATCAAGGCCTTCGAGCTTCCGGGGCAGGAACAGAAGCTGGTGATTACTACGGAGGGGATCGTGGTGCTGGGGAAGCTGCTGGCGGACCGGTATCTCGAGGAGCGGTAGGTTCGCGACGCGGCGGTTGAGGCGGCCGGTCGTTTCAGGGCGCGGCCCTACTGGGCCAGCCACTCCCGCCAGCCCTCGTAGAGGAACACCATCGCCAGGGTGTCCAGCTCGCAGTACTTCATCAGTGCTGCGCGGAGCTCGGTGCGTTCGCGATCATCCATTTCGGTGAACTGCATGCGGGCATAGGCGGTCATGGCGGCGCCGCCTTCCCAGAGCTCGCCGTTGGGTTCGCTGAGCAGGCCGTCGAGGACGTCGGTGTCGACGTCTTCGAACAGCCGCGGCAACA
>DASWJW010000240.1:0-14244 GCA_036396955.1 Planctomycetota bacterium
GGCGGGGTCCTCATCCGAGCGGGAGACGACGGCGTGGTGCTAGAGGCGAGCGATCTCGAGATCGCGGTCCGCTACCGGATCCCCGACGTGCAGGTCGACGGCACCGGCTGGGCGGTCGTGCCGGGGCGCGAACTCGTCGACGTGGTCAAGGACCTCGAAGCGGACACCGTCACGATCTCGCTGTCGAGCGGCGGGCAGTGCGAGCTCGTCGCGGGCGAAGACCACTGCGAACTCGTGACCATGGAATCGGGAGCGGCCGACGAGATCCCCGAGCAGTTTCCCGCCGTGCCCGAACTCCAGGACGATCCCGCGGTCGTCCTCGACAAGCGCGTCTTCCTCCAAATGGTCAGCTCGACGCGCTTTGCGACCTCGCGCGTCCACGACAGCCGCTTTGCGACCGAGGGCGTGCTTTTCGAAGCCCGCGACGGCGAAGTCACCCTGGTGGGAACCGACGGCCGCAGGCTTGCGTGCATCCGCCGGCCCGCATTGTCGAGCCGCAAGGAGGCGCACCGCTCGGTGCTGCTCCCCAAAGTCCTCGACCAGGTTCTGCGCTTCGGCCAGGACGAAGCCGGTGAGACCCTCGAAGTGCACTTCTTCGGCAACCAGGTCGGTTTCCGGGTCGGGCGCCTCGAGTCTTTTGGCCGCGTTCTCGAAGGCGAGTTCCCGAACTACGACAACGTGATCCCGACCGGCGGCAAGCACGTCGTCCGCGCGCACCGCGAAGCGCTCGCCAAGAAGCTGCGGCTCGCCAGCCACTTGACGACCGACGCCGCGGCTGTGGTGCGGCTCAACTTCACTCCGGACATGATCGAAGTCTGCGCGGAACACGAGGGCCGCGGCCGCGCGGCCGCAAGCCTCGAGGTCGATTACACCGGTAGCGGTCTCAGCGCGTCGTTCAATCCAAACTACCTGCTCGACGGCCTCAAGGCCGCGCATGCGGAGCAGGTGGAGATCCAGATGGAAGAAGGCACGCGCCCGGCAAAATTCGTGCTGGGTGAGAACTTCACCTACGTGGTGATGCCGCTTTCCACCCTTGGCTGAGCCGCTTCCGAAGAAGAAGGCGTGGCGGCGCTGTGCGCAGCCGGTGCCCATCTCCACGCTCCTGGCGGGCGTGGTGCACGGGCGCAGCCTTTCCGGGAACCGCGCGTTCGAACTGGTCCAAGAGACCTGGTGCCGAGTGGTGCCGCAGGCCGTCGCCGAGAGGGCGCGCCCGCTGTCCTTCCGGGGCGGCAGGCTCGTTGTTGGCGTCGCGTCGGCCCCGTTGTTCGAAGAACTGCGCTGCTTTCGCGGCGACGAGTTCCTTGCGCTGTTGAACCGGGAATTGAAAAGCCGGACCGACACGACCCTGAGCGTCGAGAAACTTGAGATCCGCCGGGCCTGACACGACCATGAGCGACAAGAAGAAGCAGGAGGCCGCCTACGACGGGCAGTCCATCCAGTACCTCAAGGACCTGGAAGGGGTGCGCAAGCGGCCGGCGATGTACATCGGCGACACGGCCGATTCCGGCTACCACCACTTGATGTGGGAAATCGTCGATAACGCGGTCGACGAAGCGCTGGCCGGGCACTGCACCAACATCCACGTGACCCTGAACGAGGACGGCTCGGCGACGGTCACGGACGACGGGCGCGGCATCCCGGTGGACATGCACCCGGTCGAGAACGTGCCTTCGCTGGAACTCGTCATGACCAAGCTGCACGCCGGCGGCAAGTTCGACGGCAAGGCCTACGCGGTTTCGGGCGGCCTGCACGGCGTCGGGATTTCGGTGGTCAATGCGCTCTCGGAGTGGACCGAAGTCGACGTCTTCAAAGACGGGAGGGTCCACAACATGACCTTCTCGCGAGGCACCAAGAAGAGCGATCTCGCGGTGACCGGCAAGACCGACCGCAAGGGGACGCGGGTCACTTTCCGGCCCGACCGGAAGATGTTCTCCTGCGTCGAGTTCGACTACGACCGCGTAAGCAACCGCTTGCGGGAAATGGCGTACTTGATGGGCACGTACGGGCTGCGCATCGACCTCAAGGACTTGCGCGGCGGCGGCCGGAAGGACTCGTTCTTTTACCCCGAGGGCCTGGTCAGCTACATCAAGGACCTCTCCGAGGGCAAGGAGAGCATCACCGACGTCATCCATTTCGAGAAGTCGGTGGAGCACGAGGGCCGCGACTACGGCGTCGAAATCGCGCTGCGCTACACCAACGATTGGAACGAGGGCGTGTTCTCGTTCGCCAACAACATCCGCACGGCGGAAGGCGGCACGCACCTCGCCGGATTCCGTTCCGGCCTGACCCGCACGCTCAACGCGTGGCTCAAACAGAGCGATCTGCTCAAGAAGAAGGACGCGGAAGTCCCCACCGGCGACGACTACAAGGCGGGCCTGTACGCGGTGATCTCGGTCAAGGTTCCCGATCCTCAATTCGAGGGCCAGACCAAGGGCAAGCTCGGTTCGCGCGAACTCGAGTCGATCGTGCAGTCGGTGGTCAATGAGCGGCTCGGCGGATTCCTCGAACAGAACCCGGAAGCGGCGCGTTCGATCCTGCGCAAGGCGCTGCTCGCCCGCGACGCCCGTGAGGCGGCGCGCCGCCAGCGCGACCTGGTGCGGCGCAAGGGCGCGTTGTCGTCCGGATCGCTGCCCGGCAAGCTCGCCGACTGCCAGATGCGCGACACCGAGTTCACCGAGCTGTACATCGTCGAGGGCGACTCGGCGGGCGGTTCGGCCAAGACCGGCCGCGACCGGCGCTTTCAGGCGATCCTTCCGCTCAAGGGCAAGATCCTCAACGTCGAGAAGAACACGGCGCACCGGATCGTCGCCAACCAGGAGCTGCAGACGATCATCCAAGCGATCGGCGCCGGCGTCGGCGAGGACTTCCAGCCCGAGAAAGTCCGCTACGGCAAGATCATCATCATGACCGACGCGGACGTGGACGGTTCCCACATCCGCACGCTGATCCTGACCTTCCTGTTCCGGCAGATGCGCCAGCTCATCGAGATGGGGCGCGTCTTCGTCGCGCAGCCGCCGCTGTACCTGGTGCGGCGCAAGAGCGCCAAGGTCGGCGAGTACCTCCACTCCGAGGAGAAGCTGCGCGAGAACATGCTCGAAGTCGGCCTGGTCGATGCGCGCGTCACGCTCGGCGGCGCCGGGTCGGCGATCGAAGGCGAAGCGGCCAACAAGCTGCTCCGCGCCCTGTCCGATCTCGAAGTGGCGATCGGCGGACTCCGGGGCGAGCGCCGCGGCATCACGGCGCGGGAATACCTGGCCGCCGCGGATCCCGAGAAAGGTCTGCCGCTCTTCATGGCGATGACCCGGGGGAGCAACGACCGGACTTTCTTCTGGGACGACGAGGCCCGGTCCCGCTGGCTCGCCGGCCACTCCGACGCGAGGGTCTGGGAAGGCGCGGACAGCGCGGTGGCGCGGGACGATGCGGACGTGATGATCTTCTCGTTCCACGAACGCGAAGACGCCCAGCCCGCGCTCGAAGAGGCCGTGGCGTGCGGCTTGTCGATGCGCCCGGAGGACTGGACGCAGCGGATCGGGCTCGACGTCGGCAAGGAGTCGCGGGAAGCCGAAACCCCGCTCGACCTGCCCGGCGCGCTGCGGGAGCTCGCCCAGAAGCAAGTCGACGTCCAGCGGTACAAGGGCCTTGGCGAGATGAACCCCGAGCAGCTCTGGGAGTCCACCATGGACCCCACCAAGCGCAACATGTTCAAGATCGTGCTCGAGGACGCTTTCGAGGCGGACCGGATCTTCTCCATGTTGATGGGGGACGAGACCGAGCCGCGCCGGCGGTACATCGAAGAGCATGCTCACGAAGTGAGCAACCTCGATATCTAGGGGTATGGGCGCGCGTCGAGCGGATCGGGTTGGATCCGCGCAAGTCCTGGGGTCGGGTCGCCGATAGGGAGGTTCAAACCTCTCCCGGAGTGCCGCTTCTCTGCCTGAGTTGTTCGTGCAGACACGCCCCGACCCCGACTTGGAAGGCGCCAAAAGCGTCGCCGTCCGCCGCGCATTGCGCGATCTCCCCATGCCCCCCGAGGCGACTCGCGGGCAGGCGGATCCCGTCTTGCCCATGCGCCGGTTCTCCCTCTGGCTGCTGGCCATCACGGCCGCGGTGTGCGCGCTTCCGTCGCTCCTCAACCTGATGGGGGTGGACTTCGGACTCACGCACGCGCTGCCGGGGGCCGTGGAGGCGCCGTCGATGGTGGTGCACAACCGCTCCGGCGAGCTCTCGCACACCTTGATCGAATGGAGCGCGGTCATCATGGCCCTGTTCACGGCGGTCGCGGCGATGGTGCACTTCCGCGTCACCGGCAGTTTGGTGAGCCCGGTGATCGGCTTCGCGCTGTTCTGGACCGGAGTCCTGGACGCCTTCCATGCGATCTCCGGGAACTACCAGCAGTTCTCGACCGTGGCGGACGTCAACTTCGAGCCGTTCACCTGGACGATCTCGCGCCTGTTCCAGGCCGCGATTCCGCTGACCGGCGCGATGATCCTCTTGATGCGAAGGAAGGGTCCGCGCGTCCGCCGTGGTCTCCCGGTCGTCGGACTGATGGGCGTCGGCTTCGGCGCTGCCGCACTCATGTTGGTCGGCTACCTGGCGTCTTCCGGCCGGCTGCCCAACACGACCTTTCCCGGACATTGGGTCAAGCGGCCCTTCGACATCGCGCCGCTGCTGCTCTACGCCCTGGGCGGCGCAGTGGTCTACAAGAAGCTCTACGCGCGCTACCGGACGCTCGGAACAGCAGCGCTCTGGATCAGCACCATTCCTGGGATCGTGAGCCAGGCCCACGTCGCGTTCTCTTCGCGCGAGCTCTACGACAACCACTTCATGATCGCGCACGGGCTCAAGCTCCTGTGCTATCTGGTTCCTCTCGCCGGCCTGATGTACGACTTGGTGCTCGCGGACCACACCCGCGTGCGGGTGGTCGCCAAGCTCAAGTGGGCGCATGCGGCGCTCTTCGAGCGCAACGGCGAACTGATGGCGCTCAACCGCGAGCTGCGCGCGAAGAACGAGGAACTCGACGAATTCACCTACGTGGCGAGCCACGACTTGCAGGAACCGCTGCGGAAGCTCTTGACTTTCGGCGACTTGCTGGTCAAGGACCTCGGCGGAGAGCTCCCCGAACGCGCGGCGCGCGACCTACACCACATCCGCGATGCCGCCGCTCGCATGCGCACCCTGGTGCGGGACCTCCTGCAACTCTCCCGTTCGATCAATTCGGAGATGAGCAAGAGGCGCGTGTCGCTCGCCGACTGCGTGGACCGCGCGATCGCGGCGCTCGACATCTCCGTGGCGGAGTGCGGCGCGAAGATCGAGAAGGGCGGACTCCCGGACGTCGAAGGCGACCTCACCCTGCTGACCCAGCTGTACCAGAACCTCATCGGCAACGCGCTCAAGTTCCGTGGCGAAGCCGCGCCGGAAGTCGCCCTCACGGCACAGCGAGCCGGCAAGGAATGGGTCTTCGGCGTACGCGACAACGGCATCGGCGTCGAGCCGGAATTCGCCAAGCAGGTCTTCGCGCCCTTCAAGCGGCTGCAAAGCCGCGCCAAGTACGAAGGCACAGGGATCGGTCTCGCGATCTGCGAGAAGACCGTCAAGCGGCACGGCGGCCGCATCTGGGTGGAGCCGGCCGAACCCCACGGCTCCCATTTCAAATTCACCCTCGGCGACGTGGTCGAGGCGGAGACGACATGAGCAACGACCCCTTGCGAGTGATCCTTCTCGTGGAAGACGATCCCGGCGACCAGGAACTCTTCCGCGCAGCGATCGAAGACCTCGGCCGGCCCGTGACGCTCGTGGTGGCGTCCGACGGCGAAGAGGCGCTCGAATTCCTCGTGCGGCGCGGCCGCTTCGCGGCCAAGGGCGACCACCCCATGCCCGACCTGGTGGTGCTCGACCTGAACATGCCGCGCGTCGAAGGTCGCGTGTTTCTCCGGCGCATCCGCGCCCACGACGCCCTGAAGTGCCTGCCCGTGGTGGTGATGACCACTTCCGGACACGAGAACGACGTCAGCTCGAGTTACGCGAGCGGATGCAATGCCTTCCTCACCAAGCCGGCGGGGATCGACCAGCTGTTCGAGTGCGTGCGCATGCTGCACAGCTTCTGGTTCGACTTCGCCAAGCTGCCGACACCGGTCTGCGAGACGACGCTATGACGCCCATCCCCTCGGACGAAACCATCACCGTCGTCGCGATCGACGACGATCCCGGCGATCTCGAAATCCTGCAGCGCCACTTCGAGGATCTCGAGGGCATGCGGGTCGACTTGCACTGCCACAGCGAGCCGGCCGAAGCGCTGGCCGAAATGCTGGCGCATGAGCCCGACTGCGTGTTCATCGACTATCTGCTGGGAGCGGCGACCGGCGTCGACATCGCCAACTCGATCCGGCAGAACGGCCTGCACTGCCCCGTGATCATCATGTCCGGCCAAGGCAGCGAGAAGGCGGCCGTCGCCACGCTGCACGCCGGTGCGGCGGACTACATGATCAAGGACAAGATCACCCCGCAAGGGCTGAAGCGTGCGCTCGCCAATGCCTTGGAGAAGTCGCGGCTGGAGCGTTCGGTGCGCGAACACCAGCGCCGGCAGGAGAAGGCGGTGCTCGACTTGACGCGGCGCAATCAGGAGGTCCAGCGTTTCTACCACACGCTGTCGCACGAATTGAAGACGCCACTGGCCGCCGCGCGCGAGTTCGCGAGCATTCTCCTCGACGGCATCTCCGGCCCGCTCAACGCAGATCAAAGCCAGTATCTGGGGATCGTCAAGGACTGCTGCGACCAGATGACCACGCAGATCAACGACCTGCTGGACGTGACGCGGCTCGAGACCGGCAAGCTGGTCGTCGACATCCACCCGGAAGACCTCGGCGGCCTGGCGCGCCAGGTCGTGAGGACCTTCGAGTCGAACGCCGCCGAGAAGTCGATCCGCATGCGGTGCGAAATCGAGGACGACCTGCCCATGGTCCCCTTGGACCGGGTGCGCGTGACGCAGGTGGTCAGCAATCTGATGAGCAACGCGTTCAAGTTCACCGCCGAGTGCGGCTGGGTGGTCGTCACCGCCCGTATTTCCCCCGACGAACCGGGTTTCGTCGAAGTGTCCGTGGCCGACAACGGCCGCGGCATCTCCCCCGACCACCAGGCCCACATCTTCGAACGCCTCTACCAGGCGGAGAAGAACGACTTCTACTTGAAGGGCGGCATGGGACTCGGCCTCAATATCTGCCGCGACCTCGTCCAGCTGCACGGCGGCACGCTGAGCGTGTCGAGCGAGGTCGGAAGAGGCAGCACGTTCACGTTCACACTGCCGCTGGAGCGCGCAAGCATCGCGTCGCCGTCGGCCAACCAACTCGAGACGACACGATGAAGAAGATCCTCCTAGTCGAAGACGACGACAACATCCTCATGGCGCTGACAGTCCGTCTGCGCGCGGCCGGTTACGACGTTTCCGTCGCGCAAGACGGTTTCTCCGGCGTGCAGCAGGCTTGCCGGATCAAGCCCGACCTGATCATTTCCGATATCAGCATGCCGGCCGGCGACGGCTTCTCGGTCGCCGAGCGGGTCAATACCGCGGTGTCGACCGTCGGAACGCCGATCATCTTCCTTACTGCGATGAAGGACCCCGATCTCTACGAGCGGGCGATCCAGGTCGGCGCCGTGGGCTTCTTCGAGAAGCCGCTCGATTCGGCGCGGCTGCTGCTCGCGGTCCGCGAAGCACTTGGAGAAAGCGCCTGACGCGGCTTCCGGGAGACTCTGCTTCGTGTTGGCGGCGGCGCCGCCCGGTACCTTCCGGACGGCGGCGCCCGTCTATTGGAGCCAGCGCGCCGCGACTTCGTGCACGGCGAAAGCGAGCGACCAGGCGGCCACGAACATGTATCCGAAGGCGAAGACGGGCCACTTCCAGCCACCGGTCTCACGGCGCATCACGGCCAGCGTGGACACGCACTGCAGTGCGTACACGAAGAACACCAGCAAGGCGAGCGCGCCGGGGAGGTCGAGCGGCGGCTTGCCGGTCGCCGGATCGGTCCTACGCAGGATGATGCCCAGGCCCGCCGTGTCGTCGTCCTCGCCCGAGTAGGCGTAGACCTGCGCGAGCGTCGCCACCATGACTTCGCGCGCCGCGAACGAACCGATCAAGCCGATGTCGATGCGCCAGTCGAATCCGAGCGGCGCGAACACCGGTTCCATGGCGTGCCCAAGGTCCGCGGCGAGGCTGTTCTCGATGACGGACTGACGCGCTTCGTTCGCGCTGGCGCCGGCGGGCGCGGCCGTCCTTGGGAAGTTGAGCAGGAACCACAGGATCACCGAGGCGGCGAGGATCACCGTGCCGGCGCGGCGCAGGAACAACTTGACCCGCCGCCAGACCTGCACGCCGACCGCCATGAACGAGGGAAAGCGGTAGGGCGGCAGTTCGAGATAGAACGGCATCGAGGCGCCGCGCAGGAGCCCGCGCTTGAACAGCGCCGCGAAGAGCAGCGCGCTCGTCGCGCCCAAGAAGTACAGGCCCATCAGGGTCAGACCCTGCAAAGTGAACGGGCCGAGCACCGGGCGCGCCGGCACGAAGGCGGTGATCAGCAGCGCGTAGACCGGAAGCCGCGCCGAGCAGGTCGTGAGCGGGGCGACCAGGATGGTCGCCAGCCGGTCGCGCGGAGAAGGGATGCTGCGGGTCGCCAGGATCCCGGGGACCGCGCACGCGTACGAGGACAGCAGGGCGATGAAGCAGCGGCCTTCCAGACCGACCCAGCCCATGAGCCGGTCGATCACGAACGCCGCGCGCGCCATGTACCCGCAGGCCTCGAGAAAGAAGATCACCGTGAACAGCAGCACGATCTGCGGCAGGAACACGAGCACGCCGCCGACGCCGCGCACCACGCCGTCGGCGAGCAGGTGCATCGGCAGGGAGTCGCCGGCGGAAGCCAGCAGCCCGTCGGCGAGCGCGTCGAAGGCGCTTTCCATGGCTTCCATCGCCGGCGCCGCCCAGGTGAAGATCGCCTGGAAGAAGATCGTGATGAAAGCCAGGAAGATCGCGGGGCCGGCGAGCGGGTGCAGCAGCACGCGATCCAGCCGCCGCGTGCGCTCGCTCTCCGCGGGCTGGCGGCGCGCGCTCGCCGCCAAGGCGCGGTCGGCCCACGCGAACCGTCCCTCGGTGTCGAACGGCGGCGGCTCGGCGGGCTGGCGCCATTTCTTCACGTCGGCCATGAGCGCGCGCAGGTCGTCGATGCCTACTCCGCGGTGGCCGACCACGCCCACGACCGGCACGCCGAGTTCGCGCTGCAGCCGGAAGAGATCGACGGAGCCGCCGCGCGCCTTGAGCTCGTCGACCATGGTGAGCACCAGACAGGCGGGTACTCCGGTGCCGATCACTTCGGCGAGCAGCGGCAGCGAGCGCTCCAGGCTGGTCGCGTCGGCGACGACCAGCGCCGCGTCGGGGCGGTCCTCGCCTTCGAGTTCGCCGCGCAGCACCGTGACGGCCACGGCCTCGTCTTCGGAGATCGGCAGCAGGCTGTAGGTGCCGGGAAGGTCGAGCAAGTCGACGGGACCGGACGGCGTGGAAACGCTGCCGAGCTTCCTCTCGACGGTGACGCCCGGGTAATTGCCGGTCTTGGCGCGCAGTCCCGTGAGCGCGTTGAAGAGCGTGGTCTTGCCCGAGTTCGGGCTGCCGACCAGCGCCATGCGCGGGGCGGGGTTCACGCGTCGCCGCCGGCGCCCGGAAGCGGCTCGATGCGGATCCGGCGCGCCTCGCGCGCGCGCACGCACAGCTCGGCACCGCGCAAGCGCACGCACATGGGGTCGCCCATGGGGGCGAAGCGGGCGAAGGAGACCTCGGTGCCGGCGACAAAGCCGAGCTCGCGCAAGCGCGTGACCTCGGGGCCGGTCCCGGCCACGCCGACCACCCGCGCCCGCCCCAGGCGGGGCAGGTCGTCGAGGTGGAGGCCGTCGCCGGCCTGGTCCGCGCCCTTCTTGTTGCGACTCATTCTCAACTAATGGATCTCTTCTTATACCCCTCCGGAACCGATCCCACCAGGGCTGGATCGCGCGGGCCTCACCGCTCGCTCGCGCCGTCGTTCCGGTCTAGCATGTGGCCGATGGACCAGGCGATCTCCTCCAAGGCGGCGGCCGGTGCCCGCGCGGCGGCCCTGGTGGCCGACGGGATGCACCTCGGCCTGGGCACCGGGAGCACGGTCTCCCATTTCCTCGACGCGCTGGCCGGGCGGGTGCGCGCCGAGGGCTTGAAAGTGAGCGGCGTGCCCACCAGCGAGGCCACGGCCACCCGCGCGCGTGAACTGGGGCTCGCCATCACGAGCCTCGACGAAGTCCAGGTGCTCGATCTCGTGGTGGACGGCGCCGACGAGGTCGACCTGGAGTTCCGGCTGGTGAAAGGCGGCGGTGGCGCGCTGCTGCGCGAGAAGATCGTCGCGGCGGCCGGCAAGCGGGTGGCGATCATCGTCGGGGAAGGCAAGCGCGTCGCGCGGCTCGGAACGACCTTCCTGCTGCCGGTCGAAATCCTGCCCTTCGGCCACCGCGTGACCACCGCCAAGGTCGCGGCCTGCGGCTGCCTGCCGTTCCTGCGGCGCACGGAAGGCGACCGCCCGTTCGTGACGGACAACGGCAACTGGATCCTCGACTGCAAGTTCGCCGAAGGCATCGAGAAACCCGAGGCCCTGCACGCGCAAGTGAGCCAGATCCCGGGAGTGGCCGAAATCGGGCTGTTCCTCGGCCTTTGCGACGTGCTGATCGTCGGCGGCCACGACGGCCAGGCGAAGATCTACCAGAAGAACGCGTAGCCGGCTGCCGGTCGTCAGCCCGCTTCCGCGCCGAGCGCCTCGCGCAGTCGGGCCGAGGGCAAGCGCCCGAGCAGCACCGCCGCGGGCACGTGCACGCGGAAAGGCGCAAAGCCGTGCAGCCCGAATTCCCGGCGCAGATCGAGGCCGCTGCGCGCCGGGTCGGTGCTCACCACGACTTTCAGCCGGCCTTGCGCGCCGTGCGCGAACACGACCACCCAGTCGAAGCGCCGCTGCAGGGGCAGCATGAGTTCGGTCAAGTCCAGGCGCCGTTCGGCGCCGAAGCGGCGCAAGTCGACCAGGACGACGTCTTGCTCGAGATCGTGCAGCGGCTCGGCCGTTTCCCGCGCGGCGTCGGCATTGCGGCGCGCCCCTTCGTGCGCGGCCAGCGCGCGGTCGAGCAAGGTGCGCACTTCGGCGTGCTCCTCTTCGCCGCGGACTTCGGCGAGGACCGAGGCCACCACCGCGCGCCGCAGCCGCTCGCGGCCGGTGCTTGCGCGGAGGGCGCGGTCCAGACGCTCCCCTCGCGCCGTCAGAACTCCTTTGCGGGTGTCGGCGGCGATGCCGTCGGGGTCGAGCCAGCCGGGAGCCTCGCGTCCTTCGGCGAGCAGCATCCACTTGGCGGCGGAAAGCACGCCGTCGAGGTCGCCGTGGGCGACCAGCGTGTCGACGGGACCGTGGCTGGCGACGATCGCCGCGGTGACCAGCGGCGGACAGGCCGGCGCCTGCGAGCGCGGCACCAGATGCATGTCCGGCCGGCCGCGGAGGTGCTCCCAGAGCGGCTGGTCATGGTGGTCGATCCAAACCGCAAGCCTGGAGCCCAACTGGTCGAGCCAGCGCAGGGCTTGCTCGGGCGCGGCGCCGTCGAAGGCCAGGTCGAGCACGGCCACGCGGCCATACAGCGTGCGCGGCTCCGGCAAGCGGCCCGGGCGCGCGAAACGCACCGCAATCGGCAATTGGTCGGGTCCGGGGCCCATCGCGAAGGTCGCCGCGCGGGCGGCGTCGGGGCTACTCTACGGGTCTTGGGACCGTGCCCGCCCCCTTTCGGGGTGCGCAAGCCGGGCCCGATGGGACCCCGAACACTGCACGCCAACCGTGAAGCTCCACACCGACCGCGCCGCCGAGCTGGAACGCCGCCTCGAGCAGATCAAGGAGAGTCTTTGACTACGCCACCAGGCGTAGCGAGAAAGAGCGGATCGAAGTGCAGATGGCGACGCAGGGTTTCTGGGACGAACCGGAAGCCGCGCAGGCCGTTGTCGCCAAGCTGAAAGTCGCGCGCGCGGTCGTGGAGCCGATCGACGAAGTCGCGACGGCGCTCGCCGAAGTCGGCATGCTCGTCGAACTCGCCGAAGAAGAGGGCGCAGCGGAGCTGGTCGAAGACGAGCTCGCCGCGGCCATCGCCACCGCGGAGAAACGCGTCAAGGGCCTGGAATTCCAGGTGATGCTCGGCGGTGAGAACGACGGCAACAACGCCTACTTGAGCTTGCAGGCGGGCGCCGGAGGCGTGGACGCCGCCGACTTCGCAAGCATGCTGCTGCGCATGTACGTGCGCTGGGCCGAGCGGCGCCGGTTCGGCGCCGAACTCATCGAAGTGCTCGAAGGCGAAGAAGACGGGATCCGCCACGCGACGGTGCACGTGAAGGGCCCGTACGCCTACGGCTACTTGAAGGCCGAGCGGGGCGTGCACCGCCTGGTGCGCATCTCGCCCTACGACGCCGCCAACCGCCGGCACACGGCGTTCGCCGCGGTCGAAGTCATGCCCGAACTCGAGGACGACGCGCCCATCGAGATCAAGGACGACGACTTGCGCGTCGACACCTACCGCGCGGGCGGAGCCGGCGGCCAGCACGTCAACAAGACCGACTCGGCGGTGCGGCTGACCCACTTGCCGACGGGCCTGGTGGTGCAGTGCCAGAACGAGCGCAGCCAGCACAAGAACAAGACCACCGCCATGCGCATGCTCAAGTCCAGGCTCTACGAGCTGCGCCAGCGCGAGAAGGACGACGAACTCAAGAAGCTCTACGGCGCCAAGGGTGAAATTGCCTGGGGCTCGCAGATCCGTTCCTACGTCCTGCATCCCTACCAGATGGTCAAGGACCATCGGACTTCCCACGAGACCGGAAACACCCAGGCTGTCTTCGATGGCGACCTCGACGACTTCATCACCGAATACCTCCGCTCGCGATCCGCGGCCGATGCCGACTGCTGACCCCCACGTGGAGCGCACGCCGGTGCGCTGCGCCTTGTTGAGCGTCTTCTACAAGGACGGCGTGGTCGAACTCGCGCGCGCGCTGCACGAGCACGGCGCCGCACTGCTCTCTACCGGCGGCACCATGAAAGCGATCGCCGCGGCGGGGATTCCGGTCAAGGAAGTCGCCGACCACACCGGCTTCCCCGAAATGATGGACGGCCGCGTCAAGACGCTGCACCCGCGCATCCACGGCGGGCTGCTCGGCCGGCGCGACAAGGCCGAGCACCTGGCGGCGATGGAAAAGCACTCGATCGCGCCCATCGACCTGGTGTGCGTCAACCTCTATCCTTTCGAAGAGACCGTCGCGACTCCCGGCGCCACGCGCGAGGAGATCATCGAGAAGATCGACATCGGCGGCCCGTCGATGCTGCGTTCCGCGGCCAAGAACCACGACGCCGTGGCCGTGCTGTGCGACCCCGCCGACTACGCTGCCGTGATCGCCGAAGTCGAGACCGGCGGCACCACGCCCGCCACGCGCCGGCGGCTCGCGGCCAAGGCGTTCACGCGCACCGGCACCTACGACACCGCGATCAGCGAGTGGTTCGCTCACGATGCCGCCGGCACCGCCGCCGGCATGCCGGAGCAATGCACGGTCCGCGGCGGCAAGGTCGCCGACTTGCGCTACGGCGAGAATCCGCACCAGCAGGCCGCCTTCTACCGCGACGGCAGCGGCATCGGTCTCGGCGGCGCGCGCGTGCTCACGGGCGGCAAGGAGTTGTCGTACAACAATTACCTCGACCTCGACGGCGCGATCGCGGTGGTGAACGATCTGCCGTCGCCGGCCGCGGTGGTGGTCAAGCACACCAATCCTTGTGGCGCGGCGGTGGCGGAAAGCATCCGCGACGCGCTCGCGAACGCTTGGGAAGGCGACCCCTTGAGCGCGTTCGGCTCGGTGATCGCGGCGAACGCGCCGTTCGATCTGGCGTGCGCCGAATTCCTCACCGCGGGCGGCAAGTTCGTCGAAGCCGTGGCGGCGCCGGCCTTCGCGCCGGCCGCGGTCGAACTGCTCCGCACCAAGCCCAAGTGGGGCAAGAACGTCCGCCTGGTCGAAGTCCCCGATCTTGGGCGCATCGAGCGCGGCAGCGAACTGCGCAAGGTTGCCGGCGGCCTGCTCGTGCAGAGCGCCGACGCGGCGACCGCATATGCGGCCGAGTTGAAAGTGGTGGGGGCCACTCCGCTCCCCGCGGATCGAGAAGGCGACGCGCGCCTGGCCCAGACGCT
>DASWJW010000241.1:0-13876 GCA_036396955.1 Planctomycetota bacterium
CCCGCGGTCTTCGCGCCCACCGCGCTCGATTGCCGGCAATGGGCGCGGGTGGCGCGCGAGGCGGGGATGCAGGCGATCATCCTGACCGCCAAGCATCACGACGGCTTCTGCCTCTGGCCTTCGGCGCGCACCGAGCACGACGTCGCAGCTTCGCCTTGGAAGGACGGCCGGGGCGACGTCCTCGGCGAACTCGCCGCCGCGTGCCGCGCCGAGGGTCTGCGCCTGGGGGTCTACCTGTCGCCGTGGGACCGCAACCACCCGCTTTACGGCAGCGGCGAGGCCTACAACGAGTACTTCCGCGCCCAGCTCCGCGAGGTCCTGACCGGCTACGGCGAGATCTTCGAGGTCTGGTTCGACGGCGCCAACGGCGAAGGCCCCGGCGGCCGGCGCCAGGAATACGACTGGCCGGGCTTCCTCGCGACCGTGCGCGAGTTCGCCCCCGGCGCGGTGATCTTCAGCGACGCCGGGCCGGACGTCCGCTGGGTCGGGAACGAACGCGGCTTCGCCGGCGAGACCAATTGGAACCTCCTGCGCCGCGACGAAGTGACTCCCGGCTGGGACCGCTACGCCGAGCTCACCGAAGGCCACGCCGACGGCACCCACTGGGTGCCGGCCGAATGCGACGTGTCGATCCGGCCGGGCTGGTTCCACCACCCGGCCCAGGACGACCAGGTCAAGAGCGTCGGCGAGCTGCTGGCGATCTGGTACGGCTCGGTCGGGCGCGGCGCGAACCTGCTGCTCAATCTGCCGGTCGACCGCCGCGGGCTGGTGCACGAGAACGACGTCGCCGCCTTGCGGGGCCTGCGCGCAGCCCTGGATGCGACCTTCGTCGCCGACCTGGCCCGCGGCCGCGCCGCCACGGCGGAAAACGTGCGCGGGGGCGACGAACGATTCGGCGCAGCCATGGCGGTAGACGGCGATCCGGACACCTACTGGGCGGCCGACGACGAAGTGCAAGCGAGCGCGCTCGAAGTCGAGTTCGGCGCCGAAGTGCTGCTCGACCACGTGGTCCTGCGCGAAGCGATCGCCCTGGGCCAGCGCGTCGAGGCCTTCACGCTCCAAGCCCGCACGGGCAGCGGTGCGGACGCGATCTGGGTGGAAATCGGCCGCGGCACGACGATCGGCCGCAAGCGGATCCTCCAAGTTCCGGTGACCCGGGCGAGCGCCTTGCGGTTGCGCATCGCCGCGGCGCGCGCCTGCCCCACGGTTTCGACGTTCGAAGCCTGGCTGGGGCTGCCGAAGCTGCGGCTGACCGCCGGCGACGCCGACTTCCTGGACCGGACCACCGTGGCGATGGCTGCCGACCAGCCCGGCGCCGTGATCCGCTACACCCTCGACGGCAGCGAGCCGAAAGACGGTGCCGCGGTCTACGCCGGGCCGTTCGTTCTGGACCGCAGCGCGACCTTGCGCGCGGTCGTCGAACGCGCCGCTCGCGCCGGACTCGAGCCGCTGCGGGCGGAATTCCGCCGGCACGCGCGCGCGGAGCTGCGGGCGCCGCTGGTCTTCGTCCGCGCCCCGGATCCGGGCTTGCGTTACGCCTGGTTCGAGGGCGATTTCCGCGGCCTGGAGGGGCTGGCCTCGAGGGTCGCGGATTCCCGCGGCGTCGCCGGCGCATTCGACCTGTCCGTGCGCGCGCGCGACGAACGCGGCGCGCTGCGTTTCGAGGGCCTGGTGCGCGCGCCCGGTGACGGGATCTACCGGTTTTCGACCTCCAGCGACGACGGCAGCCGCTTGTGGATCGGCGACGACCTGGTGGTCGACAACGACGGTTTGCACGGCATGCAGACGGTGGCGGGCAGCCTCGGCCTGCAGGCGGGCTGGCACCCGATTGCGGTCGAGTGGTTCAACGCCACCGGCGGTCTCGGACTCGAAGTGCGCTGGCAACCGCCGGGGGACGCGGAAGCCGCCATCCCTGCCGCGGTGCTCGCGCACTGAGACCGCATCAATTCTGCGCGCCAGCGCGAAGCGGCCAACGCCCGATTTGCGCGCCAGCGAGTCGGCGCGAGGCCGCGCCTACGCGAGCGGGCCGGCCAGCCGCGCCCACGACGTGATCAAGTCGAGGAAGCAGGCCACGCGACCATGCAGGCCCTGCGCAGCCGCAAGCGCGGCTTCGTGGTCCTCGATGCAGCGCGCCGCGGCTTCGTCGACCGCGCGCCGGTTGGGGCCGGCCGGCGCCATCGAGTCGGTGGCTTCTTCCATCAGCTCCTCGAGGCCGCTGGGAATCTCGCCGCGGGCCGCTTCGCGTCCGATGCGGTTGACGATCTTGCGCAGTTCGGTCGCCACGGTCAGATACTTGCCTGCACGCAGGTCGTTCTCCGACTCGTGCCGAAGCTTGAGATCGTCGATGAGATCGTCGAGGAGCTCGCCGGCCGCTTCGGCTCCGCGAACCAGTTGGTCGAGGGTCAGGGTCATGCCGGCCAAGAGGATAGGACACCCGCCCGTCGGTGCGCCATGTCCAGTTCCTCGAGCGTCCCCGAGGCTAGGCTTCGAGCGTGGCGTTTTCCACCATCCCGACCCCCTTGGCGTTTCTCGTGCTCCTCGCCGCAGCGGCGCCGACGACGGCGGCCCAGGATTGGCTGCTCGATTCTTCCCCGTACCCCGCGCGCCTGCGCGAGTCGGCCGACGGCCGCACCCTGCATCTCGAAAACGGCCTTGTGCGGCGCAGTTTCCGCCTGGACCCCGCGGCCGTTTGCATCGCCCTCGACGACCTGTCCAACGATCGCAGCGTGCTCCGGGCGGTCGAAGCCGAAGCCGAGCTGCTGCTCGACGGGACGCGCTACCCCGTCGGCGGTCGCGGCGAACAACCCGACCGCGCCTACCTGCGCCCGGAATGGCTCGAGGCCATGCCGCCCTTGCCGAATGCCTTCCGCCTGATCGGCCACCAGACCGCCCCCTTGCGGGCGCGCTTTCCCTGGTTGCGTGTGCGCCATGCCCAAGAACTTCCGTGGCCGCCGCCTGGAATCGAGCTGCAGCTGCACTTCGCCGCCCCGCCGGGCCCCCACGCCGGCGTCGAAGTCACCGTCCACCACGCGATCTACTCCGGCCTGCCGCTGGTCGCCAAATGGATCACGGTCCGCAACGGTGGCGCCACGCCCGTCGAGCTCGAAGGATTCACGAGCGAGCTGCTTTCCGCGGTCGAGTACGAATCCGACGTGGAGCCGCGCGCAAGCTGGGACCACCCCAACTTGCACGTCGAGACCGACTACGCGATGGGCGGCTTCTCGCCGCGGAGCGCGATCCAGCCGGCGCGCTGGCTGCCCGACCCCGGGTATCTGACCCAGGTCAATTACCAGCGAATGACCCCCAACCGGCTGGTGGTGGCGCCGCCGCTCGGGCCCGGGATCGAACTCGCCCCGGGCGGGGAATTCGAAAGCTTCCGCACCTGGATCCTGGTGCAGGATTCGACCGAGCGCGAGCGCCGCGGGCTGGCGGTGCGCCGCATGTACCGCACGATCGCGCCGTGGGCCACCGAGAACCCGCTGATGATGCACGTGCGCAGCGCCGACCCCGACGCCGTGCGGCTGGCGATCGACCAGTGCGTGGAGGTCGGTTTCGAAATGGTCATCCTGACCTTCGGCAGCGGTTTTTCGATCGAAGACGAGAGTCCGGCGAACCTGCAGCGCTGGAAGGATCTGGCCGGCTACGCGCATGCGCGCGGCATCGAGCTCGGCGGCTACAGCCTGCTGTCGAGCCGGCGCATCGGCGACGAGCACGACGTGATCTCCGCCGAGACCGGCCGGCCGGGCGGCGCCAAGTTCGGCAACGCGCCGTGCCTGGAGGGCGCCTGGGGCCGGGACTACTTCCGCAAGCTGTACGCGTTCTACGACTCGACCGGATTCGACCTGCTCGAGCACGACGGCAGCTATCCGGGCGACGTCTGCGCCTCGACCACGCACCCTGGACACGCCGGCCTCGCGGATTCCCAGTGGCAGCAGCGGCAGCGGATCGTCGATTTCTACCGCTGGTGCCGCGGCCGCGGCGTGTACTTGAACGTTCCCGACTGGTACTTCCTCAACGGTTCGAACAAGTGCGGCATGGGCTACCGCGAGACCAATTGGTCGCTGCCGCGGGAGCGGCAGATCCTGCTCGGCCGCCAGAACATCTTCGACGGCACCTGGGGCAAGACGCCGAGCATGGGCTGGATGTTCGTGCCGCTCACCGAATACCACGGCGGCGGCGGCGCGGCGACCCTGGAGCCGTTGAGCGAACACCTGGAAGCCTACGGCGCGCACTTCGCCAACAACCTCGCCGCCGGAGTGCAGGCCTGCTGGCGCGGGCCGCGGCTCTTCGACTCGCCCGCGACGCGCGACCTCGTCGCCGGCTGGGTCGCGTTCTTCAAGGAACATCGCGCGATCCTCGAGTCCGACGTGGTGCACTTGCGGCGCGCCGACGGCCAGCGGCTCGACGCGTTGCTGCACGTGAATCCAGGGCTTTCCGAACGCGCCTTCCTGGCGGTCTGGAATCCCACCGACGCGGCGGCGAGCGAGGAATTCGAGGTGCCGCTCTATTACGCCGGACTCACTGGGTCCGTCGTGGTGCACCGCGGCGCGGGCTTCACCAGCGGCACCGGCACGACCGTCGTTCTCGACCGCGAGTACCGCGCACGGATCCGCGTCGAAGTGCCGGCCCACGGTTTCGGCTGGTGGGTTTTCGAAGGACCGGACGGCGCCGCGCAACGGCGCTAGTCGCCGTCGCCGACGTAGCCGAGCTCCTGCAAGCGACCGGATTCGCCGGCGGCGGGGCTTTCGGGCGCCGCCGTCGGCGGCGGCGTTTCGCCTGCCTGGAACACGCCCGCGAACCAGAGGGCGGCGACCGCCAACACGCCGCCTGCGGCGGCGATCGGCAGCCAGTGGCGAGGCGGCCCGGCGGCCGCCGCCGGCGCGAGCGGTGCGGCCAGAAGCGCGCAGTCCTCGTGCCACTCCAACCCCGCCGCGGTCATCCGATCGCGAAGGCGGGCGATGCCGCGGTGCACGCGGGTCCGCACGGTGGCGGCGGCCACTTCGTGGCGGCGCGCGATCTCTTCGACCGTGCAGGCTTCGAAGTAGCGCAGCAACAGCGTGCTCCGGAAGGGCTCCTCGAGCGCCAGGACGGCGTCGAGCACGCGGCGGTGCGCTTCGGCGCGGGCGACCGCCTGGGGCACCGGATCGGCCTCCGCGGCGATCGGCGCCCGCGCTTCCGCGCGGCTGCGCCGGCCCTCGCGGCGCATCTGGCCGAAGGCGGCGTTGCGGGTGACGCGGCGCAGCCACGGCCCGATCGGCCGGCTGGCATCCGGAGGCCGTTCGATCGCGGACTGCAACGCCTCCTGCACGGCGTCGTCGGCCGCCTGGCCTTCGCCGAGCAAGGCCGCGGCGAGCCGGCGCATGCCGAGCACGTGCTGCTCGAGTTCGCGCGGGTCGAAGGGCAGGGCGGAATCCAAGGCTCCTCGCCGTACAGCCTAATCGCCGAAGGCACCCAGGCTGACGCTGACGCTCTCGAGGTAGCCCATCTCCGCAAGCAATTCGGGCTGTTCCGTGCTTGCTGCGCCGGACCTGCACGCCGCGTCATCCGCCGGATCCTGGCTGCGCGCGCAGTCCGCGGCCGGCAGACCGAGCAACAGGAACAACCAGCTCGCGGCCCGCCGCCAGGATCGCCGGAGGCCCCGCGGGCGCAGGTCGTCGCGGGTGAGCACGCGCCCATCGGCATCCCGCACGATCCGCAGGCAGAGCCGGCCGCCGGAATCCTCCAGCAAGTCCGCGGCTTCCTTGCGCGAGTAGGCGACGAGGCTGTGCACGGATAGCGCGCAGTCCTGGCAGTGGCGTGCACGGTCGTCGCCGCGCATCGCGTCCCAAGAGGCGGCGCACGGCGACTGGATGCGCAGCGCGTCCAGACGGTTCGGTCGGTCGGAGTCGGTCTTCATGTCTTGCCTACCCCATGCCGCCCGAACCTCCGGCGTTCCCGGGAATCCCCGCTCGCGGGATAGGATGGGCTCGATGCGAGCCCTGCTACCGCTCCTGGGCACGCTGGTGGCCTCCTTGGGGCCGGTGGTGTCGCCCGGCGGCCAGGAACCGGCGGCCGCCAGCTTGACCGGCCCCTATGCCGGGGGATCCGAGAGCCCCGCCAACCGGCTGCACGCGGCGTTGTTCGCGCGCGACGTTCCCGGCACCGGTTCGAGCGGCCTCGATTCGCTGGACGCACTGCGATGGACCAGCAGCAAGTGGCCCTTCGCCCCTGCGCGGCTGGCGCGCACGCGCGCGGCCTTGCGGGCGGTCGCCACAGATGCGGAGTCCCTGCCGCCGATCGCCCGCGCGCTGCTGCAGCGCGAGATCTGGGCATTCTCCGACTGGCTGCTCGACAATCTCGCCGGGCCGATCGGGCTGGCGCCGGAAGAGCGTGCGGCGCGTGAAAGCCTGGTCCGCGACGGTGCGATCGCCATGCAGGCTCTCGCACTCTCCGCCGCGGCCATCGATGCGTTGCCCGACAATCTCACCGCGACGCTGGCGGCCAAGACCTTGCCGTCGGCTCCGCCGGCCGCCGGCGCGCGCACACCCTGGTTGCCGCCCGGCCTCGCCGACCCCAAGAGCGAATGGCTGGTGTTGTCGTCCAGGGAGTGGACGGACGAGCCAATCGCGGGAATCCACAACCAGCCTTTTTCCGGGCGTTCGGTGTTCACCGTGCACTTGCGTCACGCCGCCGGCAAGGAAGCCGCGCACGCCGCCACGCAGCCTTTCGTGGAGGACGGGTTGTTCGGATTCGAGCTCGGGCCCGAGGTCCCGCCGTTGCCGCCGGGCAGCACGGTGGCATTCGTGCGGCGCATGGTGCTGGTCGACCGCGACCACCAGATGCGTAGGACGCCGCTGGTCGAGAGCGTGCAGCTGCGGCATTTCCTGCGCGTCGACGCGCCGCCGGACCCCAACGATCACGCCGCCTTCCTCGCCGAGTTCCAGCAAGTCGCCGAACTCGAGCTCGACCGCGCCACGCTGCTCGATTCCAGCAAGGGGCCCGCCGCCGGCCTGCGCGCCGTCGGCCCGCACGAGAAGCGTTACATCCAGGTACAGTCGCACGGCCTCGATCCCATCGAGGAAATGGAGCACTTTCCGGGCGACTGGCGGCCGCAGCGCGAGCGGCTCGAAACCTGCATGATCTGCCACGGCCGCGCGGGCGCCGCTTCGATCAACTTGTTCACGAGCGTGCGCTTCCGGCGCGATCTCAATTCCACGCTCGGCCACAATCCGCTGATCGCCATCGTCGAGGGCTCCGCGGCGCAAGAAACCGCGGTCGTCTCGCGCTGGAAGCGCGGCCGCGCCGACTTCGGCTGGCTGCAAGGTGCGTGGAGCATGCTGGCCGGGTCCGCCGCGGTGCGGACACCGCGATGAACGCCCTGCTTCCCGTCCTGATCCTGGCCTTGACCGTGTTCGCCGGTCCGCAAGAGCCCGCGCGAACCATCAAGGGCCGCGCCACCGCGCGCGAGCAGGTGTTTCCGCGGCTCTGGGACGCCGGCCGGGCCCTGCCCGACCCCACGGCCGCGGACCTGCGGGATGGCGACGACCGCCCGGTACTCGACCTGGTGAAGACCATGACGCGCATGAGCACGCTCGAATTCGCGGCACTGCCCGGGACGTGCCCGGCGCCGGTGCCGGCGAACGGGGACGGGGCTGCCGCGCCCAGGTGGCAACGCTTCGGCGACCTCGCCGCCGACTTCGCGGCGCGCCGGCACGATCCCGCGGCCACGCGGCGGTTGCTGCGCGAACTGCGCGAGGATCACGTGGCGATCTGGAGCGAGTTGCAGACCTGGCTGCCCGAACTGGTGCTCGCCGATAAGCTCGACGCCGACGACTGGGATCCCGACGACGACGATCGTGCCGACGGCGTGGCTTTCGCCCGGCCGTGGCGAGTCCGGAGCGCACCCGGCCGTTCGGCGTTCTGGCGCGGGCTCGACGCCAACCACGACGTCCACCAGGCCGTGGTGCTGGTCTTCGCCGACTGGACCGACCTGCGGCGCGTCGAGGCCGACTACGCGCGCTACGTCGCCGACGGTCCACGCGACCTCGAGTGGATCCGCCCGCGTCCCGAGTTCCTCGGCAACCGCGAGGGCGAACCGCCTTTCGCCTTGCTCGAAGTCGACTTCGAGAACGATCTGCCGTTCCCGTACGGGACCTTCGAGTGCCACCTCAAGCTGCTCAACCGGCTCGACGACCAGGGCCGCGTGCTCACCGAGTATTACACCGACAGCGCGGACGCCTACTGGTTCACCGGCCGCGACACCTACCTGCCGGTGCGCGATTCGAAGCAGCGCCTGGTGGGATTCCTGCTGGTTGGCTGGCTGGGTTTCGACCTCGACGGGGTTCCCGACAACGACGGCGATCGCCGCAAGACCTTGCGTGAGAACCTGGGCTTGAAGAAGAAGTGGGCGGAACGCGTGGCGGCGCTGCGCGGCTCCACGGCCGACCCGGATGCGTCGACGACGGTCTGGCCGACCTGGGCGGCGACGCTGCTGCCGCGCTAGGGAAGCTCCGATCCATCGCTGCGCGCGGAGCCGCGACACCAGCCAGGATGAGGCCCCGCAGAACCGGGCGGTCTCGGCCTCGGCTACGCCGTGCGGGATCGATCCGAGCTTGCCTAGTCGCCGGGAATCGGCGGCGGAGCGAGCGGGTCGCCCAGCGACTCCTGCCAGCCCTGCAGACGCGCGCGCAGCCTTTCCACCCGAACCGCGGATTCCCCACGTTCGGCGACGTCGTGCAATTCAAAGGGATCGGAGAGCAGGTCGAAGAGCTGCGTTTCGCCGGCTTGCGGATACACGATCAGTTTCCAACGGCCGTCCGTGAGCGCGCGCTGGAAGCCGCGCTAGGCAGTGACGATCGCCGGGCGGCCGTCCTCCGACTCGCCGCGCACCACCGGAGCGAGGCTGCGCGCTTCGAGCCCGCGCGGCAACGGCAGGCCCGCCAGCTCGCAGACGGTCGGGTAGAGATCGTGCAAGTAGCCGAGCGCCGTGCTGCGCCGGCCGGCGGGGACTCCCGGCCCCGCGAGGATGGCCGTGGTGCGCATGGAGTGTTCGTACAGGTTCTGCTTGCCGAGCAGGCCGTGGCTGCCGATCGCAAGGCCGTGATCGGCGGCGTAGACGACCAGCGTGTGCTCAAGCTCGCCGCTCTGCTCCAGCGCGGCGAAGATCCGCCCCACTTGCTGGTCGAGGTGCGAGATCATGCCGTAGTAGGCGGCAAGGTGCTCGCACACGTCTTCCGGCGTGCGCGGCCAGGGTGCTAGTTTCTCGTCGCGGATGCGCAGCTCGCCGTTGTCGAAGGGGTGTTCCGGAAGGAAGCTGGCCGGCAGCGGCAGGTCTTGCGGGACATAGCGGTCCGCAAACCCCTCGGGCGGCGTGCGTGGATCGTGCGGCGCCGTGAACGAGACGAACAGGAAGAACGGCGGATCGGCGGCCTGGCGCCGTTCCAGGAAGCCCACCGCCGCGTCGGCGAAGGCGGTGCTGGAGAACGGTTCGGCCGCGTGCCGCGCTTCCTTGGGGAAGACGCCGGCCGGATCGAAAGGATGCACCGGAGTTGCGAAATGATCGGCCATGCCGCCGAAGAAGATCGCGTCGGGCGCTGGGTCGGGGTAGTCCGGAAAACGCCACAGGCTGCGGCCCGACAGCAGCATGGCGCGGCTCGGCGCGCACACCGCCCCCGAATTGGAACCCATGCAGTAGATTCTTTCCAGCACCGTGCCGCGCTCGATCAAGGCGTCCAGGTTCGGCGTCCGGATCGCCGCATTGCCGAGCGCGCCGAAGGTGTCGTAGCGCTGATCGTCGCTGAGCAGGAACAGGACGTTGGTTGGCGGCGGCGGCGCCGTCGCCACGGGGTCTTGCACCGCCGACTCGTGAGGAGCAGGCAGCGCCAGCGCGAACCAGGCCAGGAGCAGGCCGCTCATCGGCGCGCCCACTCGACGAGAGTCGCGTCGGGCAGCGCGCCCCACCAGTAGCGCAGTTCGCGCAAGGTGCCGGAAAAAGCGTGGGGCGCCGGGTACGGCCCCACGGCAGATTCCGCGTCCTGGCCCGCCTGGAAGCCCTCCAACGGACCCTGCGAGAGCAGCGCCATCTTCCCGCGGGCGATCTGGCGGCCGTCGAGGAACAGCTTCGCCTCGCCGTCGGCGTCCAGCCGCACGGCGACGTGGAACTCCCGCCCGGACGGCACCGCCAAGCTCGCAGACAGAGTCGAGATCACTCCGCCGCCGCGCACGCGCACCCCCGCGGTGAAGGGCCGCCCGCCGGGGTTGCCGGGCGCCGCGGTGGCCGTGGCCGGATCGGCGGCCTCGACCGCCATTTCCGGACCGCGCTCACGCGTCCGCTCGAGCGCGGCCGCGCGGTGGAACTCCTGCGCGGAGCGTTCGGGTTCGAGGTCCCCCACTTCGCGCTGCACTTCGATCAGCCGCCGTTCCATTCCCGCCCGGACCGCCGCGTAGGCCGGGTCGTCGTGCACGCTGTGCATCTCCTGGGGGTCGAGCTCCAGATCGAAGAGCTCCCACAGATCGCGCGTGTAGTAGCGGATCAGCTTGTAGCGATCGGTGCGGACACCGAAGTGCGGCAGCACCTTGTGCGGATCCGGGTACTCGTAGTAGTGGTAGTACACGGCGTCGCGCCAGTCGTCCGGAGTGGAACCTCGGAGCAAAGACACCAGACTGCGCCCTTGCATGGTCGGCGGCGTCGGCAAGCCGGCCGCCTGCAGGAAGGTCGGCCCCAGGTCGAGGTTCTGCACCAGCTCGGCGTTCGTGGAGCCCGCCGCGACCACGCCCGGCCAGCGCACGATCAGCGGGAAACGCATGGACTCCTCGTACATCCAGCGCTTGTCGTACCAGCCGTGCTCGCCGAGATAGAAGCCCTGGTCCGAGGCGTACACCACGATGGTGTTGCCGGCGAGATCGTTGGCCTCGAGCCAGTCGAGCACGCGCCCCAGTTCGCGGTCGACGGCGTACACCGCGCGCAGGTAATTCTTGACGTAGCGCTGGTAGCGCCACTTCAGTTCGGCGCGCGCATCCAAGTCCATGCGCGCGTACGCGGCGTTGCGCGGGCCGTACGACGCGTTCCAGTCCGCCAATTGCGGCTCGGACAGACCGCCCGGCGGCACCAGCATCAAGTCGAGCGGGCGGAAGTGCCGCGCCAGGGTCATTTCCTGCTCCGCGGCGCCCGCGGCGCGGCCGGCGTAGTCGTCGAACAAGCTGCCGGGTTCGGCGAGTTGGTCTTCGGCCCAGCGATCCATGTCGAGCGGCCCGGGCGCCCACTCGCGGTGCGGCGCCTTGTGCTGCCACATCAACAGGAAGGGCTTGTCGGGGTCGCGCACCTCGTTCAGCCAGTGGAACGCGCGCTCGGCGAGGACGTCGGTCGTGTAGCCCTGGTGGCGCACCACGCCCGCCGCTGACTTGAGCTGCGGGTTGTAGTAGGGACCTTGGCCGAGCAGGACCTCCCAGAAATCGAAACCGGTGGGATCGCTCTTCAAGTGCCACTTGCCGATCATCGCGGTCTGGTAGCCCGCGGCCTGCAAGTGCTTGGGGAACGTGTCCTGCGCGCCGTCGAATGTGGCGACGTTGTCGATCACCCCGTTGCGGTGGCTGTGCTGCCCGGTCAGGATCGTGGCGCGGCTGGGCGCGCAGATCGAGTTGCCGACGAACGCGGCATCGAAGCGTATCCCCTCGGCGGCCAGGCGGTCGATGTTCGGCGTGGTGCCCTGGAAGCGCGAACCGTAGGCGCCGATCGCCTGGACCGCGTGATCGTCGGTGAAGACGAACAGGATGTTCGGGCGCTTGTCACCGGGCGGGCCGACCCCGGGATCCTCCGGCCGCCCGGGATCGGAAGTCTGGGCGCAGGCAGCGCCAACGCCGCCAAGAACCAGCGTGGCGCAGAGCAGCGCGGCAGTCCCACGCATTGCGGTGTTTCGGAAGAGCATGCAGAAAAGCGCCGCATGGCAGCACGGCGGCACCGATTCTAGGCCGAGCGCGGGCGGAGGGCGGCGAAAGCCGCCAGCGCCGCGAGGAGCGCCAGGATCAAGCCGCCGCTTCCGAACAGCAGGCGCGCCAGCCCGAAGTCCTCCGCGTCGAGCGCGGGAAACAGCCACGCGCCGTCTTCGAGCAGCAGGCCGTCCACACTCGCTCCGTCGCGCAAGTCCATCCATACCGAAAAAGCCACCTGTTTCTCGACCGCATGCCCGCCGGCGGCCGGTTCGAGTTCGACCATGTGGAGCTTGACCCGGCCCATTTCGGAGTCGATCTCATTGCGGTACCGCCGCGCGATCTGGAACTCCTGCGGGTCGCTCCCGGCACGCGCTGCGGCGACCACGCCGTCGAAGCTCGCTTGGCGCTCGCCGACTTGGAGCACCATCCAGGCCAGCAGCGCCGCGCCGAGTAGGCCCAGGCCGGCGAAGATCAGGAGGACCGCGCGCATCGGATCGCCGGCTCGTCTAGCCTTCGGAATCGTCGGCCTGCATCATGCCGAAGAGGTTGCCTTCGGAATCCTTGCAGTAGAGGTACGCGCCGACTTGCGGAATGACGTTCTTGGCCACCACGATCTTGGCGCCGAGATCCTCGGCCTTCTCGGCCATGGCGTCGAGGTCGGCGACTTCGACCATGCAGACGTATGCGATCACCGCGTCGCCGTCGGCCGCGGTCCTGCGCGGCATAAGTCCGCCGTTGATCCCGGCGTCTTCGTCGGCGCCGGTGGTGATCAGCCAGTAGTCGACCGGACCCGGGAACCTCTGGAACTCCCAGCCGAAGAGCGCCTTGTAGAAAGCCATGGCGCGTTGCGGGTCGCCGGCGTGAATCTCGAAGTGGACGACGCGGTTCATGCGCGCCCGAGCGTAGCCGCGCGCCCGTCCTAGGGCCTGGCGGCCTTCTTCGCGGCTTTCCTCGCCTTCTCCGCCTCGGCCGCCTGCTTCGCCGCCACTGCCGCGGCGTGCTCCTTGGCCGCAGCCGTGAGCAACCAGGCTTCCGCCAGCCGCCGGCAGTAGGTCGTATGGATGCGGAGCCATGCCCATACGCAGACGGCGCCGAGCACGTGCGCGCCGAGGGCCACTGACACCGCGGCGACTCCGGCGCCGTCCGCCGTACGCACCGCGGCGTAGAGCAACGCCGCCCAGCCGATCATCGGCAGGTTGAGCGCGCTCGCGCGGACGACCCGCATGCGGCTGCGCACGTAGTCGAGGAAATCCGCAGCGGCGCCGCCTTCCATCAGCACGGCCGTCCGCATCACGCCGATGCCGGCCAGCTGGTCCGCGTCGAACTTGGCGAGGGCCTGCTTCTTCTTGTCGTCGTCGATGAGATGGAAGAGCGAGTCGGCGAGCCGGTCGGCCAGGATGCCGAACAAGTAGGCGAAGCTGACCACCAGCAGGACGGCGAGCGCCGGCGACCCTGCCAGCGCCACGGCCAGCGGCTGGGTCTCCAAGCCGGGCCCGGCGATGGCGAGCAGCAGCAGCCCCATCCAAGTCAGGACCTGGACGCCGATGACGAGGAGTTCGGCGAAGACGGCGGTGGTGGCCATGGCGGCTGGCGCCTTTTCGGGGCGAGATCCACCCTAGCAGCCGGGCAGACGGATGATGGGTGCGCAAGCTACATTGGAGAACCCATGGACCGAATCCCCGGCCCTTTCGGCGGCTTGCGCCGGTCCCTTCCGACGGCCTTGCTCGCCCCCCTCGGCGCGGCCGTCCTGACCGGCGGCCTGCTGCTCCCCGCAGCCGCCCATACGGTCGCCGCGGCCCGCGTCGACTTCCGCCGCGACGTGCGGCCGATCTTGTCGGACAAGTGCTTCGCCTGCCACGGCCCCGACGAGGGCAAGCGCAAGATGAAGTTCCGGCTCGACACCAAGGCCGGCGCCTTTGCCGAACTGCGCGGCGAAGACGGCTTTGCGATCGTCCCCGGCGACCCCGGG
>DASWJW010000242.1:0-12009 GCA_036396955.1 Planctomycetota bacterium
GAAAAGCTTGAAGTACGAATCCTTCTCCTGCGGCGGAACGTCGGCGCACAAGCGGTCGAAGAGCCCGCGCACTTCGCCCGCCGGCGGAGTGAATTGCAACCGCAGCGCGTGCGCGCGCTCGCCGCGCCGCAAGCCCAGGTACTTGGCCGGCGCGAGCGTCGACAACAGTTCTTCGAAGCCCTCGAACTGCTTGAAGGGCCGCGCCTCGTTCTCCGGAAGCTCGAGCTTCTCGGCGCTGACCATGCCCTTGTCGCGGAAGATCCGGCGCAGCTCGCGCGCGAGATCGCTGCGGCGGCGCAAGCCGTCGAGGAAGGCGGCGTGCTCGGCCTTCCCGGGTGGCTCGAAGCCGTCGGGCGCGGGGCTCGGCTCGAGCGCGAGCGCGAGGTCTTCGAGTTCGCCTTCGTCGGTGGCCGCGCGAGCTTCTTCGGCCGCCGCGCTGGCGGCATCCTCGCCGTTCTCTTCCTTGCCAGCGATCGCGCGCATCAAGTTGGCGCGGCGGCGCTCCAGGCCTTCTTCGATCTCGAAGCGCTCGAGCAGCAGCTCGAAGCCGAAGGCGTTGGGGAAGGTCCCCGCCAGCACCGGGTCGGCGCTGCGCAGCCACAGCGGGTCTTCGCCGCGCTCGAGCGCGGCGCGCATGTGGCGATACACCGGCACTTTCAGGCCGAGCGCTCGCGCGACCCGCGCATCATCCCGCGGCTGCTCCTTCGCTTCCATTTGACGTGGGATTCTAGCAACAGCCGGACCCCGCGCGCGGCCTGCTCTCTCAGCTGAGCTTGCCCGCCAACTCTTTCAGGAGCTTCTCGGCCGTGAAAGCCGGGACAGGGGCGTATTCGAGTGGCTCCATCGAGAAGGTGCCGCGGCCGCCGGTCATGCCACGCAGGGTCGAGGCGTACTTGAACATTTCCGCAATCGGCACCTTGCCGCGGATCTCGCGGAGGGTGCCGGTGATTGCGATTTCCCCGATTTCGACCCGCCGCGTGTTCAAGTCGCCGATCACGTCGCCGAGGTTTTCCTCGGGGACCTGGACCGAGAGCTTCATCATCGGCTCGAGGATCGTGCAGTTGCTCTCGGTCGCGAGACGGAACGCGAGCTGGCCGGCCGTGTAGAAGGCGAGCTCGCTCGAGTCGACGTCGTGCGACTTGCCGTAGTGCAATTCGGCGCGCACGTCGACGAACGGCCAGCCGTACTTGCCGCCGGCCTTGGCCGCGTCCACGATGCCCTTGCCGACCGCGGGGATGTACTGCCGCGGGACCGCGCCGCCCTTGATCGCGTCGACGTAGTCGACGGCGGACTCCTGGGCGGGCACCGACGAGAAGCGCACGTTGACCACGGCGAACTGGCCGTGACCGCCGGACTGCTTGACGTGGCGGCCTTCGATGTCGCGCTCGGCGTTGATGGTCTGCCGGTAGGCGACCTTGGGCTCGCCCACGCTGATCGGCACGCCGTAGTCGCGCTGGATGCGGGTGGTGACGATGTCGAGGTGCAGCTCGCCCATGCCCGAGATGACCATCTGGTCGGTCTGATCGTCGACCGAGACGTGGAAGCTCGGATCCTCGCGCTGCAAGCGGATGAGCACGTCGGCGAGCTTCTCGCGGTCCTTGAGGGTCTTGGGCTCGATGTACATGCTGACGACCGCCTCGGGGAAGGTCATCGACTCGAGCACCAGCTGGCTGTCCGGCGCGCAGACCGTGTCGCCGGTGACCGTCGACTTGAGGCCGACCACGGCGCAGATCTCGCCGGCGCGGACCTCGTCGACGGCTTCGCGCTTGTCGGCGTGCATGAACATGAGGCGGCCGACGCGCTCCTTCTTGCGGGTGCGCGGGTTCAGCACCGCGTCGCCGCGGGTCAAGGTGCCGGAGTAGACGCGCACGAAGGTCAAGTCGCCGTTGGGGTCGGCGATGGTCTTGAACGCGAGGCCCGCGAACGGCTGGTCGGCGTCCGCCGAGCGGACGATTTCGACTTCCAGGTCGCGCGGGTCGCGGCCCACGATCGCGCCCTTGTCGAGCGGCGAGGGCAGATAGGCGACGATGGCGTCGAGCAGCGACAGGACGCCCTTGTCGTGCAGCGCCGAACCGCAGAAGACCGGCACGGCGTGGCCCATGATGGTGGCCTTGCGCGCGGCCCCGCGGATCTCGTCCTCGGTGATCTCGCGGCCGTCCAGGAATTTTTCGACCAGCTCGTCTTCGACTTCGACCAGGCGCTCGACCATGAGAGCGCGCCGCTCTTCGACCTCGTCGAGCAGTTCGGCCGGGATCTCCATGTCCTCGTAGGTCTTGCCGCCCTTCTCCTCGGTGAAGCGGCGCGCCTTGCGGGTGAGCAGGTCGACGATTCCGTAGAACTCCTTCTCGACGCCCAGCGGCATCTGCATCGCCACGGCGTTGGCGCCGAGGCGGTTGATGATGGTCTCGAAAGCCGCGTTGAAGTTGGCGCCCGTGCGGTCCAGCTTGTTGATGAAACCGATGCGCGGCACGCCGTAGCGGTCGGCCTGGCGCCAGACGGTCTCCGTCTGGGCTTCCACGCCGGCGACTCCGTCGAAAACGGCCACGGCGCCGTCGAGCACCCGCAAGGACCGCTCGACTTCCACGGTGAAATCCACGTGGCCCGGAGTGTCGATCAAGTTGATCCGCGTCCCCTCCCACATGCAGCGCGTCGCGGCCGACGTGATCGTGATGCCGCGATTGCGCTCGTCCTCCATGTAGTCCATGGTGGCCGCGCCGTCGTGCACCTCGCCGATCTGGTGGGTCCGCCCCGTGATGTAGAGAACCCGCTCGGTGACCGTGGTCTTGCCGGCATCGATGTGGGCCATGATGCCGATGTTGCGGATGTTGAACAGGCGCTCCCACTCGGCCTTGGACAGGCTGCTGGAGGAGGGCATTTCGGCGGCTTGCGCGCTCATCTTCGGGCTCGGGCTGGACGAAGGTGGACCGGGGGCGTGGTCGGTCACTGGAGGGTGCGGCATGTCCGGCGGCCCCTGGCTCCGGCCGGACGAGCGAGACGGTGGTGGCGGCCACCGACCCGCGATGCGAGGCGTTCCGATACGCGGCAGCTGGAGCCGGGATGGCTTTCCAGGACTGTTCCCGGGCGACGGAAGCCCCTAAGTTTACGGTAAGACGGCTGGTCCGCCAAGCACTGGCCGGATCCTCGCGGGCTCGCCCGGCGACGCCCCGCGTCCACCCCCCCCTCCCGACCACCCCGGCAAGCCCCCATGGCACTCGCCCGCCGCGCCGCCAGCTCCACGCTGAAAGTCGCCGTGCCCGCTTCGACGAGCAACGTCGGCACGGGCTTCGACGCCTTGGGAATCGCCCTGGACCACCGGCTGACGGCGACCTGGAGCCCGGCCGAAAAGACCTCGGTCGACCGCGAAGGCCCGCTTTCCGAATCCTTGCTGTCGGTGGGCCGGGATCCGGTGCTGCGCGGCATGCGCCGCGCGGCGATCCTGGCCGGCAAGGACCTGCCGTCCGGGCACTTGCTGGTGCGCACCGATTTTCCGCCCGCCAGGGGCCTGGGAGCCAGCGGCGCCGGCCTGGTTGCCGGACTGCTGCTCGGCAACAAGCTGGTCGGCGGCCGGCTCTCGAAGGAGGTCCTGCTCGAAGAGGCCATCAAGCTCGAGGGCCACCCCGAGAACGCGACGGCATCTTTGCTCGGCGGCGCCACCTGGTCGGGCGCCGACGGCAAGGGCGGCTGGGTCCGCATCCCCGTGGCGCTGCACAAGGATCTGCGCTTCCTGCTCATTGTGCCGCCCTACCCGCTGGCGACCAAGCGCGCGCGCGAAGTGCTGCCCAGTTCGGTGGCTTTTGCGCGCGCGACCGCGCAGGCCAGCCGCGTGCCGCTGCTCCTCGAAGGCCTGCGCACGCTCGATCCGGTCCTGCTGCGTGTCGGCGTACTGGACGAACTGCACGTCGCGCCGCGGCTCAAGCTCCTGACCGGCGCCGAGAGCATGCTCCAATTCGCCGATCAGGCCGGCGCGCTCGCGACCACGCTTTCCGGCGCGGGCTCGGCGCTGCTCGTGCTGACGCGCGTCGGCGACTCGAAAGCGCTGGAGACACGACTGCGCGCCCGCGTGCGCCGGCTGTGGGGCGAATCCGGCGACGTCCTGCGCGCCGCTCCGGTCAAGCGCGGCGCCGAATTCGTCAAGGGAAGCTAGTCGGCGCCCGCCCACTCGGGCGGCACCAGCGCGGTCACCTGGGCGGTCGTCGCCACGCGGCAGGCGTCTTCGGCGACCTCTTCGCAGGCGTTGCTCACCAGGCGGCCCAAGCGGCCGTGGACCGCCCGCAGAGCACCGGGCCGCAACGCGAAGCGTCGCACTCCCAGACCGAGCAGCAGCGGCAGCGTCGGTCCGGCCTCGAGCGACTCGCCGTAGACGGTCAGGTCGACCCCCATGCCGTCGGCGACCATCACGATCTTGCGCAACGCCCGGAGCACGACCGGATGCGGACCGGCGGCGAGCTTGCGGACCTGCGGGTCGGTGTGGTGACGGTCCGCCGCGACCAGGTACTGCGCGAGCGTGTCGAAGGAGACGAGGGCGAAATCGGACTCCGCGAGCAGCTCGCGGACGAGCAACGCCGCAGCCGGGGTCTCGAAGACCGGTCCGAGTTCGACCGGCTTGCTGACGTCGGCGCCGTCGAGACGCAATTCTTCGCGTGCGCTGTGCATCGCGTCGCGGACCCGCGCCAGGTCGGACGGGTCGTTGACGAACGGCACCGCCAGCCGCACCAGGCGGCCTTCCCCTGCGAGCATCACGGCGCGCAGCTGCACGGCGAGCATCTCCTCGCGCTGGTGCAGCAGGCGCACGCCGCGCAGCCCCAGCGCCGGGTTGATCTCGCTGCGCGGGTAGACGGTCGCAAGATCGGTCGTGCTGTCCAGGTCGGGCAGGCGGATGCAAGCGGTCTCGACCGCGTTGATCACTTGCCGGTAGAGCGCGACGAGCGCCGCCTCGCGCGGTGCGCCCTGGCGCTGGATCAGCGGCAATTCGGTGCGGTACAAGCCCACGTCGGGCACGCCGAGGCCCACGGCGATGCGCGCTTCGCGGGGGCTGGCGACCGCAGCCAGCAATTCCACCGGCGCGCCGTCGGCAAGCTCGGCCGGCGCGAGCGGCTGCACGATGCCCTCGGCCGTGCGCCCGAGCGCGCCGCCGACCATTTCCGAGGACGGGTTGACTGTGACCGTACCCGATTCGCCATCGACCATGAGCATGTCGCCGCGGCGCAGCCCGGCGGCGATCGCGCCGACCCCGATCACCGCCGGAATGCCGGCAGCACGGGTGAGGATCGATCCGTGGCTGCCCAGGTTGCCGGCCTCGGCGACGATCGCCGCGACTCCGCTCTCGAGCGCGTCCGTGAGGTCGCTCACCGAAAGCTCGCGCACCACCAGCACCGCGCCCTTGACGTTGGGCAGCTGGCGCCTGCGTCCGCCGCCGCGGCCGCAGAAGCGCAACAGCCGCAGCGCGACGTCGCGCATGTCGCTCATCTTGTTGCGCAGGTTCTCGCTCTGCACCACGTCGAACAGACGCTCGTACACGCTGAGCGAATCTTTGACCGCGGCTTCCAGCCGCATCCCCTGTTTGGCGATCCGTTCGCGCACGTCGGCTTCGATCACCGGGTCTTCGAGCATCTGCAAGTGCGCGTCGAAGACCCGCAGCTGCGCTTCGGTGAACTTGCCGGACAAGGCTTCGCGCTGGCGCACCAGCGAGACCCGCGCTGCGCGCGCCACGGAGTCGAGCCGCGCGAGCTCGGCTTCGATCGCGTCTTCCGCGAGCGGCTCGGCCTCGCCGTCCTCGAGGCTCTCGAGGCTCGCGCACATCGGTCCGTACGCGATGCCCGCGCTGGCGCCCTGGCCGGCAAACGCCTCGGAACGCGGGAGCGCCAGCTCGGCGACCGGCTCCGCAGCGGGGTGGGCGGCCGCTTCGGCGTCTCCGGCCGGCCCCCGTGGCGGAGCGGTGGTCCGCGGGGCGGGAGGTCCTTCGGCGGTCATGCGGGTTGGGCGGGCGGCGCGTGGAGCACCGATGGTCGCCAGGGCATGGTAAGGGATCGAACCCGCGGCAAGGGACACCGGGGCGCACGGCGCCGGCCGGAACGTGCCACGCAGCGGCCCTTCGAAGCGTGCGCCTAGGCCGTTTCGGCGACCGGGGCGCCGCACATCGCCAGGATCCTCGCGACCAGCTTGCCGATCCCGGCGTCGGCCTCGCCGATGTCCCGCGCCAGGATGTAGGCGGGAGTGCTCACGATGCGCTGGACTTCGTCGGCCACGATCTCGTCCACGGCGCAAGCCTCGAACCGCGCCCCGGTCTTGGCCGCTTCGACCGCCGGCCCGTCGGTCCGCCCCAGCGTGAGCCGCGGGCCGTGCCCCCCGAGCGCCAGCGCCACGATCACCGGCGCGATGCAGATCGCCCCGATCGGCTTTCCCGCCGCGTGCGTTTCCCGCAACAAGGTCCCGAGTTCGGGCAAGACCACGCTCTTGGCGCCGTCCTGGAAGAAGTCGCAGAGATTGCGCGCGGCACCGGTGCCGCCGGGAAGGATCACGGCGTCGAGATCCGCAGCCGCCACGCGGCCCAGAGCCACGATCTCGCCCCGAGCGATCCGCGCCGCCTCGTGCAGCTGGTTGCGCCGCTGGTCGACGACGGTCTTGCCGCCGAAATGCTCGCAGACCGCCCACTGCGGCGAATCGGGAGCCATGCACACCGGCTGCGCGCCCGCCCGGACCAAGTGCAAAAGAGTGAGGACCGCCTCCTGGACCTCCGACCCGTCGAAGCGGCCACAGCCGCACAAGACTACTCCGACACGCTTCATGCCCCGATTCTAGGGCTGGCGCAAAAGATGCGGGAGGGCCCCTACAATGCGCGACCTTTCGGACGCCCGGGGAGTACCTCAGTTTGGCAGAGGCGGACCTTTGGGTGGTCCGTGTCGCGGGTTCGAATCCCGCCTCCCCGACCCGAATCTGGCCCACTTCGGTGTTCCAAAATCTCTGGTCGACCCGTAACGCCTCGTGGACCGGATCGTCGAAAGAGCGCGTGCGATTCGCCGGACGGCGACGCGCGCAATCGATTGAGATTCGCTCCTCCTTGCTGCCCTTTCCCATGTTGCCAGAGCTGGCGCCGGATCCGACCCCAACGCTGGATACGCCGCGGTCATTACGTCAGAAAATGCGACGGGCGCCGGGTCCCGCGCTTTCGATGTCTTGATTGCGGGCGCGGATTCAGTTCGCAATCGTTTCGACTCGATTACGGACTGCACAAGCCTTGGATCGACCGGCAGGCAGCCCAGCTCCTGTGTTCCAAAGTCAGCCTCCGACGCGGTGCAGACGTCCTTGGAGTGCGTAGGTCGACTCTAGAACGCCGCCTGGACCGGTTCGGTCGTCACGCCCGCGCCCTGCATCAACAGTTCCTTCACGAGAACTGCTCGCGAAAGGGAGGCCTGGGCGGAATCATGCAGCTCGACGAGCTCGAGACTTTTGAGACGAACCGACGGTTGCGCCCGGTCACGGTTCCAATCCTGATCGAACGCCGAAGTCTCTTCGTCGTCCATCTGGCCACGGCCCCCCTCGCTCCAAGGGGAGGGCTGACTGGCCGCCACTTGGAGCGCCTCCGGGAAGAAATCCGTCGAAACGGCCGGCGGCGCTCCGGTTCACGAGAAGCGGTCGACGCAACCCTCCGCGCGCTACGCCGGGCTATTGGTGTACGCAAGGAGGTCGTGCTCCAATCCGATCAGAAACAAAGCTACCGGCGAGCGTTTCGCAACTGCTTCCACGACCTCGACAGGCGACACGGGACGTGTTCCAGCAAGGCGCCGCGAACGCACACGAACCTGCTGTTTCCCATCAATCACACCAATGCAATGGCAAGGGATTGCGTGAGCCGCCTGGTTCGTCGGACGTGGGCGCACAGCAAGACTCGCGAACGACTGGAACGCCATCTTTGGCTGTTCGTCCTCTTCCGAAACTACGTGCGTCAGATTACTCGCAAGACTCGACAAATCACTTCGGCAATGGCCTGTGGTGTCGCCGGAATTCGCTACCGATGGAGCGACGTGCTCCGATGGCAAGCTGGGTTCTTCTTCGCCATCGAAGCCCACCATGGTGGGCCAGTTTCAAGTGGAGCCAGAGACGGGATTTGAACCCGTGACTTCCGCTTTACGAAAGCGGTGCTCTACCACTGAGCTACTCTGGCGCCCCGCCATCAGGGCGGCCGCACGCCGTATTCCGGCGCGCGGCCACGTGGATCCCTAGGACTGGCGGGCGGGGATCCTCGTTCGTCTGGAACCTTAGCTCGCCGGGCCGACCATGACCGCCTGGTGGGCGGTTCCGGCGAAACCGAGCGCGCGGGCGCAGGCCCGCGACAGGCCGCTGTCGCCTTCTTCGATCGCGGCATGGAGCGCGGCGGTGTTCACCGCGGCGCCGGGGTTGCGCGACAAGATGCCGGCGATTGCGTTCGCCGCCGCCGCGCGCGTGCTCGCATCGAGGCTGGTGTTGCCGACCTGGCCGGCCAGCGCGGCCAAGTGATCGGGGCCGCCGGTGTTGCCGAGGGCGCGGAGCGCGGGCACGGCGATGGCAGCGTCCTCGCGGGCGGCGGCGACCGCCAGGTCCTGGACCACACTGCTCAAGCGGCCCGGGTTCATCATCGAGAGACGATCCAGGGCGAACGCGGCGTTGGCGGCGATCCGCAGGTTGCCCGCGCGGTCGGCGTCGAGATCCTCGAAGCCGGCCATCACCTCGGCGGCCGACAGCTTGGCGACGGTGTTCGCGCCTTCGATCTGGCCGGTGTCGTTGCCGCCGAGCACGTAGAAGCTCGTTTCCTTGAACGCGGGGTTCTTGCGCGCCTCGGCCACGAACCGGCGGGCGTAGAGGTCGGGCAGCGGGTCGGCGACCACAAAGGCGTCGATGTGCAGCGAGCGGTGCAGGCTGACCAGCCCGCCAGCGCCGTCGACGGCGGTGAGGGCGACCACGTTGTTCGAGCTGAGATCGTTGGCCAGGACTTCGCGGCGGCGCTCGTCCGGGTCGACGACCAGCACGACCCGCAGCGCTTCGAGCCGCGCGGCGGCACCGAGCGCGACGATGGCGTCGGCGTTGGCCTTGCCGGCCCGCGCGAGCGCAAGGGCGGCGGCGTAGCGCAGACTCGGGTTGGTGCGCCGCACGGCGTTCTCGAGACCGCCGGTCGCGGTGAGTCCCGGGCCGTCGAGCAGGGTGCAGAGCGCCTCGGCGGTGTAGACCTCGTCGCGCGCGAGGGCGCTCTTGAGGGCGCGGTCGAGTTCGGTCTGACCGAGGGTGAGCGCGGCGACTTCTTGCGCGGTCAGGCTCTCCTGCTTGGAGTCGTCGCCGTCCTTGACCAGCTGCCGGAGCAAGGAGATCTCGGCGCCATAGGCCAGCGCGAGTCCGCCGTTGCCGGCGGTGTTGCCGAGTTCGGCGGCACGGGCGAAGTGCGTCTTGGCGAGTTCCAGCGAGACCAGCGAGCGCGGGACTTCGTGGAAGTCCACGCCGGATCCATTCGGGACGAAGACCACGCCGTAGTTCTCCGCGTCGGCGAGGCCCCTCTGGACGTCGTGGACGTAGTAGGCCCAGCCTTGCTGGTAGTGCAACTCCGACGCGTTTCCCGAGCCGCCGCGGCCGGCAAGGCTGCGCGCGGTGGAGTTCGCGTCGTTGGCGGCCATGTCGGCGAGCGAGGCGGCCGCACGCGGATCGGTCGAGCGCGTCAGCGCCATGGCGGCGCCGATGCGGACTTCGGCGTTGTCCGAACGGGTGGCGGCGAGCAGCGGCTGCATCGCGTCGCTGCCCATCCGCGAGAGCGCGTAGACCGCGGCCAGGCGGTGGTCCTGGTTCGGCGAGTCGAGTTCGGGAATGAGCGCGGCGGCGCCGAAGGGGCCGAACTTTGTAGTCAGTTCGAAAATCGCGCGCGCGCGCGTGGCGTCCGAACTCGCGAATACGCCTTGCGCGGCGGTGCGCGCCGCATTGGGATCGCGCATCTTGGCGACCCGCGCGGTGCGCGCCGCGGTGAGCACTTCGACCGCGAAGGTCTCGTACTCGCCACCCGCGCTCATCAGCTCCAGGACGGCGGCCTGATGGTCGTCCAGCAAGTTGAGCGCGGCGAGCTGGTCGGGCTCCATCCGCACGATGTCGCGGAAGCGTGAGAGCGCCGTGGAGCGGTCGCCCGCCCGGAACGCACGCATGCCCTCCTCGAAGGTCCTGCCGGGATCCTGGGCGACCGCGGGAGCGGCCGACACGAGGGCCAGGCAGAGAATGGAGAGAAGACGCAAAGCGGGCATGTTGCCAGACTTGGAACGGAGGTTCATGCGACTGCCCTCGGGGGGGGTGGCAGGGATGTACGGGCGCACGGGACGCATCGGGTGCTGTAGCGCATCCCGATTCGGGGGCAACATGATAGGAACGACCGATACCCGGTCAAGGCAACGGCGCCGGGACCCAGCGGCCCAGGCGGCACGGCCTGGCTGCCCCTGTGGTGCTCGGCCAGCTGGATGCTTCCCCCATCAAGAAGGCGTCCGCCAACAGCGCGAAGGCCACGGCTTCGCGCAGATCGGGATCGGCTCCCAGTTCCGCGTAGGGACGCACCTGGGTGCCCGGCAAGTCTTGCAGATGCCGCTGCAGCGCGGCCACCAGCGCGGGATTTCGCGCTCCCCCTCCGCAGGGATGCACCGAGCCGCCTTGCCAGCCCGACCCCCGCAGGCTCGCCGCCACGGCCCATGCGGCGAGTTCCACCAGCGTCGCCAGGCCGTCCTCCAGACCGACCGCAGGCCGGAACGCCTCGATCCGGTCCACCAAGGGGCCGCCGAACCGTTCGAGCCCCGCGCTGCGCGGCAGGGGACGGGCGAACCAGGGCTCGGCGACAAGGACGGTGAGTAAGTCCTTTCGCACCCTGCCCGCCAGCGCCATCAATCCGTCGACGTCGCAGGCCGCGCCGGTGCGGCGCCGCACAAGGCCGTCGAGGGGCGCGTTGGCCGGTCCGGTGTCCCAGGCTCGCGGATCGGCGTCGCCCTCGAGGAGGGTGAGATTGCCGATCCCGCCCAGATTCAGGATGGCCAGCCGGGGGGCCGCATGCCGGTGGCGGATCCAGTCGGCGAACGGCGAAACGGGTGCGCCTTGACCGCCCGCGGCGAGATCGCTCCAGCGGAAGTCCGCGACCACGGGCGCGTGCAGTTCGGCCGCGATGACCGCGGCATCGCCGAGCTGCAGCGTGCCGGCCTGGGGCGCGCCGTCGTGGTGGAACACGGTCTGGCCGTGGCTGCCGGCGGCGGCGATCGCGCTCGACGCGACGCCGTATTGCTCGAGGAACTCGCGCGCGAGTTGGCCGAAACAGCGGCCCAGTTCGAAGTGCAGCGCCGCCAGTCCGGCGGCGCGCAGGGCGCCGGCGCCGTGGATGCGTACGCGCAATTCCGCCGGAATGGGCCGTTCTGCGCCGTGCAGCACCGCGATCGTGCGCGACCCGCCTTGGCCCACCACACGCACCAGCGCGAGGTCGAGCGCATCGGCCGAAGTCCCCGACGACAGCCCGAGCAGAAGTCGCGGAGCGGCGGGATCCGCCAGGTACACGGCCGCCGGAGCGCGCGCTCGCGCGCCTCTACTCGCCCGGGATGACGAGGCGCATGCCGATCTGCAGCGAATTCGAGCCGCGCAGCGTGGCGCGGTTCGCCGCGGCGATCCGCTCGACGCCCTGATAGTGGCCGTAATAGCGCTTGGAGAGCGCCCACAAGCTGTCGTCCTTCTCGACCACGTGCTGGCGCGCTCCGCTCGGGACCGGTTCGGCGGGCCGGGCCGTCTCCTGCTCCGGAGTGGTGGACGGTGGCAGCCGCAGCAACTGGCCGATCTTCAGGCGGTCCGCGTCGACGCCCGGATTCAACGCCAGGATGCGGTCCTGGAACGCCGCCGAACCGCACTCTCGCTGCGCGATCGCGCCGAGGATGTCGCCGGCCCGGACGGTGTAGGTGCGTTCGCGCGGCGGCTCGACCTTGGTCGTCGCGCGATTCGGAGTGGTGGCGGCGCCCAGGTCCAAGGATTCGGCGAGCTTCT
>DASWJW010000243.1:0-3254 GCA_036396955.1 Planctomycetota bacterium
CTTCGTCCATGCCGGCCGGGGAGACCAGTTCGGCCGTGTCCTCGCCGGTGGCGTGGACGACCCCGGCGCCGACGGCGGCGCCGACGAGAAATACGCATCCCGGCAGGGGAGCCAGCGCCAGAGCGAAGAAAAACGCGAGGAGTCGGGTCGGCATGGGAGAAACGCGCACGAAGCCGGCCGACATCCTGACATCGGCGGCCTCAGGCGCAAGCCGGCCGAGGGCTTGCATTGCGCGCGCAAGGGGTTATCCTTTGCCAGTCCAGTTTTTGAGAATGAGTCTCAATAGCAATTGCCGAGGGGCGGCCCGCCCGGCTGCCGCGCTCCTGCTCGTGCTCGCGAGCGGGTGTGCGGCCGCCACGACGCCCGCCGGCACGGTCCAGCGCCGCCTCGGCGCCATGGGGACCTGGCTCGACGTCGAGGTCGAAGCCGCCGACCGCGCCACCGCGCTGCAAGCCAGCGAGGCCGCCGTGCGGGCGGTCGAGAGCGCCGAGACGCGACTCTCAACCTGGACGCCCGACGGCGAGCTGGCGCGCCTCAACCGCGCCCGGGTCGGCGCGCTGCAGGCGCTCTCCCCCACCCTCGCCGCCGAACTCGCGGCGGCCTTCGCCTGGTCGCAGCGCCTGGACGGCGCATTCGACCCCGCGGTCGGACCTCTCGTCGCCGTTTGGGACCTGCGCGGCGCGGGCCGCGTGCCGACAGCCGCCGCGCTCGCGGCGGCGCGCGAGGCTTCCGGCCTGCGGCGCTTCGCACTGCGCCCGGACGGTCTGGTCCGCCTGCATCCAGGCGCCGCGCTCGAGGAGGGAGGGTTCGGCAAGGGCGCGGGACTCGACGCCGCGCTCGCGGCCGCGACCGCGGCCGGCGCGAGCCGCCTGGTCCTGGATCTCGGGGGCCAGGTGCTGGTGGCGGGCGGCCGCCACTTGCTGCGTCTCGCCGATCCGGCGGACCGCGGCCGCGCGGTGCTCGCCCTCGAGATCGATGCGGGCTCGCTCGCCACCAGCGGCAACGCCGAGCGCGGACTGCTGGTCGCCGGCCGCCGGCTCGGCCACTTGCTCGATCCGCGCACCGGCGCGCCAGCGCCGGACTTCGGCAGTCTGAGCGTGCTGGCCCCCAACGCCCTGGCCGCCGACTGCCTCTCGACCGCGCTCTTCGTGCTCGGACCCGACGCGGCTTTGCGCTTCGCCGCCGCAGAACCGCAAGTCGAAGTGCTGATCTTGCAGCGCGACGCCGAGGGTCTGCGCGCGCGTCTCACGCAGGGTCTGGAGAGCCGCCTCACCGCGTTGGCGCCCGAACTGCGCCTGCAAGTCTTCTCCCCCGCTCCGCAACGGATGAATCTGCTCCACGACCGATGAACCTACTCCGCAATTTCGCCTCCGCCTACCGCTCCGGCTTGCGTCTCGCGCTCCACGGCGCGTTGTTCGCCGCCGCCGCACCCGCGTTCGCACAAGATCCCGCGCCGCAAGAGCCGGCGCCGGACCTCCAGGAAATCGCCCGCCGGCTCGACCTGCTGGCCGGCGAAGTCGCCGCGGCGACCACCGGCGACGCGGATGCGCCCGGCGGCGTTTCGATCGGCGGCTACGGCGAGATGCTCTACGAGCACTTCCCCGCGACCCGCGACGACGGCGCTCCGCTGGGGCGCAACGACACCATCGACCTGCTGCGCGCAGTCCTCTACTTCGGCTACGAATTCGACGCCGACTGGCACTTCAACTCGGAGATCGAGTTCGAGCACGCCACCACCGGCAGGGCCGGTGAAGTCGCCGTCGAATTCGCATGGCTCGAATACCAGGCGCTGGAGGAACTCGCGTTCCGCGCCGGCCTGCTGCTCGTGCCGATGGGTTTCCTGAACGAGCAGCACGAGCCGACGACCTTCTACTCCGCCCGGCGCCCGGGCACGGAGACCGCGATCCTGCCGACCACCTGGCGCGAGAACGGCGTGATGGCCGTGGGCGAGTTGTTCGATCGCCTCGAATTCCGCGCCGCGGTCTTCACCGGCTTCGACGCCGCCGGCTTCTCCGCAGCGGGCTTGCGCGGCGGCCGGCAGAAAGGCAGCAAGGCCAAGGCCGAAGACCTCGCCGGAGTGCTGCGTCTCGACGCCGAAGTCATTCCCGGCCTGCGGGTCGGCGGATCGGCCTGGATGGGTGGTTCCGGTCAGGATCTGATGCGCGCTTCGGGAACGGGCATCGGCGCGGCCACCGATCTGTACGAAGCGCACGCCGAGTGGCGCTGGCGGGGGCTGCGCGCGCGGGCGCTCGGCGTGCGCGGCAGCGTCGGAGACGTCCTCGCGCTCAACCGCGCGCTCGGCCTCGGCGGCGGCGCGTCGATCGGGGAGGAACTCGAAGGCGGCTACCTCGAACTCGGCTACGACGTGCTCACGCTCTGCGCCATGCAGACCGACGCCGCGTTGATCCCGTTCGCCCGCTGGGAGGTCTACGACACCCAGGCAGAAGTGCCCGCGGGCTTCGTCCGCGACGGCGCACGCGACTTGCGCATCCTCACCGCCGGCGTGGCGTGGCAGCCGGCGGGCCAGATCGTGGTCAAGGCCGACTGGCAGAGCCTCGAAAACCGCGCCGGCACGGGTTTCGACCAGTACGCCCTGGCCGTGGGCTACGTGTTCTGATGCGCGGCGCGCTCCTGATCCCGCTCCTGCTCGCTGCCGGCGCCGCCCCGGCGGCGGCAGCGGCGCCCGTCCGCGCCGGCCAGCTCCACGCCGGAGAAGGCGTGTTCCTCACCCTCGACGAGGCCTTGGCGCTGGCGTTTCCGGGCTGCAAGATGGAGAAGCGGACCTTCTATCCGACCAAGGAACAGCAAGCCGAAATCGGGCGGCGCGCGGGCACCCACCCGCTTGGCAGCGTCGTCACGGCCTGGGAAGCGCGCCGCGAAGGCGTCCTGGTCGGCACCGCATGGACCGACACGCACAAGGTGCGGACCATGCCGGCGACGCTGCTGATCGCCGTCGGCCCCGACGCGCGCGTGCAACGCGTCGAAGTGCTCGCCTTCCGCGAACCGCGCGCTTATCTGCCCCGCGGCGACTGGCTCGCGCAATTCCGCGGGCGCGCGCTCGACGACACCCTGCAGATCAAGCGCGGCGTGCGCGGCATCGCCGGCGCCACGCTCACGGCACGCGCGGCCACGGACGCCGTGCGCCGCGCGCTCGCCCAGCACGCCGTGCTCGCCGCGGCCGCCGGCAAGTGACCCGCGGCGAAGCGTGGCTGCAGCACGCGGCCAACGTGCTCGTCGGCGGCACCGGTGTCCTT
>DASWJW010000244.1:0-7106 GCA_036396955.1 Planctomycetota bacterium
TGACCGCCCGCGCCTGCAGCAGCGCGCGTTCGGCGTCGCGATCGGGGTAGCCCATGCGGATCCGCAGCAAGAAGCGGTCGAGCTGCGACTCCGGGAGTGGGTAGGTGCCCTCGAATTCGACGGGGTTCTGCGTGGCGATCACGAAGAACGGCCGCGGCAGCTCGTAGGCGAGGCCGTCTTCGGAAACGCGGCCCTCGCTCATGGCTTCGAGCAGCGCCGACTGGGTGCGCGGCGACGTGCGGTTGAGCTCGTCGGCGAGCACGATGTTGGCGAACACCGGGCCGCGCTGGAAGCGGAAGCTCTCGTCGCGCTCCGACCAGATCGAGACGCCGAGGACGTCTCCGGGGAGCATGTCCGAAGTGAATTGCACGCGCCGGAAGTCGGCTTCGATCGACCGCGCGAGCGCGCGCGCCAGCGTGGTCTTGCCGGTGCCGGGCACGTCTTCGATCAGGACGTGGCCTTCCGCCAGCAGGCCGACCACCGCCAAGGTGACCGCCTGGCGCTTGCCTTGCACCACCGTCTCGACGTTGGCGAGCAGTCGGCCCACCTTGGCGGCGGGTTCGGCGAGCGCGGTCGTGGGGTTCAATCGGCGCTCTCGCTGGTGTGGTCGTGGAGGATCCGCCAGCCGGCCGGATAGCGCTGGAACACCAAGGTGAACCAGCCGCCGTCCGCACCGCCGCCGGCGTAGTCGAGCTGCCAGTGGCCGCGGACGAGCGCGTGCGCATCGCCCATCTCCACCAGGTCGGTCTGCGAGAAGACGAGCCGGCCCATGCCGTGGTCCGCTTCTTCGAGGTAGTGCTTGCGGTAGCGGGCGAGCAGTTCGTCGTAACCCTTGCGCGGTTCGCCGTCGGAGAAGAAGGTCAGCTCGCCGCCGGGCTGGTAGCCCGCGGCCATGAAGCCTTCGAGGTCGCCGGCGTTCCACGCGGCCTGCTGCGCCTCGAGAATCGCGAGCGGCGAGTCCGCTGCGGCACGCGGGGCCGCCGTCTGGCAAGCGTTTGCGGCCAGCAGCAGCGCGGCGCAAGCGCTCGCGGTCGCAAGAGGGCGGAGGGCGGCGGCGCGCATCCCGTCCATCCCACGAGAGGCCGGCGCAAGCGTCAAGCCGCGCCGTCGGGAGCGCCGGCCGGGTCCAAGTCGTCCAGGTCGACGGGCAGGCCGGCGTCGCGCAGCACGCGCAGCGCGTTGCTTTCGGGGAGCGGGCCCGGGCGCACGCGGTAGTCGAACTCCATGCGGCCGTTGCGGACGAAATCGCGGAAATGCACGGCGCGCACGCGCTCGGGCAGGCGGTCCGCGAGTTCGGCGAGTGCAAGGTCGTGGCTCGAGACCAGCGTGATCGCCGGCAGCCCGGCCAGCCGCTGGAGCACCGCCCGCGTGCCGAGGTGGCGGTCGCGCGAATTGGTGCCGGCGAGGATCTCGTCGAGCAGCACCAGCACCGGGCGGCCGACTTCGGCGGCGGCCACGCAGGAACGCAAGCGTTTCACTTCGGCGTGGAAGCGCGAAACGCCCTCGCGCAGCGAATCCTCGACCCTCATGCAGGTCGCGATGTCGAGTTCGCGCATCCGCAGGCCGCGCGCGGGCACCGGCATTCCCAGCCGCGCCAGCAAGGCGGCCAGGCCCACCGCGCGCAGGAAGGTCGACTTGCCGCTCATGTTCGAGCCGGTGACGAGCAGCACGGCACCCTGGTCGGGCATCTTCAAGTCGTTGCCCACGCGGCCGCGGCGCGGCAGCAAGGCGTGCGCGAGGTCCTCGGCCTCGAACCAGGGCCCTTCGGGATCGACGACGGCATCGGCGTCTTCCGGCAGCGACTCGGCGCACGCCGCCAGCGCCGCCAGGGCTTCGAGGGAGGCCACCGCGCCGAGCCAGCCGGCGAGCCTGGGCCCGTGCTTGCGCTTCCAGTCGTGGAGCGCGCGCAGCGCGTGCAGGTCCCACAGCCAAATCACGCCCATCGTGTATTGCCAGACCACGTTGCGGCGCCGCTCCAGGCTCTCGACCCGCCGGCCGAGCAGACGGAGCGCGTGCGAAGCTCCGCTGCCGGCGCCGCGCAGCGACCCTGCGCGATCGCGCAGCGGTGCGGCCTGCGGCTGCCAGTCTTCGACCAGCGCGAGCGCACGCGACCACGCCCGCAGCGTGGCGCGGGCGCGGGAGAAGCGCTGTTCTTCGGCGGCCGTTTCGCGCACGGTCCATAGGACGAGGTAGTTCGCGCCGTAGAACGGCAGCACCACGGCCCAGGGCAGCTCGAACGCGAATTTGGCGGCAACGGCGAAAGTCGCGAGCGCGGCCATGACCAGCTGCGCCGCGACGCGGCCGCGCGAAGGCGCTGGGGGAGCCGGCGTCGCGCCCCAGCCCGGCAGCCGGCGGGTTTCGTCTTCGAGCCGATCGCGCTCCCGTGCATCGAAGTGGGGGAGCTCGACGACCTCCCGCAGCTCGATCTCGAAGGCTTCGCGGAACGAAGTGTCCGCGACCAGTTCGCGGATCGCCGCCGTGCGGTCGGCGGGCGTGGCGGCGGTCGGCTGGCCGCCGAGGAACGCGGCGAGCGCGTCGCGCCCGAGGACCGTCGAGCAGTCGTTCAAGCGCTCGAAGAGCGAGCCGGGCCCGAACACGTCAAGGTCGCCGGCGTACGGGTGCTCGGGATCGCGGTAGGCGGCGCCGTCGGCCTGGCCGAAAGTCCAGCGGTCCTCGCAGCGCGCGGCCGCGCGTTCGTACCAGGCGACGGCGTGGCCGATCCGGCGCCGGCGCGTGGTCGCCGCGGTCCGCCAGCGGCTCGTCAGCAGCAGGAGGCCGAGCCACGCGCCGAGCAGCCAGGGCCAGCCGATCCCGAGCTGGTCGTAGGCGAGCAGCGCCGCGGGGCCCGCGAAGAGGAGCGCGACCGCCAGGTTCGCGGCGCGGTTCTCGACCGTACGGGCGCGCGTCAGTGCGCGGCGGCGCGCAGCGAGGCGCTCGGCGAGAGAATCCGTGGCGGCCAAGAGAGGTTGGCAGGCGGCTGCGCGCAGGGGCGCCGCGGCGGCGCGCTGCGGCCGGAAAGGATAGCGGAGCCGGGCTAGACTGGCGCGCCGGTGCGCACGCCGTGCGCCGCCGAGCCGCAGTGAACATGCTTCCTTTCCGCCGCTTCCGACTCCTTCCGCTCCTCCTCGTCCCGGCCGCCCTCGGGGCCTGCGCGGGTTCGCGCGTCGAGAGCGCCGCCGGCCACGGCGCGACCGCGGCGCCGCTCGCGCTCGCCGACGTGGCGGCTCTCGAACAGCGCTTCGACGTACAGCTGCTGCCGCCGGAGTTCGCGCGCACGCCCGCCTCGCTCGAAGAGCAGGTGCGCGGCACGCTGACCCGCGCCGACTGGGAACTCGAGCGGCTGGTCGCCCAGCCGCGGAACACCATCGGCTTCTCGGGCAGCATCGCCGCGCTCGACGTGATCCTGCATCCGGTGGTCAACGTCGCCAACGAGATCTCCGTCATCAAGGAGTCGAGCACCGACGCGGCCATGCGCGAGAAGGCCTCGGCGATGGTCGAGGTGCTCAGCGCTTGGAGCATCGCCTTGCAGTACCGCCAGGACGTCTACGGGCTGTGCCGGGCGTTCGAGCAGGCCTACCAGGCCGGCGCGCGGCCCGAGCTGGCGGGCGAGGACCTCAAGCTCTTCGAGGAGACGATGCGCGACTACCGCCGCGCGGGCCTTGCGCTCGAGCCGCAGACCCGCACCGAAGTCGAACGGCTGCAGAACGAATTGAGCCGCATCGAGAACGAATTCGACACGAACATCACCGACGCCGCGGTGACGACCGATTTCAGCGCCGCCGAGCTGGCCGGCGTGCCGCAGGGCTTCCTCGATTCGTCACGCACCGCGAGCGGCCGCCACGCGGTTCGGGCGACGGTGATCACCGACTACCTGGCGGTGATGGAGAACGCGCGCAAGGAGGAAACCCGCAAGCGGCTGGCGACGGTCCGCTACTCGGTGGCGATGGCCGAGAACGGCCCGCTGCTCCGCCAGATGACCGGTTTGCGCGCGCGCATCGCCGGGCTGCTCGGCTACGCGACCTGGGCCGATTACCAGATCGAGCCGCGCATGGCCAAGAGCGGCGCCAACGCGATGGCGTTCGCCGAAGACCTGTCGCGGCGCCTGGAGCCCAAGTTCCGCGCCGAAGTCGAGGCCTTGCGCGCGCTCAAGTTGGCCGACGCCGGCGACCCGCAGGCCAAGATCGAACTCTGGGACTTCCGCTACTACCAGAACCAGCTGCGCAAGGAGCGCTACCAGGTCGACGCCGAAGCGCTACGCCGCTTCTTCGAACTCGACCGCGTGCTCGCCGGCATGTTCGGCGTCTACGAGGAGATCTTCGGCCTGCGCTTCCGGCAAGTGAAACCGTCGTGGGTGTGGGCCAAGGGCGTCACGCTCTGGCTCGCCAGCGACGCGCAGGACGGCCGGCCGCTGGGGATGTTCTACCTCGACCTGTTCCCGCGGGAAGGCAAGTACAACCACTTCGCGCAATTCGACGTGGTGACAGGCCGCGCGCTCGAGGACGGCAGCTACCGGCGCCCCGTGGCGGCGCTGATCTGCAACTTCACGCCGCCGGGCGCCGACACGCCGTCCCTGCTCTCGCACAGCGAGGTCGAAACCTTCTTCCACGAGTTCGGCCACTGCCTGCACACGATCCTGACGCAGGCCAAGTACGGCCGCTACGCCGGCGCGGCGGTGGCGCAGGACTTCGTCGAAGCGCCTTCGCAGATGCTCGAGAACTGGGTGTGGAGTCCGCAAGTCCTGCGCCGCTTCGCGGTCGACTGGCAGAATCCCGACGAGACCATCGACCTGGCGGTGGTCGAGCGCATGGCCGAAGCCGATCTGGCGACCAAGGCCGTGTGGTACCGCCGCCAGCTCGCGTTTGCGCTGGCGGACCTGCGCATGCATTCGACGCGTGCGGCGGACGATCCGGTCCAGGTCGCCAACCAGACGATTGCCGAGGTCTTCTTCACGCCCCCGGCCGGGTCGGGTTTCGCGGCCTACTGGGGCCATCTCACCGGCTACGACGCGGGCTACTACGGCTACGCGTGGGCCGATTCGATCTCCGCCGACCTGGCGTCGGCCTTCGAGGCCTCTCCCGGCGGCCTGCTGGACGTGGCGACCGGCATGCGCTTGCGCCGCGAGATCTACTCGGTGGGCGGTTCGCGCGACGAGTCCGCTTCGATCCGCGCGTTCCTCGGCCGCGACACCGACAACCGCGCCTTCGCGCACGCGATCGGCGTCGACTAGCAGGCTAGCCGAGTTCGAGTTCGATCGTCGGCGGGGCGGCGCGCGGAGGCGGCGGCGCCTGTTGCGCCCGCCGCGCGGCGTGGAAAGGCTCGAACCACTCCTCCATCTCCTGGAGGAAGGCGAGCACGTCGAGCCGTTCGTGGCGGGGCAGGTAGCCGCTCAATTGCCGCCGCGCGCTCGCGTAGAGCGTGGCGGCGCCCGCAGCGTTGCCGCGCTCCCAGTGCAGCGCGGCGGCGGCCATCTGGATGAGTCCGCGGTAAAAGTCGCCTTGCGCCGGACCGACGCGTTTCCAGACGATCTCCCACGCTTCGTGCGCTTCGTACCAGCGGCCGGCGTTGAACAAGAGCACGCCATCCAGGAATTCGCGCGGCATGCTGCCGAGCAACGGGTGGGGGCCGAGGTCCTCTTCCGGGTCGAGGGCGAGCACGGCGTCGACCAGGTGTTCGAGTTCCGTCGCCTGCAGCCGCGGCGGCGGCTCCGGGGCACCGGCGCCGAGCCATGCGGTGTGCCAGCCGCGGGCCGCCGCCGCAGCGAGCGCCGGCGCGTCGGCCGCGACCAGGAGCAGGCGCGCCGGCGCTGCGCCGAGGTGCGCCTCGGCGCTTTCGAGCGAAGCCGTGCACACGGCGACCGGCACGCCGAGCCGCTCTTGCAGGCGCCCGGCGGCCACGGCGGGCAAGCGGGTCGCGAATGCCACGGGCAAGCGGTTGGCGAGCCGCCGCAGCTGCGTTGCCGCGCCTTCGCACAGCGCGCCGGCCGTGGCGGGGTCGGCGCCGGCGCGCAGCAGCGTGCCGTCGGGTTCGAACGCGACGGCGTCGAAAGGAAGGACCATCCCGGTAGAATCGGCCGCAGATGGCCGAAGTCGCCGCCGACATCCTGACCGGCTTCCTTGGCAGCGGCAAGACCACGCTGCTCAAGCACGTCCTGGAACACGGCCTCGACGGCCGCCGGGTCGCCGTGATCATGAACGAGATCGGCGATCTCGGCATCGACGGCCAGGTGATTTCCGGCCTGAAGGCCGTCGAAGAGATGGTCGAGCTGTCCAACGGCTGCATCTGCTGTTCGGTCGGCACCCAGTTCACCCTGGCGATCCGCGAGATCCTGCAGCGCGCCCGCCCGCACCTGGTCGTGGTCGAGGCGACCGGAATCGCCGAACCGGGCCCGCTGGTCGCGCAAGTCCGCGAATCCGGGCTCGCGCTCGACGCCGTGATCACGGTGGTCGACGCCGAACACGTCCTGCGGACGCTGAAGGAGAGCCGGGTGTCCGGCGAGCAGATCGCCGAGGCCGACTTCCTGGTCCTCAACAAGCTCGACCTGGTGGACGCCAAGGCCGCGCGCCGCGCCGAGCGCGAGTTGCGGCTGCGCAACCCGCGGGCGATCATCTTCCGCACCGAGCACGGCCGCGTGGACACCGATCTCCTGTTCGGCACCAGCGTGGGCCGCGTCCGCGCCGAGCTGCGTGCCCTGGCCGAGCGTGGCGGTCACGGCCACAACCACCTCGAAGACGAAGAAGTCCAGGCCTTCAGCTACCAGGGGGAGCCCACGGAGCGCTTCGAGCGGCGCCGCTTCGAGCGGCTGCTCGCCCGCCTGCCGCGTGAGATCTGGCGCGCCAAGGGCATCGTGCACTTTGCCGGCGAGGACTCGCCTTGCATGTTCAATTTCACTTGCGGCCGCTGGGAGATCGACTGGTTCCGGCCGCCGGAGGGCATCGTGGTCGGCAGCCAGGCCGTGTTCATCGGCCGCCGGGCCGAACGCCGGCGGCAGCGCATCCTGGGCGCTCTCGCACGCGCGCGGGCTGGAGCGCCGCGCGGCCTGCTGGCGCGGCTACGCTCCTTGCCGGCGACCGCGCCCGAGGCGCGGCCCGAGCCCACCCTGGACGAAG
>DASWJW010000245.1:0-3088 GCA_036396955.1 Planctomycetota bacterium
GCCTGGGACGCCGATCCGCAGGTCCTGCCCGACGCCGACGGTCGCTACTCGATCGCGATGCCCGGCAGCACCAAGGTCCTCTGAGCGCCGAAACCCTGCTGAATCACTAGCCAGCCATGCAACGACTCCGTCTCCTCCTTCCGATCCCCATCCTCATCGGTGCCGCCCTCGTGCCAGCCGCGCAAGATCCGGTCGTGCAAGACCCGGTCATCCACGACGGGATCGAAGCGGCGCCGGTGCTCGAGGACCACATGGAAGCCATCGAGCTGTCGGTGAAGCGCCTGCGCCGCAGCCTGCGCGACGCGACCAAGGCCGAAGAATCGCTCGATTGGGTGGTCAAGGCCGAGCACGCCGCGCTCGCGGCCAAGGCCATGGTCCCCAAGATGAGCGAGCACGTGCCCGAAGCGAAACGAGCCGAATTCCAGCTCGCGTACCGCCGGGAGATCGCCGTGCTGATCGAGCACATGCTGACGCTCGAGATCGCCTTGCTCGACGGCGACGCCGACGCCGCCAACGAGGCTTTCACCGCCCTGCGCGAGCTCGAGGAGCCCGCACACGCACGCTTCACCGAAGACGAATAGGGACATGCGCACCGTTCTTGCCCTCCTGTTCCTGGCCGGCACCGCGTTCGCGCAGGAACGGGCGCCGGCCGGTTTCCAGCCGCTCTTCAACGGCCGCGACCTGGACGGATGGCGCGGACAGCCGCATTTCTCGCCGTACGACCTGGCGGCGCTCTCCGCGGCGGAACGCGCCGAGCGGCAGGCCGCGTGGAACGCCGACCGCGATGCGCACTGGCGCGTGGAGGACGGCGCGCTCGTCAACGACGGCGCCGGCGTCTACTTGACCACCGCGCGCGACTACGGCGATTTCGAGCTGCAGCTCGAATACCGGACCGTGGCGGGAGCCGACAGCGGCATCTACTTGCGCGGCACGCCGCAAGTGCAGATCTGGGACACGACCGAGGCCGGCGGCAAGTGGAACATCGGCGCGGACAAGGGCTCGGGCGGGCTCTGGAACAACCAGACCCACCCGCGCATGCCGCTGGTGCACGCCGACCTGCCGTTCGGCGCGTGGAACCAGCTCCGCATCCGCCAGGTCGGCGCGCGCACTTCGGTGTGGCTCAACGGCCAGCTCACGGTCGACTTCGCCGTGATGGAGAATTACTGGAACCGGGAACTTCCGTTGCCCGCTCGCGGACCGATCCAATTGCAGACCCACGGCGGCGAAATCCGCTGGCGCGGCCTGACGTTGCGCGAGATCGGCGCGGAGGAAGCCAATGGGATCCTGCAGGAGCACGGCGGCGGCGGCTTCGAGACGGTTTTCAACGGCCGCGACCTCGACGGCTGGCAAGGACCGGTCGACGACTACGAAGTCGTCGACGGCGCCATCCAGTGCAAGCAGGGCCACGGCGGCACCCTGCACACGGTGGCCGAATACGGCGACTTCGTCGCCCGCATGGAGATCCTGCTTCCGCCCGGCGGCAACAACGGCCTCGCGATCCGCTATCCTGGCAGCGGCGACACGGCCTACTTGGGGATGTGCGAACTGCAGGTGCTCGACGACGGCGCCGCGCAGTACGCGAATCTCAAGCCCTGGCAGTACCACGGCTCGGCATATGGCCAGGTGCCCGCGCAACGCGGCTACCAGCGGCCGACCGGAACCTGGAATTTCCAGGAAGTGACGGTGCTGGGTTCGCGCGTGCGCGTCGAGCTGAACGGCACGGTCATCCTCGACGCCGATCTCGCCGCCGTCGAGACGCCGCCGAGCGGCCACGAGCACCCGGGCCGCCTGCGGACGCGCGGCTACTTTGGTTTCGCCGGCCACAACGACCCGGTGCGCTACCGGAACGTGCGCATCCGGCCCATGGACGGCTGACCGGAGCGCGGCTCGTGCTGGTGGATCTGAAGGCGCTCGAGCAGCGGCTGGCCGCACTGCCGGACGACCACCCCGCCGGCGCCGAAGACTGCACGCACGCCGCGGTCGCGATGATCCTGGAGGCGCAGCCTCCGGAGACCCGAGTTTGGCTGATGCGCCGCAGCGAGCACCAGGAGGATCCCTGGTCGGGCCACATCAGTCTGCCCGGCGGCCGCGCTGCCCCGGGCGACGCCGACCTGCTGGAGACCGCGGTCCGGGAAACGCTCGAGGAGATCGGCATCGATCTGCGCCGCTGCGCTCGCTGCCTGGGCTCGCTGCCGCCGCTGCGCGCCGTGGCCTACGGCCGGCTGGTGCCGCTGGTGATCACGCCCTACGTGTTCGCCGTCGAAACACCGATCGCGCCGCGGCCGAGTGCGGAAGCGCAAGAGGTCTTTCCATTGCCGCTCGAAGCCGTGGCATCCGGAGCGCTCGACCACGTCCATCACTGGCGCGGCGACGGGGCGGAAGGGAACCTTCCGAGCTGGCGCCACGACGGCCGCGTGGTCTGGGGCCTGACCTACCGCATGCTCCGCTCGCTGCTCGACGTCTTGCGGCCCCCCGCGACCTAGGAGAGCTCCGGTCTAGCCCGATCCGCGGGTCAATTCGCGTCCCGCTGCGCCGGGCGCGGTGCCGGCGCCCATCCCGGCCCGGCAGACGCGGTTGCGGCCCATCAACTTGGCCTGGAACATGGCGGCGTCCGCCTCGGCGAGCAGATCGAATCCGGTTTCCGGCCCGGCATGCTGCGTGGCGACCCCCACGCTCGTGGTCACTTTCCCGTGCGGCCAGTCGGCGGCTTCGAACGCGCGACGGAAGCGTTCTGCCAGGATCCACGCGCCCGAACTCTCGGTGTTGGGCAAGAGGATCGCGAATTCCTCGCCGCCGTAGCGCGCAGCGAAATCCGAGGCCCGGCAGACCTCGAGCAGCAACTTGCCGGTGCGCCGCAGGACCGCGTCGCCCGCCGCGTCGCCGAAGGAGTCGTTGAATGCCTTGAAGAAATCGATGTCGAGCATGAGCGCCGACAAGGGCTGTGCGTAGCGCGTGCAGCGTTCGATCTCTTCGATGCGGCGCGCGTCGAAGCTGCGGCGGTTGTGGAGCCCGGTGAGCTCGTCGGACAAGCTCCTGGCTTCGAGCCGGGCGTGCTCGAGCTCGAGTTCGCCTTGGTAACTCTCCAGCT
>DASWJW010000246.1:0-4752 GCA_036396955.1 Planctomycetota bacterium
GCACCAAGACCTGAAAGAAGGCTCCGGTGCATCAATCGACCATAGTCTAGTGGAATTCGGGATCCTTGACCATGAGCCGGATCCATATCGCTGGCTTTCGGGGCTTGACGGACAGGGAGCCTTGCCCTTCCGCGGCACGGCACGGCCTGGTGCCTTTGCACCGGCTCGCTCCCCGAGCCTGGCAGTCAGGCCGGAGACTTCGTGGAACCCCGCTTTTCGAGGGATCGTCGGCTTGATCCCGGCTTTTTAAAGGATTGCGGATCGGGATTTTTGGGATAAGCTCGAAATACCCCCCCCCGAATTCCAAGAACAGCTCTTCCCCATCCCTGACCGCCGCCCCGAGCGGCCGGCAACCCATGCGACATTTCTTTTTCCTCATCCTCGCGGTCGTGGCGGCCTTGCTCGCCATGCCCCTGCTAGGCGGGGCGGTGCCCCTCCTCGGCGGCCACGCCACGCAACAGGACCTCGGCAAGGAGGTCGCCATTCCCACGCACCTCGCGGACGGCGACGAGTATGTCGTCGGAGTCAAGGATCTGCTCGAGCACGGCAAGCGGCTCTTCGAAGCCAACTGGACGGCGCAGGAAGGTGCTGGCCGTCCGCTCACCAAGGGCACTGGCGCCGCACTCACCGATCCGTCCGACCCGCTGGTGTTCCCGCGCGCGTTCAACCGCGTCTCGGCGCGCGACGCCAACGCGTGCTCTGGCTGCCACAACGCGCCCTTCGGCGTGCCGGGCGGCGGCGGCGACTTCGTCACCGGCGTGTTCGTGCTCGGCCACCGCTTCGACTTCGCGACCTTCGACCAGGCCGACCCGATCGTCACCAAGGGCACGGTCCAGGAAGACGGCTCCGCCGCCACCCTGCCGACGATCGCCAACTACCGCGCAACCCTCGGCATGTTCGGCGCCGGCTACATCGAAATGCTCGCGCGCGAGATGACGATGGACCTGCAGTTCCTGCGCGACAACCTGGCTCCGGGGGCCAGCGTGGCGCTGGTGACCAAGGACGTCGAATTCGGCGAACTCGTCCGCAACGGCGACGGCACCTGGGACACCTCGCTCGTCGAGGGCCTGCCCGCGCCCAGCTTGGCGAGTTCGGGCGCCTTGAATCCTCCCAGCCTGATCCTCCAGCCCTTCCACCAGGCCGGTGCGGTGGTGTCGTTGCGGCAATTCACCAACAACGCCTTCAACCACCACCACGGCATGCAGACCGCCGAGCGCTTCGGCGCCGGGACCGACCCCGACGGCGACGGTTTCACCGACGAACTGACCCGCGCAGACATGACCGCGGTCTCGATGTACCAGGCGGTGCTGGCAGTGCCCGGCCGCGTGATCTCCGACGACCCGGTGGTCGAGCAAGCCGTCTGGGACGGCGAACAGCTCTTCGATGCGATCGGCTGCGCGCGCTGCCACGTTTCGGCGCTGCCGCTGAACGACAGCGTGTTCTCCGAGCCGAATCCGTTCAACCCGGCCGGCAACCTGCGGCTCGGCGACGCGCCGCCGCTCGCCCTGAACCTGAACAGCAAGAAGCTGCCGCAGCCGAGGCTCTCGGCCAAGAAGAACAAGCCGACCTGGGTGCCGGCCTACACCGACCTCAAGCTGCACAACATCTGCGCGGGCCCGGGCGACCCCAACACCGAGCCGCTCGACATGCTGCAGGCCGCGGGCTCGGCGGGCTTCTTCGCCGGCAACCAGATGTTCCTCACCAAGAAGCTGTGGGGCGCCGCCAACGAACCGCCGTACTTCCACCACGGTCAGTTCACGACCTTGCGCGAAGCGGTCCTGGGCCACGACGGCGAGGCGCTCACCGAACGCCAGGCCTTCGAAGGTCTGAGCGACTACGGCCGCGACTCGATCATCGAGTTCCTCAAGTCGCTGCAGGTGCTGCCGCCCGGCACCAAGCACCTGGTCGTCGACCAGGACGGCCACCCCAAGAAGTGGCCGCCGAACTAGTGGCGCAAGCCGCTTCGGACCTAGGCAAGGTGGCCCTGCGCCAGCTGGCGCAGGGCCCCCGGTGCTTGCGCGGGACCCGGCTATCTTCCCCGGGCTCCCGACAGGGGCTATGAAGAGAAGCATGGTCCGCTTCCGACTGCCCCTTTTCTTCGCCGTCCTCGCACTGGTGACGCTCGGCGCCGACGGGGCGCTCCGCGCGCAGGATTCCGGCTGGGACCAGTTCCTCGAGGATCTGGACGTCTTCGGCGACGTCCGCCTGCGCAGCGAGAGTCAACTGAACCGCGACGACCAGCTGGACCGGCACCGCCTGCGGATGCGCTTGCGCCTGGGGGCGACCTATCGGGTCGACGAAGCCGTGAAGGTCGGCGCCCGGGTCGTCACCGGAGACCCGGACGATCCGCAGTCTCCGCACGTCACCCTGGGCGACGGCTTCGACGGCGCGCAACTGAGTTTGGACCGGGCCTTCGTCACCTGGCTGCCGGATCCCGACGGCGACTTGTCCGTGACCGGGGGCAAGTTCGGCAATCCGCTGGTCACGAACCCCGTGTACGGCGAACTGGTCTGGGACGCCGACGTCCAGCCCGAAGGCTTGCTGGCCGGCTATTCCACCACGGACGCCGGTCCCTTCGAGCGGCTGAGCGTGACCGCCGGCGAATTCGTGGTGCTGGAACAAGGCAATGCGCGCGACGCGTACACCACGGTCGGGCAGGTCGCGGCCGTCCTTCCTGTTGCGGACGGCGTGACGGCGACCGCCGCCACGAGCTACTACTACTACACCGAGCCCGTGCCGTCCGGATCGCTCGCGATCCTGGGAGACAACTCCGGCAACGCCACCGTGGACCGCAACGGCGACAAGATCCAGGACGGTTTCCGCTCGGACTTCGGGATCTGGAACTCGATCCTGGCCGTCGGCTTCGACGCCTTCGGCACGCCGATGACCGTCGCCGGCGAGTACATCCTGAACCACCGTGCGCAGCCGGACGCGCAGCATGGCTACGCGTTGGGACTGGCGGCGGGGAGCACCCGGGAGAGCGGGGACTGGCGCGTCTACTACCAGTGGCAGGTGGTGGAGCAGGACGCCGTTTTCTCGCCGGTTTCCCAGGACGACTTCCTGTTCGGAACCAACCACCGCAGCCATCTCCTCGGCGTCAACCACCAGGTCTCGGACGCCGTCGGCCTCCACCTGTGGACGCTGGTCTCGGCCCGGGACATGACGTTCCCCCGGATTCCGACCGCGGACAGCGGCCGCAACCAGTGGAACGTCCGCTTCGACGTGAACATCCGTTTCTAGCGGGCGCTCGGCGCGGCTCAGCGCCGCTCCCTGAGAACGCTCAAGCCGAGGTCGAGGAACTGCCCGCCGCTGGTCTGGCGGCAGCGGACCGCGATCGTGTTGCTTCCTGCCGCGAAGTGCGCGCGGTCCGCTTCCGTTAGCGGCACGAAGACGTAGTCCGAGGTGTAGCCGTCCAGGTCCGCGACGAGCGCGCCGTTCCAGTAGACCTGTGCCCGCTCGTCGTGGTGGATCCGCAGCGCCAGCGTCCCGTCTTCCGGCAGGTCCGGGATCACGACTTCCCGGCGCAGCCAGATCTCGCCGCTGGACCAGGTCGTGCCCACCACCGCGCCAGGCGTGCCTTCGGTGCCGAACCCACCGCGGCCCGTTCGCCAGGAACCGTCGTCGAAGCCGCGCCGCTCCCAGCCGTCCGCAGGGGGTTGCAAGGTGTAGCGCCAGATCTGCGGCACGGACTGCGAAGTCGCGACGAGCTCCTCGACGCTCGGCGGCGGTAGGTACAGCAGGCGATTGGCCGCGACGACGCGGGGGTCGTCGAGCTTCAGGACTTCGCGGTCGTAGCTCATCACGCCGTTCACTTCGATTTCGACGTCGGTCGTCTGCGTGTAGACGGCGGCGGCCAGTCCTTGCGAAATCAGCGGGCGGAGCCGCGCGACGAGCGCGAGGTAGGCGTCGTTCAGTTCCTGTTTGCTCGTGAAACTGCGGTAGCCCCAGTTTTCGTCCTTCTGCCAGGTGTGGCCGGAGAGCGGCAGGCCCAGGCCACCGAACTCACCGAGAACCGCGACCCGCGGGGCTCCGGGGCGCGGCACGGCCGGTCCCGGGTAGGCGTGGAGATCGTGGACTTGTCCGACGCCGCGATCGGACCAGCCGCTGGTCGCGTTGACCACGCGCGACGGGTCGAAGTCCGCGAGCCAGGCGGCGAGCCGTTCCGTGTCGTACTGGCCCCACCCTTCGTTGAAGAGCACCCAGCTGACGATGCAGGGGTGGTGCCCGAACGCGTCGACGATGCGCGCGGCCTCGCGCTCGAAATTGGCGGCGTTCTGGGGCGCGCGCACGGCGTCCGGGTCGGCCGGCCCGATGTAGGGGCCGCCGCTCGGAATGTCCTGCCAGACCAGCAAGCCCAGGCGGTCACAGTGGTAGTACCAGCGTTCCGGCTCGACCTTGACGTGCTTGCGGACCAGGTTGAAACCGAGCGCCTTGGTGACCTCCAAGTCGTAACGGAGCGCGGCGTCGGTCGGTGCGGTGTACAGGCCATCCGGCCAGAAGCCTTGATCCAGCAGCCCGAATTGGAACAGCGCCTCGCCGTTGAGGAAGAAGCGCGGCACTCCCGCCGCGTCGGGCCGGCAGACGATGCTGCGCAAGGCGAAGTAGCTGTCGACCGCATCGACGACCCGCTCGCCTTCGAGGATCCGCACGCGCAGGTCGTAGAGCGCGGGATCGGCGGGGGACCAGCGGCGGAGCGCGCCGATTTTCAGGTCGATCGGGGCTCCATTCGATGCCTGCCGTGCGAGTTCGGTG
>DASWJW010000247.1:0-12989 GCA_036396955.1 Planctomycetota bacterium
CGATTGGAGCCGCTTCGACGTGGTGGTGATCCGCTCGCCGTGGGACTACCAGGACCGGCCGCAGCAGTTCCTCGCAGTGCTCGCCGAGATCGAACGGCAGGGCGCGCGGCTCGAGAACCCTTTGGAATTGGTCCGCTGGAACCTCGACAAGGGCTACCTGCGCGAACTCGCCGCGCGCGGGGTCCCGATCGTGCCCACCGTCTGGCGCGACCGCTTGACGCCCGGCGCACTCCCGGGGCTGTTCGCCGAGATCGGTGCCGAGGAGATCGTGATCAAACCGCGGGTGGGAGCGAACGCGGACGGCGCCTTCCGGATCGATCGCGCGGCCGCGCCGGCCCGCGTCGTCGAACTCGAGGCCTATTACGCCGGTCGCGCGCTGCAAGCGCAGCCCTTCCTTCCGGCGATCGTGGCGGAAGGCGAATTCTCGCTGTTCTGGTTCGCCGGAGAGTCGAGCCACGCGATTCTCAAGACCCCGGCCGCCGGCGACTTCCGCGTGCAAGAAGAGCACGGCGGCCTGATCCGGGCGGTCCCGCCCGAGCCGGCGCTGCGCGCGGCCGGCGCTCGCGCGCTCGCGGCGCTCGGCCCCGCGCCGCTCTATGCGCGCGCCGACTTCGTCCGCGCCGCCGGCGCCCCGGAGACCTTCCTGTTGATGGAGTTCGAATTGATCGAGCCCGCGCTCTACCTACGCATGGATCCCGGCGCCCCCGAGCACTTCGCCCGCGCCCTGGATGCGTGGATGGAGGCGCCCTTGCCACACTGAGCGTCCGGCCGTCGAGGACTTCGCACCCTTGCGGCGCACGGCGGGGCAGGTCGCCGAGCTCGAAGGCTTCCGAGGTGCGGCGGGGTGCGCGCCGCGGCTAGGCTTGCGGCATGGTGGCCCAGCAGTCCCACGAGCGCGCCGCATGGCGCGAGCGCCTGCACGTGGTGATTTTCGGGTCCGACACGCCGGCGGGGAAGGCCTTCGATCTGGCGCTGATCGTCGCCATCGTGCTGAGCGTGGGGGTGGTGATGCTCGAGAGCGTGGCCGCGGTGCGCCAGCGTCACGGTCCGCAACTGCGCGTGGCCGAGTGGGCTTTCACGATCCTGTTCACGGTCGAGTACCTGCTGCGGCTGATCTGCGTGCCGCGCGCCTGGCGCTATGCGCGCAGTTTCTTCGGCGTGGTCGACCTGCTCGCGATCCTGCCGACGTTCGCGAGCGCGCTGATACCGGGCGCGCAGGCCTTTCTGGTGGTGCGGACGCTGCGGATCCTGCGCGTGTTCCGCGTGCTCAAGCTCGCCCTCCACCTCGCCGAGGCGGAAACGCTCATCCGCGCGCTGCACGCGAGCCGGCGCAAGATCACCGTGTTCTTGTTCAGCGTGTTCACGCTGGTCGCGTCCTCGGCTCGCTGATGTACTTGATCGAGGGCGCGGAGCACGGCTTCACCAGCATCCCGCGCAGCGTGTACTGGGCCATCGTCACCCTCACCACGGTGGGCTACGGCCAGGTCACGCCGCAGACTCCTCTCGGCCAGGCGCTCGCTGCGATCGTCATGATCCTGGGCTACGCGATCATCGCGGTGCCGACGCGCATCGTGACCGTGGAACTGGCGGCCGCGGCGCGCTCCGACGGCCGCAAGTGTCCCGCTTGCGCGGCGGGAGGGCACGACCACGACGCGAAGTTCTGCAAGACCTGTGGCGCCGGAATGGAGGATGGGACATGAGCACCTCGAGGGAAACTCAAGGCGCGCCCGCCGTCTCAATGAAGCTTCGACGCCAATTCCTGACTTGGCGGCATGCTCGGGTTGCCGGAGTGACCTACGTGGTGATGGGCGTGTTCGCCTACCTGGCCTTCCCACGCTCGTGGAAGACCGGCGCCTCGGTCGTGTTCGGGCCCTTCGCGGGGCCGGCGATGCGCCGTTGGCGGCACAGCCTGGACTGGGCTTGGACGCTCGCGCCGTGGGCCTTCGGCTTGCTCGCCGCCGGCCTGATCGTGCAGTGGTGGCTGGAGCCGACGACCCGGCCGCGGCGCATCGTGCGGATGACGGCCTGGGGGATCGCGTGCGCGGGCTGGTGCGCCTTTGCCTTGCTCTCGTATGGGGTCGCGCTCGAGTAGCCGTGGACCCGGATCCGAATCAAGTGCTGCTGCGCGCAGTCCGCGCAGACGACCTGCCCGTTTTCTTCACCCATCAGAGCGATCTCGTGGCCGTGCAAATGGTGGCGTTCAGCCGCTGGGAACCGGGCAACCGCGCCGCCTTCGACGAGCGCTGGCGCCACATCCAGACCGATCCAGGGATCACGGCGCGCACGATCCTGCTCGACGACCGCGTGGTCGGGCATCTGGTCTGCTTTCCTTACGAAGGCGATCAGGAGGTTGGCTACTGGATCGCGAGGAAGTACTGGGGCCGCGGCATCGCCACGCGCGCGCTCGCGCTGTTCCTGCAGGACTTGCCCATGCGGCCCCTCCATGCGCGCGTCGTCCACGACAACGCCGGCTCGCGGCGGGTGCTCGAAAAATGCGGCTTCGCGCAGATCGGCCTGGAAGTGGCGTTCGCCGAGGCCCGCAAGCAGGAAGTCGCGCAGATCGTCTTCCGCCTCGACTGAGCTGCCGCGAAGGCTTGCGGCGCTATTCTTGCTCCGGCCCGCAAGACCTCCTTTCCCTTCGACGTGATCTCCCAAGACCGGATTCGCGCGCTCGCCTTGGCGCTGCCGCTGGCAGTCGAACAAGACCACCACGGCTTTCCTTCCTTCCGGGTGAAGGGCAAGATCTTCGCGACCATGCCCGACGCCGCCCGCTTGCACGTGATGCTGCCGGAGGCCCAGATCGACGCCGCCTTGGCACCGAAGATCGCCGCCCTCGAAGAGCTGTGGTGGGGCAAGCGGCGCTGCGGAGTCCGGGTCGACCCCGGACGCGCCAGCGTGAAGTTGGTCGAGACCCTCTTGAAACAGGCTTGGACCGCAAAGGCGGGGACCTTGGCGTCGTGAAGACCGCCACCCTGCTGATCACTTGCCGCGACTGCCGCGGCATCGTCGCGGGCATGGCGCAAGTCCTTGCGGCGCGCGGCCTCAACATCCTCGACTCCGACCAGCACACTGATCCGCTGGCGGGGATTTTCTTCCAGAGGATCCGTTTCGACCTTGCCGGCCTGGTCGGCGACCGCGCCGGGCTCGAGGCCGCCATCGCCGCGGTGGCGGAACCGTTGCGGATGGACTGGCGGATCGCGTACGCGGAAGTGCGACCGAAGGTGGCGCTGTTCGTGGGCAAGCAGGACCATTGCTTGCACGATCTTCTGCAGCGTCACCAGGCCGGCGAGCTGGCTGGAGAGATCGTCCTGGTGGTGAGCAACCACCCGGACGCCCGCGCGGTCGCCGCGTTCTACGGCGTCGATTTCCACGTCTTTCCCATCACCGGGGACAACAAGCGCGCGCAAGAGCAGGCCGAGCTGGCGTTGCTGGCCGAACGCCGCGTCGAGCTGGTCGTGCTCGCGCGCTACATGCAGGTGCTCAGCGGCGGATTCCTGGCCGCCTTCCCCGGCGCGGTGATCAACATCCACCACAGCTTCTTGCCGGCGTTCATGGGCGGCAACCCGTACCGGCAGGCCTTCGAGCGCGGCGTCAAGGTGATCGGCGCCACCGCGCACTACGTAACCGAGGACCTCGACGAGGGGCCGATCATCGAACAGGACGTCCTTCGCGCCTCGCACCGCGACACGGTCGAAGACCTGGTGCGCAAGGGCCGCGACGTCGAGCGCGTGGTGCTCTCCCGTGCCGTACGCTGGCACTTGGAGAACCGTGTGCTGCGTTATGGCAACAAGACCGTTGTCTTCGCCTGACACTCTATCCCATGAACAGCAACGCAGCGACTCTGCGCGCGTTTTTCGCGCGGATCTGGAACAGCCGCGACTTCGGCGCCATCCCCGAGTTCCTCGCTCCGGTCTACGAAGTGCGCAGCGACCCTGGCGACGCCTGGCACGGCCAAACCCTCGATCACGCAGGTTTCCTGGCACGGATCCGCAAGTCGATGGCGCCGGTACCCGACCTGGAGTTCACCATCGTCGAGACGGTGGCCCAGCGCGATCGCGTGGCGGTCAGCTGGACGATGAGCGGCACGCACCAAGGGCCGCTCGGTCCGTCCGGAGGACCGCGACGATTCGAGGACGTGCCGGGCCTGACCATCTACTCGTTCACCGACGGCAAGATCAGCGGGCACTGGCAAGTCGTCGATCGCATGGGCCTCATGCGGCAATTCGGCCTGCTGCCGAGCGAACCGCCGGCCAGTCAGGGCACAAGATGAGAAGACTCGTCCTACTTGCCCCGCTGCTGGTCGCTTGCGGCAACGAACCGAAGAGCAGCGGGGTGGACGGCGTGGTCGTCGGCCTTCCGGAGTCCTTCGAAGCTTTCGAGGCCATGCTGCTCGACGCCCAGACCTTGCAGCTGAATTTCGAGATCCGCTCGGACGAGGCTGTCCAAGCGGCGTTCCGCGGCACCCTGGCGCTCGCGGCCGGCAACTACCTGCGCTTGGATGCTGCGGGGAGTTTCGAGGGAGCTCCGATGCAGCTCGGGCTCGTGTCGGACGGCACCATGCTGCGCATCCGGGCGAACGGCCGGACCACGGACGTTCCCGTACCGCCGGAATTGAACAAGGCGGTGGTGCTCGGGCTCACGCGGATGGGCCTGTTGCACAACCTCGCGGTTCTCGCCGGCGGCGCACCGCCCGACCATGCCGCGGGCGGCGTGGGAGACTGGGTGCGGATCGAGGAGGGCGGCGTCGAGCGACGCGACGCAAGCGCGACCTTCGCGCTACGGATCTTCGTGGCTGGCGAGGACGTTGCGGCCGCCTCCTTGACCCTCGGGGACTTCGGCCTGCCCGTCCACCGCGAGCAGACCGTGACCTTTCCTGGCGGCCAGATGCAGGCGCGCGAAGACTACACCGAGGCCTCGATCAACACCGTGGTTGCACCGGAACGCTTTCTCCTCGACTAGCGTGTTCGAAATCCGCGCCGAGCAGAAGCACGATCGGGCGGCCGTGCACGCAGTCCATGTCGCGGCGTTCCCGACCGACGCCGAAGCGGACCTGGTCGATCGCCTGCGGTCCGATGCCGCTCCCATCGTCTCGCTGGTTGCCGTGCACGGCGGCGTGGTGGCGGGGCACCTCCTGTTCTCGCCGGTCACGATCGACCGCGCTCCGAAGCTCCCGGTCATGGGCTTGGCGCCGATGGCCGTCCTGCCGGACCGCCAACGCGAAGGCCTCGGCAGCGCACTCGTGCACGCGGGGCTGGATTGCTGCCGTGAACGCGGCGCCCGGGCCGTGGTGGTGCTCGGACATCCGGACTACTACCCGCGTTTCGGGTTCGTGCCGGCCTCGCGGTTGGGTCTTCGCTGCGTGTACGACGCGCCTGACGAAGCCTTCCTCGCCTTGGAGCTGGCGCCCGGCGCCTTGGCGGCCGCTGCCGGCACTGCGCACTACCACTCCGCCTTTGGCGATCTCTGAGGACGCGGCTATTTTGGCGAGCATGCGCAGCCGGATCGTTTCGTATTCCCTCGGCTTGTTCCTGGCCTCCGCCGGCGTCTCGTGGAGCTGTGGTGAGCATGCTTCCCACGCCGCCAGGACTGCGGCGCCGCGCAACCTGCAAGTCAGCCTTGGAGGAGCTCCAGGCGGCGGCTCGCGGATGACGTGGAACGAGGTCCGCATCGACGTCGCCGGCGACGTGACCCTCTCCATGCCCGAGGGATTCACCATCTCGATCGCCAAGGCGGATGGCCACGAGTCCGTGAACAACCACGACAGCCCCGAGATCCTGATCGACGGCGAGGAACTCGACGTGAAGGACCGCCACGTGTTCCTGGGGGGCAAGGATCATGGCCTGGTGGCCGAGGGTTTCCTGGCGCGCATTTCGAAGGCCGGCGTGGTGATCGAAGCGCTGCCGCCCGAGAACGGTGACTAGCTCCGGTGGCGCCGCGCCGCTCGGCCTGACGGTTCTCGGCGCGACTTTCGCGATCCACCGCTTCGCGCCGGATGCAGCGCTTCCCGATGCGGTGCGGACCGCCGTTCCGGTTTGGATCGCCCGCACGCCCGAGGAACTCTCGATCGTGTGCGCCGAGGCGGTCGGCCTCGCCGCGCCGAGACGGATCGGCGGTTGGCGATGCCTGCAAGTGGCGGGGCCATTGCCGCTCGACCTGGTCGGCGTGCTCGCGGGCCTGTCCACGGTGCTCGCCGAGGCCGGGGTGTGCGTGCTCGCCTTGTCCACGCACGACACCGATTTCCTGCTTGTCCCCGGCAAGGATCTCGAGCGCGGCGTGGCCGCCCTGCGCGGGGCGGGATACGGGATCGCAGCGCCGACCTGAAGCGCTACACTCGGCGCGGCCGCCGGCGGGAAACCGGCGGGGAGCCGGCGGACCGGCCAAGTACTTCGTCTGGTTCCGATATGGCTCCCGCCCCTCGCGACTCCGCGCCGACTGCGGTCCTGCTGGTCCACGGCATCGGTGCGCAAGAGCGCGGCGACACGCTCGCCAAGATTTGGAAGGGCCTGCGCAAGGTTGCGCCCGACGCCTTGCCGACCGCCATTGCGGAGGGCGAAACCGTGGCGCTCGCCGGCCAGCCGCTGCGCTTCTACGAGGTCTACTGGGCCGATCTCTTGCGCGGCGAAGTCACCCGCGGTGCGTTCCAGATCGCCGAGCTGCAGAGCATCCCCTGGTTTCCGTGGTTCCACCACCGGCGCAAGGTCTATGCGGCGGGGGACTACGGCCGCTTCCAGGTGCTGGCGACCAGCCTGTTTCTGCCGGTCGTCAATTTGCTGCTGGTGCTGGCCTACTACGGGGCGCGCGTGCTGGCGATCGTGGTGGCGATGTTCGTGGCAATCGCCAAGCGAGGGAAGTACGACCCCGAGCAGCGCCTGGTCGATGCCATGCTCGACGAGTACGTGGGCGACGTCTTCCACTACGTCAATTCGGCCGGCGAGGCCTATCCGCGGCCCGAGGGAGAGCCGCCGGTCCCGCCCGAGGTCGAGGGCGTGTACCTGAAGATCATCGAGCGCTCCCATGAGCAGCTGCTGCGCGCCCAGGACGATGGCTGCGCAGCGATCCAGGTGGTGGCGCACAGCCTTGGCACCGTAGTGGCCTTCCACGCCTTGACAGGCTTGCGCGCCCAGGACGATCCGCAGGCGCACGAGACCGAAGTCCGCGCGGCGATCGCCAGAGTGGAGCACCTGTACACCATCGGGAGTCCGCTCGAGAAGATCCGCTTCTTCTGGCCCAAGCTGCAGCCGGCCGCCGGCGAGGCGGGGGGGGCGCAAGCTTCCGTGGGACAACTTCGTTTCCTTCTTCGACCCCGTGGCCGGCGTCTTGCGCCGGTTCGGAGCCTGGGGCGAGGTCGTCAACCACCGCCTGCTCGGCAGTGGTTTCTTCTTCGGCCACGTGGCCTATGAGCGGAGCCCGGTGTTCCTGCACACCCTCACCGCCGGGCTTTGCGGCCAGGCTCTCGCCTTTGAGCGCACTCGTGGCCAGCGCGTGCGCGATTTCCTAGTCCTGGCGGCCGAAACCGTGCTCGCGCCGGCCCTGCTCGCGGTCTTGCTGATTCTGGGACTGGTTTTCTTCTGGGTCTTGGCGAGCGTACTGCCGTTTCTGATTTCGCACGCGCTGGGGCTGGTGATGGACCGGGATTCCCTGTTGCCCCTTGCCGACCAGGCGCAATTCGGCATGGCCATGGTCCTGTTGTTCGTGTTCCTCTTTGCGCCGCGCGTACGCGCCGACCGCGTGCACGCGCAGCACTGGATGGAGCCCCCCGGGGTCGCGGCGCTAACCTCGGGCGGGAGCGCATCTTGAAGACCCCGGCCGAACTCTTCGCCGCCAACCGCATCTGGGCCGACAAGATGCGCGAAGGCGATACCCGCTTCTTTACGCGCCTGGTGGAGCAGCAGAATCCTGATTTCTTGTGGATCGGCTGCTCGGACAGCCGGGTGCCGGCGAACGAGATCGTCGGTCTGTTGCCGGGCGAACTTTTCGTGCACCGCAACGTGGCCAACCAGGTGGTGCACACCGATCTCAACTGCTTGTCGGTGATCCAATACGCCGTCGAAGCGCTCTCGGTCGAACACGTGATCGTCTGCGGCCACTACGGATGTGGCGGCGTGCAGGCGGCGCTCGAGGACCGGCAGCTGGGCTTGATCGACAATTGGCTGCGCCACGTCCAGGACGTGCGCGACCGCTACCAGGACGAATTGGACGACTGCGCCGATCGCGAGGCCCAGGCCGCGCGGTTGTGCGAACTGAACGTGATCGACCAGGTGACGCACGTCTGCCAGACCTCGATCGTGCGAGACGCGTGGAGACGCGGCCAGGCGCTCGCCGTCCACGGCTGGATCTACGATCTGGACGACGGCCGCATCCGGGATCTGGAGACTTCGGCGTCGAGCGCGCAGGAAGCCGACGCGCGCGGCCGGTCGCTGCGCGCCGGCTAGCCGGGACGCAAGCCTGGAGAAGATTCGATGGCGGAACCCAAGACAAAGAAGAACAAGGCGAGCGTCAAGAAGTTCCTCGACGCGATTCCCGACGCGACCATGCGCGAAGACAGCTGGAAGATCGTCGAAATCATGGCGAAGATCACCAAGGACGAGCCGGCCATGTAGGGGCCGAGCATCGTCGGTTTCGGCAGCTACGACTACAAGTACGCGAGCGGTCAGGAAGGAGACTGGCCGCTGTGCGGCTTCTCGCCGCGCAAGTCCGCGCTCACGCTGTACATCATGGCCGGCTTCCAAGGTCAGGACGACTTGATGCAGCAACTAGGCAAGCACACGACCGGCAAGTCCTGCTTGTACATCAAGAAGCTCGAGGACGTCCACCTGCCCACGCTCAAGAAACTGATCCAGAAGAGCGTCGCGCACATGCAGAAGAAGGCCAGGTAGCGCCCCCGCATCGCGCGGGTGGGCATTCGAGGAGGGGCATGATCGAGACCGCGAGATTGAAGTTGGTGCCCGCGACGCCGGAACACGTGCGCGCGGCGCTTTGCGGATCCAGGACCTTGGGCGAGGCCCTCGCCGCCAGAGTGCCGGACAGCTGGCCGCCCGAGTACCTGGACGGCGACGCCTACCGTTACACCTTGGAGCGCTTGGGCGACGGGTGCGAACAGCAAGGCTGGTGGCTGTATTTCGTCCTGCTTGGGAAGGAGCATGCGGCGTCGCTCTTGATCGGCAGTGCCGGGTACAAGGGACCTCCCACGGAAGACGGCACGGTCGAAATCGGTTACGGCATCGTTTTCGACCAGCGGCGGCGCGGCTACGCCACCGAAGTCACCCATGGTCTGCTGCAAAACGCGTTCGCGCACGCGGCCGTGCAGCGCGCCATCGGGGAGACCCTTCCGGAGCTCACCGCGTCGATCGGTGTGCTCGAGAAGTGCGGGTTTCGGAGGGTCGAAGAGGGCTCGGAAACGGGGATCCTCCGCTTTGCGCTCGCTCGCCGGGACTGGGCCAACGCGCACGGCGCCGCCGGCGCGCTCTGAAACGCGCGTCGTCATGCGGGTCTACTGTCTGTACTGCTTCGCGACCATGGCGGCGCCGGACGGCGCGTGCGCGCGGTGCAACCGGAAGAACCGCCTCGCCGACCGTCTCGTGTTCTGGAACCGAAATCCTCGCCTGGTGTCGATCCAGCGCTGGATCGACGCGGCGTCCTTGGTGTTCATGCTGGCCGCCATCGCGTTGATCTTCGCCGGCGGATGGGGGATGGGTGGCCGCGCGATGGGCTATCTGTTCGCGCTTCCAATCGGTTTCCATATCGCGGTGAGCCAGACGAGCTCCAAGTTCACACGCCACCGCCCCTACTTCCGGCCCGGTTTCGTCTGGCCGGTCTCCCTGGCCTTCGGCGGAGTCCTGCTCGCGGTCGCCTGGTCGCCGTGGGCCATGGTCCTGTTCGCCGCCAGCGGCGTCGCCCACTGCTCTGCTTGCGCGCGGTGCGGTGGAAGGCCCGCCTTCGCGAAATCGCGCCCGCCGCAGCGCGCGCGTGATCGCCCCTGGCGCCACCGCACTACGATGGTCGGGCAAACCGCCGTCGACCCCTGTGAAGTGCCCCTACTGCGCCGAAGAGATCCAGGATCAAGCGATCCTGTGCCGCTTCTGCGGTGCCTCACGCGAACTAGGGAGCGTCGCCTGGAACCCGCCCGGGCATGCCCATGCGGCGGCCGCGCGACCGGCCGAGGCCGCTCCCACGCGCTCCAAGGCGGCCTACTTCACCATTCGCGCGGCCGGCTTCTTCTATTTGATGTCGGCGTGCTTCGAAGGCCTCGCCTTGACTTCGGAAGTCCCGCTGTTCGGCGGCATGCGCGGAGGGGTGGCGGCGGTCGCCCTGCACTTGGTCTACCTGGGAATCTACACGTGGATGGGGGTGGGGCTGTGGGGCCTCAAGCCGTGGGCGTATCGATCGGTGTGGGTCGGCTCCATCGTCTATTCGCTGCTGCGGATCCTCTACCTCGCCGACGCGGGCGCGATCGACGCCGACCTCGCGCGCCGCATCAGCGCCTACGGCCCGCTGCTCGCCGAAGCCTCGCCCGATGATCTGCGCCGCGCGCTGGTGGTCACCACCGTCGCGATCGTGTTGTGCTGGTGGGGCTTCGTGATCTACCTGCGGCAGCGGCGCGACCACCTCGACCGCTAGCGGCGGGTCTCAGCCGGAGTCGATCGCGACCTCGGCGCCTTCCAGGCCCAGGTGCGCGGCGACCGCCTTGGCTTCGCGCCGCAAACCGGCGGCATGCTTGCTCTGGCGCCAGCCGCTCAAAGGCTCGACCTGCACTCGCAGGCGCTTGCCCTTGACCGAATGCGACCAGTTGGCGACCGCGCGGCCGCGCCAGAGCGCCACTGCGGCGACCACCGCGGCCTTGCGCCAGACGCGCTTGCCGTCGGCGGCATCGGCCACCGTCCAGGACTTGTCGGCGTGGCCCATCAAGTAGCCGTCCCACATGGGCAGCAGGCGCAGCGGCCATGCGGTCGCCGAGGTCGGCGGCGCGGCGGCCAGAGCCTTGCGATCGGCTTGCAGCGCGAACAGGCCCTTGCGTGCGCCGCACGCGACGGGAAGCAGCGCGCCCGCTTTCTCCAGGACTTCGAGCCACTGGCGTGCGGCGCGCGCGTGCGCTCCGAAGAAATGCGCGAGGTCGGCGGCAGTCGCCGGCCCATACCCGGCCAGGTAACGGCGGGTGTGCTCGACGGCTGCGAGCAGCGGGTCGAGCACGGCCGGCCACGCGAGTCCGGGGAACCAGTGGGTGCGCGCGGCATAGGCCTGGGCGCTGCCGACTCTCGCGGCCATGCAAGCTTCGCCGCGCTGTGCCAGCCGCCAGATCAGGCGGCCCGCCGCATGGCCCAACGCCACAGGGCCCGCGCCGACCACGATCTCGATTTCGCGAAGTACCTTGGCCGACACCAGGTGAGCGACGTCCTTGCGCGAAATCGGGACTTCTGCCGCGAGCAGGACGGCCCGCGCCTTGTCCACGGCGGCCTCGGCCGGCATGGCGCCGCGGCGGCCGCCGGCTGCCCACAGTTGCCGGGCCGCAACCACCGCGGCCCAGTCGGTGGCGGGGTCGTAGACGTGCAGGGTGTCGCGCTGGCCCCAGGTGCGCACCAGCGAGCGCGGCGCCTCGAACAGCTCGCGTTCGAGCGCCGCGGCGGTCGGCCGGCCCTTGGTGCGCTGGCTCAAGCCGAGCAACGACGGCCCGATCTGCTGCGACTGCACGCCCAGCGCCGCGCGGGCGGCGGCGGCCGCGTCGAGCGCGCCCGGGGGCGCAAGGTGCAGGCGCCGCGCCCGGAACCACAGCACCTGGTCTTCGTCGAGCGCGAGCGGCGCGTTGCGGAGAGCCATGCGGCGGCAGCGTAGCGCCCGCTGCGCGGACCATCGGGTACAACAACGGCGGCCTCGCGCCCCGATTCCGCCATGCAATACCGCCTGTTCCTTGCCGGGCTGCTCCTGGCGGCGATCCCGCTGCCTCAGGATCCGGCCGTTTCTCCGTCCGCCGCCGCGCGCGACGTCCAGGAGATCGAAGCCGCCGTACGCGCCTTCGTCCGCGCGATCGACGAGTTCGACCTCGCCGGAGTCGATGCGAGCTTCGCGGCGTCCGCCACCGCGTTCTATCCATTCTGCTTCACGCCGCACCGCCTCGACGGCAAGGCCGCGATCCTCGAGCAGCAGGAACGCGGTTTCGTTTGGGCGCGCGAGCAGCTCGTTTCGATCGGGCGCCGGCCGCCCTTCACGCTCGGACTGCAGCCGACGGCGATGAAAGTGCAGCGCCTGGGCGACGACGTCGCCGTGGTCACCTGGCACTCCGACCGCTCCGGCCGCGCCGGACGCCGCACTTCGGTGCTGCAGAAGCTCGACGGGCGGTGGCGCACCGTGCACCATCACGCTTCCAACCAGGCGCTGCCGCAAGCGGGCGAGCGGTAGGCAAAGACTGTCCATGGCGAAGGTCGTCCACTACGCCGCCGCCCGCCTCGACGCACGCAAAGAGCTTGGGTGAAATCGCGGGCGGCTTCCTCCCAAAGATGAGCCGTAGAATCGCCCAGGAGCCTGAACCTTGCCGCTCATCCCCGCCTTCCTCCGCCGTCCCGCCACAGTGCCCGACGTCGAGCCGATTCCCGAGAGCCCCAGGCCGGCAATCAAGCCGGGCCTGCCCGACTGGCCCGCGGTCTTCCGCGACATCCAGTTCCAGGGCGGTCTGGCGTTCGCCCTGGGCGGCTACGCGCTCGAGCAGGCCACCGGCGGCGCGCTCGCGTTCGAGTTCCTGGTGTTCTTCGGCGGCCTCTTCCTCGGCATCGCGGTTCAGCGCCACCGCCGGCCGCGGAACGGCGAGTCGCGCGGCAACTAGGCGCCGACCACCGTCACGTGGATGCGGCGCCGGTGCGGCGCCGTGCGGTGTTCGAACAGGTAGAGGCCTTGCCAGGTGCCCAGCACCAGGCGGCCGCCGCGGACCGGCAGCACCAGGCTCGCGCCGGTGAGCACCGAGCGCACGTGCGCGGGCATGTCGTCGGGTCCCTCGGCGACGT
>DASWJW010000248.1:0-3680 GCA_036396955.1 Planctomycetota bacterium
AGCGAAGCGCCGGCCACCACCAGGTCGACGGCCGCCTGGCCGGGCGGCAGTTCGTGTTCGAGGAAGAGCGCGCCGCTGTCCAGGTCGCGTACCTGCAGCGCCCACGCGCTTTCGGGCGTCCGGCAGAGCGCCGCCGCCATGCGGCCGAGGCGGTGCGGATGGTCGCACGCGCCCGGCAATTCGATCGTCTCGAGCGTGCCGGCGCGGTCGATGCGGTACCAGCGGTCGCGCAAGACCAGGGTCGCGGCCTCTGCGGTGAGCAGCGCGCGCTCCTCGAGGAACAGCCGTTGTTCGTCGAGGCCCGGAATGCGGCGGCTCCAGAGCGGCTCGCTGCCGTCCGCCCCGAGCCGCACCAGTTCGAGGCTGCTCGAGTCCGCGTCGTGCAAGAGCAGGAGCGCGGCGTCGCCGTCGGCGTGGACGGCGAGGAGCTGCTTGTCGCCGAGCTGGAAATCGCCCACCGGCGCCAGGTCGGCCGGCCGCGGCGGCCGCTGCGGGGCGCCGAGCAGGAGGTCGGCGTCGAGCGTGGCACGGCCGGCGATCTCGTCGGGGTCGTCGGCGTAGTCCCGCAGCCAGGCCGCCAGCCGGACGATCTCGCCGCGTTCGAGGTCCGGCCGCCGCAGCTGCGACCGCAGCCAGTGGCCGACCGCGCTGGTCCCGGCATAGGCGCGGACCAGGCCTGCGTCGACTTGCTGGTTGCGCACGGCCAGTTCCGCGTCGCGTTCGTGCGCCGCGGCGCGGCGCGGTTCGCGGAGCAGTTCCTCCTGCTTGCGGCGCGCCCAGGTGAGCAGCGGCAGGCCTTGTTCCACCGCGCCGCCGGTTTCGCCGATCCGCAGCATCCGCACCAGCGCTGCGCGCTGTGCTTCGAAGTCGCGGCCGGCGTCGGCGCGCAGCCAGTGCGCCCGCGCGAGCAGGACTTCGGTGCGCTCGCGGGTCTCGTCGCTGCGGACCACGCGTTCGGGGCCTTCGGCCTCGAGCAGGCTGAGCGCGCGCGACAGGAGCGGAGACGCCGGCCGGTCGCGTTCCAGCGCGTCGACCAGCGCGACGGCAGCGCGCACGCGCCGACCGGGATCCTGGGATCCGAGCAGCGGTTCGAGCAGTTTGGCGGCCGGTTCGACCTGCCCGCCGTGCAAGCGCGCCCGCGCGGCGACGAGCTGCAGCCGTTCGGAAAGCTCGTTGTTCGCAAGTCCGCGCGCGCAGTCGAGGGCGACGCTGCCCAGGCGGCCGGCCAGCGAGCGGTCGCGGATCTGCGCGCCTTCCAGGAACGGAAGCACCGCGGCGATCGCTTCGGCGTTGCCGTCGGCGCGGCCAAGGTACTCGAGCAGCGCCTCCGGTGACGTGTAGGCGATCACTCCGCCGCGGTGCATCACCACCATCAAGCCCGGGCCCACCTGGATCGCGCCGTATTCGTGGGGCTTGCGCCAGTCGAGGACGCGGCCGCGCGGTCTGCCGTTGTCCGGATCGAGCGACACGATGCCTTGTTCCGCCGGCACCAGGATCTCGCCGCTGGCCAGCGCGGCGGGATGCCGCACCGAGTAATGGCTGTACTTGTCCCAGATGCGCGCCGACACCATCTGCCGCGCCGACTGCAAGGGGAAGGAGCGCAGCTGCACCGACACGCCGTTGAACAGCGGGCCCCAGGGCAGGACGGCCACCAGGTGCCGAAGATCGGCCTGGTCCTCGTAGCGGCTGCCGGTGCGCCACTGGCCGAGGACCGCGCCGGTGTCCGCGTCGATGGCGAGCGCCTCGCGCGAATCGGTCGGTGTGCACACGAATCGGCTGCCGTCGTAGGCGGGCGGGCCGTTGGCGAAGGTCTCTTCGCGCAAGCCTTCCATGCCGGTCTGGAAGGAGCGCACCGGCGTGCGTTCGTAGAGGCGCGTCCAGAGCGCCGCTCCGGTGGCGGCGTCGAGTGCGCACACCGCGCCGAGGTTGGTGCAGACGAGCACGCGTTCGTCGTCGGCGGCGGGCACGCCGCAGGCAGGCTCGCGGAGGACGTTGCCGAACAGGTTCGTGGTTTCGCGCTGCCCGCTCACCAGGAAGGTCTTCCAGAGCGGCTTGCCGGTGTGCAGGTCGAGCGCCTGGATCGACAGATCGACCGTGCCGATCGCGTCGTAGACCGGCACGAACACGCGGCCTGCGGCTGCGGCGGGCGGAGCTGCGACCAGGCCGTGCGGTTCGGGATCCTGTTCCTTCCAGCCGACTTCCTGCTTCCACAGCACCTCGCCGGTGGCCGCGTCGAAGGCCCAGAGGCGGCGTCCCGGCAGCAGGCGGCGCACGGGAATGCGCCGGAATTCCTCGGCGCGGCCCAGTTCGTTGACCTCGTGGATCGCGACGAGCAGCACTCCGTCCTCGAGCACGGGCGCGATCAGCGTGTCGAGTTCGAATCCATCGAGCAGCTGCGTCGTGTCCGTGCTGGAATCGCTCCAGCCCTCGGGCCCCGCGTTGCGCCACAGGACTTCGCCGCTCGCGAGGTCGACCGCCATGGTTTCGCGCGAGTCGCTCAGGTAGCCGATCGAGCCGCCGATCGCCATGCGGTAGTTGGTGAAGCCGCGCGGCGGCAGCACGTCGCGGAACTCCAATTCCCAGCGCCGCTCGGCGCCTTCCGAGCGCACGACCGGCAGGCGCGGGTCGTCGAGGCCCGAGTAGCTCGGCGCGAGCTGGGGCGCGCGGACCGGCGGCGCCGGCAAGGCGGCGACCCACGCCGGCGGCAGGAATTCGCCGAGGGCGCGCCCGCGCGCCGCCTGTTCGGCGAGGCCGCGGTCGAGCAGGAGTTCGCGCAAGGCGGACTCCGCGCGCGCGGCGGCGAGCGTAGAGGGGTAGCGCGCTCTCAGCGCGCGCAGCGCGCCGAGGTCGGGCGGATCGAGCGCGGCGCGCAGTTCCAGTTCGGCGCGCGCGCCCCAGGTCCGTTCGCGCAGCGCCAGGACTTCTTCGGGCTGCTCCTGGAGCAGCCGCTGCGCGGCGCGGCGCGCGCCGACGAAGAGGAGGTCGTCGGGGCGCTCGCGCAGCAGCGCCGCCGGGTTCGCCTCGAGAACCCCCTGGATGCGCGCCAATGCCGCGGCGCCGTCGCCGCTGGCCAGGAGCGCGCGCGCCTCTTCGAGACGCTCGCCGAGTTCGCGGGCTTCGAGCACGGTCACGCCGAGCGGCCGCGGCGCCGTTTCCTGCGCGCCGGCCGGCGGCGCCGCGGCGGCGAGCACGGCGCCGGCGAGGCTTGCGGCGAGCAGGCCGTGGCGGATCAAGAGAGGTTGCTCCACTTGCGGACCAGCCACTCGCTGGAGGCGAGCAGAAGGAACAGGACGAGCATGCCCGAGCCGTCGAAAGGCTCGTCGTGGCTGGCCAGGGTGCGCGTGGCGCGTTCGCGGCCGTCGAGCCGCTCGAGCAGGCGTCCGACCTGCTGGATCTCGACGCGCATGCCGCCGGTGCGGTCGGCGAGCATGGCCAGCGCGGCTTCGTCCTGCGAAGTCTGGCGCATCTCGGCCGAGGGCAGCGTGACTTCGAGCTGCGCGCTGGCGAGGACTTCGGCGGCGGGGTCGCCGTCCTCGGTCAGCTGGAGGACCTTGGCGCCGGCGGATTCCGGCCGCCAGCGGCCCCGGTAGGTGCCGGGCTCGTCGGGGACCGGCGCGAGCAGCAGAGGCGTTTCGCGACCTTCTTCGAACACCGTGACGCCGTCGTCGACGACCCGCGGC
>DASWJW010000249.1:0-47255 GCA_036396955.1 Planctomycetota bacterium
TGAGCGCATCGGCGCCCAGGAAGACCTGCAGGTTGCCCAGCATGTGGGCGATCACGAACAACAGCAGCGCGATGCCGGTGACGGACATCAGCGCCTTGCTGCCGATGGAGGACTGTGCGGTGCGGGCCAGGCGGTTCATCCGGCTCCTCGGGGCTCGTGTCGGGGCCCTTTCGGGCCCCATGCGGACCGTCTCCGACCCGGTTGGGCCGGAAAGGATAGCAATCTCCCTGGCTAAGCCCCGCGCCGCCTAACGGATCACGAAGTTGTTCATCACCTGGGCGAGCACGCCCATCAAGCTCTCGCCGGCGATGATCCCCGACGCCACCGGGATGGTGTATTCGTCGGCGGCCTTCTTGTTCGCGCGCGTCCACGTCCAGGCGCCGAGGGCGCCGAGGAACATCGACAGCGGGTACTGAAAGGGCAGGATCAGGCCCAGGCCGACGCCGGTCGCCGAGGGCAGCCACTTGCGCCACTTGGGCAGCGCCTTCTCGAGCAGCACCATGATGGCGCCGGCGGCCAGGCCCCAGAAGATCCCGGCGCGGGACATGGGGTGCAGGTTCTCGAGGCCCATCTCGAAGAGCTCGGCGACCGCGCGCCAGGCCTGCGCGGCCGGTGCGGGGAAGACGGGCACGGTGGTGCTGCCGTCGGCGAGGGTCTTGCCGGTCAGGACGGTGGCGTCCTGGACCAGCAAGTGGAAGCCGGTGACCGTCGCCGCCGTGCCGGCAAAGATCCCCAGGAATTGAGCCGCGAACTGGCGGCGCGGATTGGCGCCCAGCAGGTAGCCGCCCTTGAGGTCGGTGAGCAGGTCGGCGCTCGACGCCGCAGCGCCCGCGGTGATGCCCGCGGTCATCAAGTTGGCGGTGCTGTTCTGCGGGATCAGCATGCCGTAGGTCAGCTGCATGATCTTGCCCATCGCCCCGGTGGGGGTGATGTCCGACTCGCCGGTCGCCCGGCAGGCCACCAAGGCCAGGACGAAAGTGAGCAGCACGGCCATCACGCCCAGGTGGACGGGCACGCCGAAGGTCGTCTGGGCGATGAAGACGATGCCGGCGCCGGCGACGGCGCTGCCGGCGAAGAACCAGCTCGCCGGCACTTCGGTCGCCGCACGCAGGGAGTTCCCCTTCTCGTCGCCGCCGTCCCCGCCACCGAAACCGCGGAAGGCGCGCACGATGGTCTTCCAGCCGAGCGCGAAGGCCAAGAGTCCGCTGGCGACCATGATCGGCGCCCCGGTCCAAACCCCGATCTCCTTCCAGGCCTTGCCCGGAGTGCTGACCGCGTACAGGACGTCGCCGGCGGCGTTGGTCCACGCCGCGCTCGCAGCGGCGGGTCCGAGCACGTAGGCCAGGAACAAGTGCGAGACCAGCATCCAGAAACACACTCGCAGTCCGACCAGCGCGCCCGCGCCGATCATCACGATGTTGTGGTCCATGACCATCGTCCACTGCGACGGCTCGGTCTGGATTGTCTCGAGCGTGCCGTCGGCGCCGACGCGGCTGTAGGTCGCGCCGCGGGCGAAGGGATCGAAGATCGGCGACGAATCGGGCAGCAGCGAATGGCCCACGCCGTCGGCGCCGCGGCGCAGGTTCATCACGAACAGGATCGGCGTGATCGCGCCGACGATGCCCGCGGCGAACAGCGCCTTGGCCTTGCGCACCGCTTCGCCGCCGGTGCTGTAGAGGCCGTGCAGCGTGACCGCCGCGGCCATGCCGGTCGGGAAGCGCAACCGTTCCTGGTTGATCATGTTGCGCTTCATCGGAATGGCCAGGAACACGCCGAGCGCGGCCAGGAAGAAGGTCCACGACGCGAGCACCGCCCACGGCAGGTGCGTGCCCTGCGGATTCGCGGTGGTCGCCGACAGCATGAGCAGCGCCGAGATCGCCGAGACCATGGTTCCGCCGGTCGAATAGCCCGCCGCCGACGCCGTGGACGCCATGCAGTTGTTCTCCAGGATCGTCATGCGCGTCTTCGCGAAGCCGATCTTCAAGAAGCCCTCCCACACGGCGAACGACAGGATGCATGCCGTCACCGCCACGCCGAGGTGCCAGCCGGCTTTCAGCCCCACGTAGAGGTTGGTGAACGACAGCGCGAAGCCGAGGATCGTTCCCATCAGCAGCGCGCGCACGGTCAGCTGCGGAGCGTCGGCGCCGCGGTAGACCTCGGCGTACCAACGGTCCTCGTCGTACTCGAGGACCTCTTCGGGGGAAGTCTCGAGCGGGCCCCACTTGGCGGCTTCTGCGGGGGTCGCCGGTGCCTTCTGGAGCAGCCCCACGGTCAGTCGAGCCTCGCGTGCGAGCCGTCGCAGAACGGCGGGTTGCCGCTGTGCTTGCAGCCGCACCAGGCGACCGTGCGCGCGGCTTCGATCTTCTCGATCACCGGCTTGAATTCACTGCCCTTGTGGCTGCCGTCGCAGTACGGCTGCGTCGCGGAACAGCCGCACGCACACCAAGCGTAGGTGCCGGCTTCCACGGCGAGGACGTAGGGGCTCTTCTGGGGGGTCGCGGGGTCGCTCATGAAGGTTGCTCCGGCCGGTCGGGCCGCCGACAGCGTAGCGGTCCGACTTTTCCGAAACCGCTCCTGGCCGGGAAGTGTTAGCATCGATTGCTCGCCCCCCGGGCCCCTGTTCCCAGATCGGATTCGAAATGCGAAAAGTCTCCATCCTCGGTGCCGTGATCGGCTTGATGCTGACCCTGGCCCCAGACACCCAAGCCCTCGGCCACGACACGCGCGCAGGCGCCGTCGTCGGCATCGTCACCACGGCCACTGGCCGCCCGGTTCCCGACGCCGTCGTGATCGTGCACGGCACGACCATCGCCGGCCGCACGATCACCGTGCGGACCCAGACCAACGCGGAAGGCAAGTTCGGCTGGCGGCATTTCCCCGCGGGCCGGTACGTCGCCGGATCCTCGGTCGACCGGCTCGGCGCCGGCCGCACGCAGTTCGGCGTGCGTCCCGGTCACTTGTCCCGCGTCCACATCGTTCTTCAATAGCGGCGCGCAAGGCCGATCGCGGGCGGTTCCCCTGGCGGGGAGCCGCCCGTCCTGCATTCTGGTCTAATCGGCTCGTGATGCGCGCGCGTCCGTTCCCCAAACCGTGGTCGCTGGTCCTGTGGGCCGCGTGGCTCGGCGCCTGCGGCGGCCAGGACGACGGGCCGGCAGCCGTGCTGCCCGAAGTGGAGCTCGGCGCCGTGGCGGGCCGGGCGATCCCGGTCTTGTTGATCAGCCTGGACACGCTGCGCGCGGACCGCGCCACGCCTTGGGGCGGCGCGGAGCGCAACAGCCCGTATCTGCAGCGGCTCGCGGGCGAGTCGGTGGTGTTCGACGACGTCCTGACCCAGAGCCCGAACACGGGTCCGTCGCACCGCAGCCTGTTCACCGGGCAGTTTCCGCACCGCCACGGCCACCGGTACCGCGAGCAGCTGCGCACCCCCTACACCATGGCGAGCCTGCTGCGCGGCTCCGGCTACCGGACCGGCGCCTTCACCGGCGGTGGCTGGCTTGCCCCGGCGATCGGCTTCGACCAGGGCTTTGCGGTTTTCGAGAACCGCAACGAGCGCCGCTCGACCGGACCCCGCCGCGGTCTGCGCGGGGTGCTGCCGCAGGCGCGCAAGTGGCTGGACGGGCTCGCCGGCGACCGGCCGTGGTTCCTGTTCGTACACACCTACGACCTGCACTGTCCGTACTGGCCGACGCCGGAATTCCGCATGGAGTTCGGCGGCGACTACGAGCCGCCCGTCGACTTGCGGACCTTGTGCGGAGAAGAGTCCTTCATGGACCTGTTCCAACCGCCGCTGGCCGACGACGCCGCGCTGCTGCCGTACGTCTCGCGCCTGTACGACGGCGGCGTGGCGATGACCGACGGATTCCTCGAATCGTTCCTGGAAGACCTGCGCGCCGACGGCACGCTCGACCGCATCGTGCTGGTGATCGCCAGCGATCACGGCGAGTCGCTCGGCGAACACCGGATGGTCGGCCACAACTCCATGTGGGAAGAACAGCTCCGCGTGCCGCTGTTGATCCGTTTCCCGGATGCCGCGCATGGCGGAACGCGGGTGGCTGCGCCGGCCATGCTGGTGGACGTGCTGCCGACCCTGCTCGACTACCTGGAGCTGCCCGTCCCCCCCGGCGTCCAAGGGGAGAGCTTGATGCCGTCCGTGCTGGCGGCGCGCACGACCGGGGATCGTCTGCGGGTGTCCGAGTACGGCGACTTGGAGAGCTTCCGCTTCGACGGCCGCTGGAAGGTCGTGATCGAAGCGGGCGACGGCGCGCCGCGCTACCGCCTTTACGACCTGCAAGACGACCCTGGCGAGTTGCGCGACCTCGCCGCGGATTCCGCTCATGCTCCGCGGTTGCGTGAGCTCCTGGATCGCTACCACGCCTACCGATCCAGCACCCGCGACGAAGACGCTCGCTTCCGCGGCACCGCCCTGGCCGCGGAAATCGCCCCCGAGCTCTCGGCCGAACTGTCGGCACTGGGCTACACGGGGGTCGAAGAAGAACGCTGAGCGTTGGACAAGAAACGGGCGGCGACCGGCTTGGAGCCGGCCGCCGCTCACCGCGTTCTTCCGCGAGCCGCGAGCTGCGGGTCAGTCCGCGGGCTGCACGCGCAGCACCACGAACAATGGGTCGCCGCCGGCGACTCCCAGCACCGCGTACTCGCCCTGCGCGACGCGCGTGCTGGTGCTGAACAGGTTGTGGTGGCCTGCGAACGGCACGGTGGCGGCGAAAGTGCAGTCGTCGAGACCGAGGACTCCGTTCTCCTCGTCGAAGGAGCCGACCGTGAAGCGCAGCTGGTAGCTGGCCGCGGTGCCCTCGGCGCCGGGAGTTCTCTGCTGGCCAGGGGGCAGGTGCTTGCGCAGGCCTTCGGTGTCGAGCGTGACCGTCCGACCCGACTCCGCCGAGATGCGCAGGATCCCCATCGCTTCGCGGGCGTAGCCGGGATAGGGCAGCAGTTTCCGAAGATTTGCGGCGAGCTCTTCGGGTACGCCTTCGCCGCCGCCTTCCTGCACGCGGATCACCCAGCAGGTCAAGTTGACTTGCGGCGAGGGCTGGTCGAGCCGCTCGAGGAATTCGCGGATCTCCGCCAGGCGATCGGGGACTTCGCGCACGACCACCAGCCCCTTGTCGAACAAGAAGCTCATGTTCATGCCTTGAGCCGTGCCGCTTGAGAGGCTCTGGAAGACGTTGCGCTGGAAGGGCATCAGCGCCTGCTGCAAGCTGCGGATCGAGATCGATCGCGGCCGGTACTCGAGCAGTTCGAGTTTCTCGGAACTCGGCGCTTCGGCCGGCTGGTCGAGATTGCGCAAGGTGTTCAGGATCTGCGTGGAATGCTGCGAGTCGTCGTAGACCACCACCACGTCGGAGAGGCGGCTGATGTTCGCGAGTTCGCGGCCGTCGATCACGACGTCGCGGCCGAGCAGCTCTCGGACGGTCTCGACCAGTTCTTCGATGTCGGTGTGGCGCGGCCGGTAAGTGATCATCTGCGCGTTGAGCGAATTGAGCTGGACGAGCTCCGTGGCCGCGATCACCGTGCCCAAGTCGTCCTCCATTCCCGGGTAGTAGTCGAGCTTCTCGAGCGCGGCGACCATCTGCCGGATGCGTTCGGGCGTGTCGTAAAGCACGATCGTGTCGCTCAGGACCATCAAGTTGCTCACGAAGCGCGCGCCCTCGATCTCGAGCTTGCGACCATAAAGTTCGGTGAGGATCTCGACCAGCTCGTCCGCGCCGTGAACGCGCGGTTCCCACTGGCGGAGTTCGAGCTGGTCGTAGCTGACGGTGTTGTCCGCCTGCGCGGGAATCGCCGCGGCGGCCAGGAGCGCGATGGCGCCCGCGAGCAGCGGCCGGTGAATGCGTTGAAGGAGTCGTTGCATGGTGTTCAGCGGACGGCGCCGCTGGAGTTGTCGTTGCGGTTGTCGGTCGGCGAGTTCGCGGCTCGGTCGGTTGCGGGGCGGAGCATGGTCAGACGCACCGGCCCGGAGCGCAGGATCACGCGATCGGGCTGGTCGTTGCGTTCCACGCGCGGTGCCTCGGAAGCGGGTGTGGCGGTGGTTTGCGGCGCCGCCGGCCGCTGCGGCGTGGCCGGCGCTTCCGGAGGAGCGGTCTCGCCGCCGGCGACTACGACGCTGCGGACGCCCGGCCGTTCCGCCGCGGAGATCAGCGCCAGGCCGAGGGCCGCTCCCAAGAAGAGCGCCGCGGCCGCCAGGCGCGGCATGGAAGCCGCGAAACGTCTCGAAGCGCCCCGCCGGCGCGCGCGCAGCGGCAAGTGCGCCGCGGGCGCTTCGAGGGCTTCCCAGGCCCGCTGCATCCAGGCGACCGCCGCGCGTGCGGACTCGTCCTCGGCGGCGAGCCGCCGCTGCGGAGCTGGAGCGTCGAGACGCTGCCAGGCGGCGCGCAGGGCGTCGAAGTCGGCGTCGGGTTCACGCACGACCGGCACCTCCGCGGGCGTCGGCGTCGAAAGGCGCGGCGGCGAGCGTCGGCCCGAGCAGCATGCGCAGGCGCCGGCGTCCCAGCGTGAGCAGGGAACGGACGCTGCTCGCGCCGATTCCCATGGTCTCCGCGGCTTCGCGCGCATTCATGCCCTCGAGGTCGTGGAGGACGAAGGCTTCGCGTTCGCGGTCGGGGAGTTCCCCGAGCGCCGTCGCGAGCACGGCGCGCACTTCGGCCTGCTCGGCGGCCTGCTCGGGGCGCGGCAGCGGGCGGCGGGCGTCGATCCGGTCTTGCAAGCCGGCCTCGGCGGCGCGGCGCGCGTGGAGCCGGCGGCGGCGGTCGCGGCAGAGGTTGAGCACCACCACGTTCCGCCAGGCGGCGTAGGGCCGCGCCGGGTTCCAGCGGTCGAGTCGGTCGAGGAGGTGCAGCATCGCGTCCTGGGCGAGGTCGTCGGCCTCGGTGGCGTCGGCGAGGAAGCCGAAGCAGAGCCGGTGGACCCGCGGGTGTTCCGCGCGGTACCAGCGGTCGAGAGCGTCGGGCTCGCCGCCGAGCAGGCGGGCGACCAAGGCTTCGTCTGGGAAGCCGCCGGCTCGGAGCGGAGGAACCATCGTCCAGGAGGATTGACGCAGGCCAGGCCGAGAGCGCTGGCATGCGGGCAAGATCCGGCCTATTCTGCACCAGAAAGCGGCGCTCACGGGGCCTAGAGTCGGACGCCAACGCCGGTTCTGGGACGAATTGACCGCCCCTGGCCTTCCCCACCCCACTCCATGGCGACCCAGGAACCCGTCCCCGAATCCGAATCTGCCGGCGAACTCGATCGTCGGCGGTTCCTCGCTGGCGGCACCACCGTGGCGATGGCGGGCGGGCTGGCCGTCGCCTACGGCACCTGCGGCGCCATGGGGGGCCGCTTCCTGTACCCGGCCCGCCCGGCCGCCCGTCGCTGGCAGTTCCTGGCGCGGGTCGACGCGCTCGCCGACGGCCAGGCGATGACCTGGAAGGCCCCGACCGGCGACCCGATCGTGATCGCCCGGCGCGGCACCAGTGGCGAGGCCGAGGACTTCGTCGCGCTGTCCAGCACCTGCCCGCACCTCGGCTGCCAGGTCCACTGGGAAGGCCACCGCAACCGCTTCTTCTGTCCTTGCCACAACGGGGTCTTCGACCCGGCGGGAGTGGCGACCGCCGGTCCGCCGGCGCAGGCCGGGCAAGCGCTGATGCGTTTTCCGCTGCGGCGCGTCGGCCCGCTGCTGTTCATCGAAGTGACCCTCGAGAGCCTCGGCTCGGAGGCCTGAAGTGAGCCTCGGCGCCTGGTTCAAGGAGCGCGTCCCGATCGATCCGGGACAGCTGCGCGAAATGACCAACGAGCCGGTCCCCAACCACATCAAGGCGTGGTGGTGGTGCCTGGGCGGCACGCCGGCCTACTTGTTCGTGGTGCAGATCGTCACCGGGATCCTGCTCGCTTTCTACTACGAAGCGTCGCCGGTCACGGCCTACGAGTCGGTCCGCTACATCACCGACGAAGCCGCGTTCGGTTGGTTCCTGCGCGGCCTGCACAAGTGGGGCGCCACCCTGATGATCGCCGCGGTGGTCCTGCACCAGATGCGCGTGTACTTCACCGGCGCGTACCGCCGGCCGCGCGAACTCAACTGGATGATCGGCATGGTGCTGCTGGTCTGCACCTTGATGATCGGTTTCACCGGCTACAGCCTGGTGTATGAACAGTTGAGCTTCTGGGGCGCGACCGTCGGCGCGAACATCGCCGATTCGGTGCCGGTGGTCGGCGGTTTCAGCAAGGAATTGCTGCTCGGCGGCGAGACTTACAACGACCGCACGCTGTCGCGATTCTTCATGCTCCACGCGGCGGTGCTGCCGGGGATCATGATCTTGCTGCTGATCGTGCACGTGACGTTGATCCGGCTCCACGGCGTCACCGAATTCGAATTCGAAAAGAAGAAGGGCGCCGCAACCGACGCCGAGAAGCCGCGTTTCTTCAACTTCTTCCCCGACCATGCAATGACCGAATTGATCGTGGGCCTGGTGCTCATGATCCTGCTCGCAACGTTGGCGACGGCCTTGCCGGCGACGATGGGCCCCAAGGCCGATCCCTTGATCACGCCCGAGGTCATCAAGCCCGAGTGGTTCTTCTACGTCGCTTTCCGCTGGCTCAAGCTCATGTCGGCGACCGCAGCGGTGCTGTCCATGGGCTTCGTGTTCTTCTTGATGTTCGTCTGGCCCTTCTTCGACGGCTGGATCCGCAAGCGCTGGCCCGCCAGCGAATTCAGCGTCTGGGCCGGCATCTTCGGCGTGCTCGCGATCGTCGGGCTCACCGTCTGGGAAGCCGCCGTAGCGCACTGACCCGTCCCCAATCATGAGTTTGAACGTCAAGCGATTCGTCCTCGTCGTCCTCAGCGCGACTTTCCTCGCCTCGCTGCTGTTCGTGCAGCGCATGGAAGTCGTGCGCCGCGAGCAAGAGAGCGCGCGCCATCAAGGCGCGCACATCGCCGTGCCGGCGAGCAGCGAGCAGTGCGTCTCGTGCCACGGCGAGAACACGCCCGGCGTGGTCGAACAATGGCGGACCAGCACCCACGCCGAGGCTGGAGTGGGTTGCTACGACTGCCACAAGGCCGGGCCGCGCGACGCCGATGGCTTCAACCACTACGGCAGTCAGATCGCGACCGTGGTCACGCCGCGCGACTGCGCCGAGTGCCATCCGGCCGAGGCCGGCGAGTTCGACGCCAGCCACCACGCCAAGGCGGGCGCGATCCTGCATTCGCTCGACAACTTCCTTGCCGAGACCGTCGAAGGCAATCGCACGCCGTTCAATCCGCATTCGCCGACGCCCGGCCGCCCCGACATGGGCGAAGTCAACGGCATGGCCAGCGCGATGACCGGGTGCATGCAGTGCCACGGCAGCAAGCTGGCGCTGCTCGACGTCGACGGCGCGTCGATCACGGTCACCGAACTCGCCCCCGACGAGAAGGGCGAGCCGACCAACCGCGAGGTCGTGGCGCGAATCCAGCGCGACGCCAACGGTAAGCCGGTCTTCGACCACGGCACCTGGCCGAACACCGGCATCGGGCGCGTCAACCTGGACGGTTCCAAGGGCTCCTGCTCGGCGTGCCACAGCCGACACGACTTCTCGCCGCGGCGCGCGCGGCAGCCGGAGAACTGCGGCAAGTGCCACCTGGGTCCCGACCACCCGCAGAAGGAGATCTACGAGGAATCCAAGCACGGCATCGCCTACCGCGACCTGCGCGACCGCATGAACCTCGACTCGCCGACCTGGGTGCTCGGCGAGGACTACACGGCCGCGCCCACTTGCGCGACCTGCCACATGTCGGGCAACGTGAACAACGGCGGGCGCATCACCCACGATCCCGGCGAGCGCATCTCGTGGACCAACCGGCCGCCGGTCAGTCTGGTGATGGACACCGACGCCGAGCACAGGGTGATCACGTCGATCGACCCGGCCGAACGCGCCGCGCAAGTCGTTGACACGGCGAACGACAAGCGCCAGCGGATGCAGAACGTGTGCTCGGTCTGCCATACCAAGAACTACATCGGCGGCTTCTACAGCCAGTACGACGACTTCGTGCAGAACTTCAACGAGAAGTTCGCCAAGCCGGGCCAGGCGATCGTCGCCTCGCTGCGCGAACAGAAACTGATCACGCCTACGCAGTTCGACGAAGAAGTGGAATGGACCTGGTTCTACCTCTGGCACCACGAGGGGCGCCGCGCGCGCCACGGCGCTTCGATGATGGCGCCCGACTACGCGCACTGGCACGGTATGTACGAGGTCGCCGAACGCTTCTACATGGAGCTGGTGCCGCAGGTGCGCGAGATCCTCGAACACGCCGAGAACAATGGTCAGGCAACCGCGGCCGGAGCGACGCGCGCCGTCCTCGAGGAGATCCTGGCTCGTCCCGAGCATGCGTGGCAGGAGAGCGGACCGCGTTGAGCATGGACCTGAGCTCGCTCTGCAAGTCCGCCCCGGTGTCCGCAGCCCCCGACATGCACGCGCGGCACGCCGCCCAGGAGATGGGCCGCCTCCACATCGGCTGCCTTCCCGTGGTCGAGGACGGCCGTCTGGTCGGCATGCTCACCGATCGCGACCTGGCCTTGCGCTGCCTCGCCGGTGGCCTCGGGTCTGAAGTCCGGGTGGGGGAGATCATGTCGCGCGACGTCGTCACGCTCCCCGCCACTGCCGGACTCGCCGAAGCCGCAGAGCTGATGCGCGATCATGTGTTCCGGCGCCTGCCGATCGTCGACGCCGACGGCCGCCTGGTGGGGCTCGTGGCCGCCGACGACCTGCTGCGGACTCTGGCGCGCGAGATCGGCCAGATGGCCGAAGTCGTCGAAGAAGAAATGGTGCGCGAAGCGGCCGCGCGCGCGGCGACCGAGGCGGGGCAGTGAGCCTTGAACCCCATGTCGACAAGGACATCTGGTGCGTGCGCCCGGACGAGACCGCGGCGGTCGCCGCCGCAAGAATGGAGAAGGCGGCGGTCGGCTGCCTGGTCGTCCGCGACGAGTTCGGCGGCGTGGCCGGAATCATCACCGACCGGGATCTCGCGTTGCGCGTGGTGGGCCGCGGCCTGGACGGCGCGCAGACCCTGGTGCAAGACGTGATGAGCGGCCCGGTCGTCAGCGTGAACGCCGGCTGTTCGCTCACCGAGGCCCTCGAGACCATGCGCGACCAAGGCGTGCGCCGCCTTCCGGTCCTGCGCGACGGCCTACTCGCCGGGCTGATTTCGTACGACGACCTGTTCGTCGGACTCGCCAAGGAAATGGGCGACCTCGGCGAAGCCACGCGCCGCGAGTTCTGGCGCGCCGGCGAGCACGCCGACCTGTCCGGACTCGCGAAGCGCGCCCGTTAGAATCGCTCCATGCCTACGAGCATGGACACGGCCGCGGCCGGCGGCCGAAGCAGCGCGAGCGCGCCGTCGCGCACCTCGAGCCTTGGCGCGCGCCTGGTGATCGCCACGGCGGCCGCCGTGGCGGGCACCTTGGCGCACGCGCTGCTGTTTCCCACGGCCGCAGGCTTGATGCTGCTGGGCATGAAGTACCTGGTGATCCTGCCGGGAAACCTGGCGATGGCCTGGGCGCTGGCGCTGCTCGCCCCGCTATCGGCCCGCTCCGTGCCGGTGCTGGGCGATCGTGCCGGGGTGTTCTGGTCGGCCGCCGCGCCCGCGCTCGGAGCGTTGGTCGGCAGCCACGTCGGCAACGCCCACGATTACGCCGGAATCTGGAAATTCTGCGTCCCCGCCGCCACGTTCGTGCTGCTCGCGCTCGCACCACTGCTGGCGCGCCTCGGCGCGCCGTCGTTCCGCGCCGCCAGCGGCACGGCGCTCGCCGGCGTCGTCGCGGCGCTGCTGCTCGGCGCCGGAGTGGCCCCGGCCGATCTGGACGCCTTTCCGATCGCGGATCACAGCGGTTCGCCGGACCTGCCGCCCGCGGCCGGAGCGGCTGGGGCCGGCCCGGACGTGGTGCTGATTTCGGTCGACACGCTGCGCGCCGATGCGATCCTGCGCGAAGACGTCCCGACCCCGTTTCTCGACGGCTGGCGCCAGCGCGCCATGTGGGCCGATCACGCGCTGGCGCCGGCGCCCGCCACGCTGCCCAGCCACGTGAGCATGCTCACGGGGGTCACGCCGGTCACCCACGGCACGCGCAGCAACGAAGGCCGCGTTCCCGACGGCACGCCGGCGCTCGCCGCAGTGTTCCGCGAAGCCGGCTGGCGCACGGTCGGCGTGGCCGCCAACTACGCGCTGCGCGAGAGCGCGGGCGTGACCCGTGGCTTCGAGCGGTGGGAGATGCTGGCGGCGCCGCCGCCGGAATTGCTGGCGGCCAAGGCCGTCCGCTGGAAGGCGCCGCGCGCCTGCTGGCTCGGCTGGCTGCTGCCGAGCCCCTTGGACGACCGCGCGGTGTTCGCGCTCTCCAGACAGCGCACCATTGGCGGCTCGGATATCGGCATCGCGCCGGGGTCGCGCGTGCGCGACCGCGCGCTGCTGTACCTCGACGCGCTCGCCGCGCAGCCGCGGCCGTACTTCTTCTTCCTGCACTTCATGGATCCGCACCAGCCGTACCAGCCGGACCGGTCGACGGCGGGCAGATTGACGGCCGGCCGCAGCATGCCCGGTAACTATCCGGACAGCGGCGTCGGCAGCCTGATGCTGGTCCGGCGCGTGATGGACGACTTGCAAGCCGGCGCAGCGGGCGCCGAAGGCGCGGCGGCCTATTTGCACGACCTCTACCACGAAGAAGTGATGTTCATCGACGACTGCTTGCGGCAAGTCGTCGCCAAGGTCGAAGCTTCGGGCCGGCCCACGCTGATCCTGTTCACCGCCGACCACGGCGAGCAGTTCGGCGAACACGGCCTGATGATCCACAACAATTCGGTGTACGAAACGCTTCTGCGGGTGCCGTTCGTGCTGTCGGGTCCGGGCGTGCCGGTCGGCGAGACTGCCTTGCGGCCGCACCTCGAAGACGTGCCGCCCACCTTGCTCGCCTTGGCAGGCTTGCGGCCGCCGGCGAAGATGGAAGGCCGCAACCTGCTCGCGATGAGCGCGGAGGCCGGCGCCGACCTGTACGTCGGCACCGGCCTGCAAGACCTGGCGTTCTATCAAGGCGAGTGGAAACTGATCGCGCGCTACTCGGGGCTCGGCACGGGAAGTCCGGTGGTCGAGGCCACCGCGCTCTTCGATCTGGCGGCCGATCCCGGCGAAGAGCGCGACTTGCTGCAGGCCGAGCCCGAGCGCGCCGCCGCCTTGCTCGACAAAGCGCGCGCGGTCGCCCGGCTGGCGGCCGCCGCCCAGATGTCCGAACTTTCCGCCGAGGACCGGCAGACGCTCGATGCCCTCGGCTACGGCGAAGCCCACTGACGGCCGCGTGGCGCGCCGGCTGCTTGGTGCGGCCTGCGGCGTCGTTGTCGGCGGCTTGATTTCGGCGTGGTGGTTCCCCGGAGCGACCGGGCTCGCTTATCTGCCGGCGCGCGTGCTCGCGCTCCTTCCTGGTCTGGCCTTGATCGGCCTGGTCGCCGTGCTGCTGGGCCCCGCGGCGGGCAAGCGACTGCGCGTGGCGCCGGACACCCTGGCGCTGTGGACGCCGCTGCTCGCCGGTTTCGGCGCGACCGCGGGCGCGTGGTTGCTGCCGCGCGTCGCCGGCGCACTGCAGTTCGCGCTGCTGCCGGGCTGCACCATCGCGTTGTTCCTGGTCGCCTTGCCGCTCTTGCGCCGGAGCGGGCGCAGTTCGAGCCGCGGCCGAGCGGGGATTCTGGTCGCGGCGGTGCTTCTGCTCGTCTGGCGGGCGCAAGTCGATCGCACGCGGGTCACGCCGATTCCCGCTGCATTGGAGCCGTTGCCGGCGCTGGCTTCGCGCAGCGACCTGGAAGGAAAGCCGTCGATCCTGTGGATTTCGGTCGACACCCTGCGCGCAGACGCGCTAGCCGGCGAACTCCCCACTCCCGGATTCGACGCCCTGCGGTCACGGTCGCTGTGGAGCCGGTACGCGCTCGCGCCGAATCCCGGCACCTTGCCCAGCCACATGAGCATGCTGACGGGCCGCGGCGTGCTCGAGCACGGCGTGCAGGACAACGCCGGCTACCTGGACGCAGAGGTTCCGACTTTCGCCGGCTTCCTGGCCGGCGCCGGCTGGCGCACGCGCGGACTCGTGAGCAACCGCGTGCTCCGCGTCGAGTCCGGAATCGCGCGCGGTTTCGAGAGCTGGACCGACTTGACCGGCGGCGGGCTGACCCCGCTGGTTGCCGCCAAGCGCGTGGTCGAGCGCGGCCTGCGCGGTTCGTGGACCGGCCTGCTGCTGCCCGGTCCATTGGACCGGCAGCTCCTGTACCGGATGGCCGGCCTGGCCTTGCCGCCGGAGTCCGAACTGGGCTGGACCGCTGGCACGGCGGCCTGCGACCTCGCGATCCGCACTCTCCGCGAGCTCGCCGCCGAGCCGCGGCCGTGGTTTTTCTTCGTGCACTGGATGGACCCCCACGTGCCGTACTCCGCGGGCGGCGCAGAAACCACGGCGATCGCAGCTCGCCTGCCCGAGCGCTACCGCGGAGCGGTGCCCGGCGGTCTCGCGCAAGTGCGGCGCGTCGCCGAAGACGCGGCCGCGGGGGTGCCCGCGGCAAATGCCGCCGCCGCGGTGCTCCAAGAGCTCTACTTGCGAGAAGTCGCCGCAGTCGATTCGAACCTGCAGCGGCTTCTGGCGCAAGTCGACGCGCTCGACCGGCCGGTGCTGGTGGTGCTGGTCGCCGACCACGGCGAGCACTTCGGCGAGCACGAGCTGATGCTGCACGGCAACTCGCTGTACGCCGAACTTCTGCACGTGCCATTTTTCCTGGCGGGACCGGGCATCGAGCCGGGCGAGCTGCCGGCGGGCAGCGCGCGGCTCGAAGACCTGCCGCGCACCTTGCTCGCGCTGTGCGGTTTCCTCAGCGCCGAATTCGCGGCCGGTGCGGACTTGCGCGAGACCCCGGTCGCGCGCGACCACGTGGCGGCGCGCTTTGGCGAACTGGCTCTGACGCGCGAGGGATGGAAACTGATCGCCCGCGTCGAGGGCCTGGGCACCGCGCAAGCCCGCGTCGAGCCGCTCGGGCTCTTCGAGCTGGCGGAGGTGGGAGGCGAAAGGTCCGATCGCTCCGCCGAGCAGCCCCAGCGGCTGGCGGCCATGCTCGAAGCCCTGCTCGAACACGCGCGCAGGGCGGTGGTCGCCGACCGCGCCGCGCTCGACGAGAGCGACCGCGCGGCCCTCTCGGGCATCGGCTACGCCGAGTTCGAAAGGGACCGCTGACCGCGGCTAGCCGTCGGTCTCGTTGCCGATGTTCAAGCCGTGCTTGGCGTCGTAGCGGCGGCAGACCTGATCGTAGACCAACAGGCCGATCATGCTGCCGAACCCGATCAAGGCGAAGCGGCCCCACATGGCGTAGGGCTCGTAGGTGTCCCAGAGAAGTTGGCGCGTCGCGTCGGCGTCCAGACCCAGGCTGGTCTGCAGAGCGGGCAGCACGTCGGTCTTCTGCAGCGCCTCGACCTGGCCGGCGGGCGTGCCGAGGACTTCGATCAAGTGCCGCTTGGCGAGGTTGACCTTATCGCCTTCCTTCTCGTACCAGTGCCCGGCGACCCAGGAGCCGATCGCCCAGCCGATGCCGACCGTGGCGTTCGCATAGCCGAGGAACAAGCCTTTCTTGCCCGGAGGCGCGATCGAGGCCATGTAGCGCAGCTTGGTGGGGCTGGCGGTCATCTCGCCGATCGAGAAGACCCCGATGGCGAGCAGCGCGAACCAGCCGCTCATGCTCATGCCGAGCATGTAGATCGACACGACCGACACTCCGATGCCGAGAATCATCGCCGGCAAGGACTTGAACTTGCCCGTGACCCAGCCCATGGCGAACGCGAACAAGCTGATCAGCAGCGCGTTGAAGTTGATCATCCAGGCCTGGTTCAGGTTGCCGTCGTTGACCGTGGGGATCCAGTTGAGCGGCAATACCGTGTCCAGGGCCTGCACCACGCCCCGCGAGTCGACCCAGTCGTCGATGAAGTTCGGCAGGATGTCGAACAATTGGTAGAACATCAGCCAGAAGCCGGCGAACAGCAGAGTGAAGAATGCCACGCGGGGCCGGAGAATGCCGAAGATGCTCCTCCAGAACACCTCGAAAGGGTTCTGGCCGTGGAAGCCTTCACCTTCCTTCCGCTTGGGCTCGGCGAAGAAGAACAGCGGGATGAAGTTGAGCGCGATGCCGATCGCGCACATGCCGAACACCCACTTCCAGGACATGTCGGTGAGCACCGCGGCGAACAGCGGCCCGATGAAGCCGCCGATGTTCACGCATTGGTAGAAGATCCCCCAGCCGAAGCTCGCCTTGCTGGCCGGCATGCTCACGCCGATGATCCCCTGCACGCCGGGCTTGAAGATCGCCGTACCTGTCGCGAGCATCATCGCTCCGGCAAAGAAGATCGGGTAGGTGTAGCTGCCGCCGGCGGCTCCGCCGACCGCCGCGACGGTCTCGCCGTTGATCATGCCGCCCAGATCGATCGCCCAGCCCATCACCATGTAGCCGGCGATCTTGATCACCGTCGAGATGGCGATGTTGAGCTTGTAGCCGTAGCGGTCGGCAAAGCCGCCGGTGAAGATCGGCACGAAGCTCTGCACCAGCGCCCAGATCATGAAGATGGTGCCCTTCTGCTCGTGCGAGAATTGCGGACCGCCCTCTTCATAGGCGAGCACCATGTAGATGGGGACGACCGTGCGCAGCCCGTAGTAGGCGAAACGCTCGACGAGCTCCATCCAGTTGGCGATCCAGAAGACGCCGGGGAAACCCAGCCAGCCCTTCTGGACGGGAGGAGTCACGTCGGCTTCGGTGATGGGCGCGGTGTCGGCCATGGGAGGGAAACCGTAACAAGGCAGGCCGCCCGAAACCTCTCGCGCGGCAAGCACATGTCACCGGCCGGGCCGGAGCCCGCCCGCGGTCGGGACTGGCGCCGCGGTCAGACCGGGCGGTTCTCGGGCGCGGCTTCGCTCGTTTCGTCCGCCGGCTCGATTTCGGGCACGGGCGCGGCTTGTGCCGTCAGCAGCCGCTCGGGGGCGGTGGTCTCGTAGCGTCCGGCGAGTTCGCGGATTTCCCCGAGCGCGTTCGCGGCGCCCTGGCCGACCTCGGTGAGGCTGTCGCGGACCGAGCGGAGCTGGCCGAGCTCGGTGCGCAGCTGCGCGATGCGCCGCTCGTTGGTCTGGCGGCGGCGGTCGACTTCGGCGTGCAGGCCGCGGCCCATCGAGGCGGCGTAATCCGCGCAGATGCGCTCGACGATGCGGTCTTCGGCAGCCGGCAGGAAGGCCTCGAGGTCGCCGCGCAGCAGGCCGTGCAAGGCGCGCTTGGCCGGCTCGCCCAGGCGCTTGGCCTTGATCGCGCGCGGAATGCGGCGGTCGAGTTCGCCCGGAGCGCCGAACAGCTTGCGGCGGACCGACGCCTGCCCGCGGAACAACAGCCAGTCGAGGATCCGCTTGCGCACCGGGATGTCCGCGACGTCGATCGGCGGCACCTCGCGCTGCACGCCGGCGTAGGCGTCCACGCGGTCGGCGGCTTCGCGGGCGATCGAGTCGAGCCGCAAGCCGGCGCCGTCGAGCGCGGCGCGCGTGTCGACGGTGAGCGCCGCCACGGCGGCGCCGCCGGCGGAACGTACCCGCAGCGCCTCGCGCGCCGCGCCCGCGATCTCGTTCTGGATCCCCTCGCGCAGCCCCGCGATCTCGGTCTCGGCGAGATCCTGCAGGCTGTCGTCGCTCGCGAACCACGAGTCGAGGACGCCGGCCTCGGCGTGGCTCGCGCGCACCCGGATATCGAGCGCTTGCGCCTCGATGTCGGCGCCGATGTCGCGTCCGAGCCCGGAGTACGCCTCTTCCCAGTCCTGTGCATCCAGCGCGGTCAAGCGCTGGGCCAAGGCCCGCTCGCGCTCCATTTCGGCTTGCAGGCTGTCGACCAGTTCGCCGAGCTCGCGCACCGATTCCTTGCCGCAGAGCTGCGCGGCTTCGGCGAGCAGGGTCTCGCCGTGGCGCAGGCTGTCGCCGAGGAACGCCACCAGGTAGTCGGTGCTGTTCAGGTAGTCGGTGAGGTCCTTGAGGAAGGAGTCGAAGTCGGCCTGGTGCTCGTGGTCGGCCGCGTACGGCTGGCTGCCGCGCGACAAGCGCGTGGCGGCGGCTTGCTGCAAGTCGACCGGGTAGATCTTCAAGCGGCCGGCTTCGAGCGCGTCCTTGAGCTGCGCGCTCATCGCCAGTGTCTCGAAAGCTTCGACGATGCGGATCGGGTCGTCGTGCTCCAGGCTCGGCACCAGGCTGCCGTCGGGGCGCAGGTCCTTCTTGGCCGTATCGAGGTTGACGACCAGGAAGATGCGGCTGAACAGCTGCAGCAGCCGGTTGAATTCGCTGAAGACCTGTTCGAGGAACAGGTTGTCGGTCTTGACCACGAAGATCGCGCAAGCCGCGGCGTTGCGGAATTCGCGGGTCATGCGGTCGTAGCCGAAGTGCATCTTGGTGTAGAGACCGGGAGTGTCGACCAGGACCGCGCCCGATTCGGCGAGCTGGCCCGCGGGGATCTTGACGTCGACCCGGCGGATCGCTTCGGGCAAGTGGAGCGCGGGGTCGAACTCCTGGCCGTCTTCCTCCTCGGACCTGCGCAGCCGGTCTGCGAGTTCGGCGTGGGCGCGGTTGAGCGCCATGCGTAGGTTCGCCGCGTCGGCGAACTTCTCGCGCGTGCCGTTGTAGCGCAAGGCTTCGAGCTGGCGCTCTTCGGAGTGCGAGACGAAGACCATGCACGGGTATGCCGGCAAGGTGGTCACCTCGCTCACGTAGGCCGCGCACATGGCGTTCATGAGGGTCGACTTGCCGCTTTTGAGCGGGCCGAAGATCAGCACGTAGGCCTGCTGCTCGGCGACCTTGTCGGCGAGCGCGCGCAGCTGGTGCGCGGTGTCGCGCAGGCCGGGCAGGATCTCGCGGACCTTGAGGTGTTCGTTCGACCCTCCCAGGGTCTCGACCGAGAACTCGAGAGGATCGAGCATCGGCTGGACGACGCGACCGAATTCGTCGCAGAAGCGGCTGAGGAGAGTCTCCATGACTTGCGGATTATGCCAAGCCAAGAGCCGCCGCTGCCACCTGGAATGCCCAGGAAATCCGAAATACGCGGTCAGTTCTTGACTTCGACGCCGCCCATGAGCGCGAGACCCTTGATCACCAGCTTCTTGGTCGGCGCGCTCCGGTCGGGCTTGGTCTTGTCGATGATCACGCCCAGGATCGGAACGCCGTGCAGGACGACTTCCCAGTTGCGGGGGATCTTGATGTCGATGCCGCCCATCACCGCGAGCAGCGAGAGCACCGCCTGGTCGCCCTCGATGTCGGCCTCGGTGAAGTCGAGGTCCACCCCGCCCATCACGGCCAGGAGCTTACCGCCGCGGAAGTCACGGGCGTTGATCCGCCGCTCGTCGCCGCTCAAGAACGCGACGCTGTGCAAACTGGTCCCGCCGGCCTTGCCGGGCACGCCGCGATCGGCGGGCTTGCGCCGGAACGAGAACAGCGGCACCACGAAGCGCAACACCAGGAGCAGCCCGAAAGCGATCAGCGGGATCGGCCACAGCACCTTCGGATCGACGTAGATCCACTCGAGGGCGCGCAGCAGGATCACCACGCCGGCGACCATCAGCACGAAGCCGAAACCGCGGCCGGGGGCGCGCCGCGCGGACGCGAACAGGCTCAGCCCGAACAGCACCAGGCCGGCGGGCCAGTAGCGCAGGACCTCGGCGGCTTCCGGGTCGCCGTCGGCCTCGGCCAGCATCAAGGCTCCCGCGGCGAGGGCGAGCAGGCCCAGCACGAGGCTGGGCAGGCGGAAGCGGAAGGAGTCCTTCAAGACGGGGGTGCCGGCGGACAGGGACATTGGCGACTCATTGGGAATCAACCGCCTTCGATTTCAACCACCTGGTCCCGCGGCAGCCGCGCCAGGGCGATCAGCGCGTAGGCCGTGCCGTAAGGCTTGTGGTAGCTGTAGAGCGGGTAGTCCCAGAACGAGCCGTCCGGTTGCCGCGTGCGCGCCAGCGCTTTCTCGAAGAACGGGGCATATCGCAGCTGGTCGCGCCGCGTCAGGCGCTCCTGGAGCATGGCTGCGTACGCGTGCCCGTACAGGTAGAAATACCCCGAGATCTGATAGTGCGATTCGTGGGGGATCGGCCGGCGCAGGCCGAGTTCCTGGAAGCGAGCGCAGTCCACCAGCAGGTCTTCGAGCGCGCGCCGCTGGTCGGCCGCGGCGAACTCGCGGCCGTGCAGGATCAAGGCTTCCTGGCACGCCGGCGTGCGGCAGGCCGCGCCCTTGCGCAGGTTGATTCCGGCCACCGGCATCTTGTTCCACAACTCGCCGTAGGTGAAGGCTCCCGTCGGCGTCATGCAGCGCGCGACCGCGGCGACGGCGCGATCGACCATCGCTTGCGGAACTTCGATCCCGGCGCGCTGCGCCCGTTCGAGCCCCACCAGGATCGTGGCGGTGGTGAAGCTCATCGAAGTGAAGCTCGGCTGGAAGGTCGGCACTTCGTCGAGGCTCAAGTAGCCCCAGCCGCCGTCCAAGGCCTGGTAGCGGCCCAATTTCGCGATCAAGGACTTGCAGGCGGCGCCGATTTCCGCGGCGCGCGGGTGCTTTGGCGTGGCGATCAGCCGTTCGGCGAGCCCGCGCAAGCCGTAGCCGAAGGCCCACACGCTGTAGTGTTCCATGCCGCTGGGGCGCTTGACGTTCCAGTTCTCGACCAGGTAGTCGAGCCCGCGCTCCGCGGCCGCCATGGATTCGGAAGTGTGCAGCGGGCTGTCGTGCAGCGCGCTCACGCACAGGCCGGTCGTGGCGTAGCGGAAGGCCTCGTGCGAACCGGGGACGTCGGCGAGCACTTCGATCGGCCGCGGCGAATGGTGGCTTCCCCACGAGCCGTCCGGATTCTGGTTGGCCACCAGCCAGTCGACCGCGCCGCGTACCATCGCCGCGCGCGAGGGTTGCGGCGCGTCCTGCGCCGGCGCGAGAGCCAGCAGGAGGACGGCGGCGATCACTGCGCTTCGCCGGACTTCGACACCGCTTCGGCGGCCGCGTCGTTTGCGCCGAGGTGCACGGTGGCGCGCATCCCCGCCACCACTCCGGCGAGCGGCTGGCCGAGCTGTACGCGCGCCGCGTACCGGTTCTCGGGGCCGCTGGCGCTGCCGGGCAGCGGGTAGCGTTCCACGCTCAACGGGCCGACGAGTTCGCGTTCGGAGAGCACGTCGGCCGTGACCCGCGCCGCGCTGTTCGGCGCGATTCCGCGCACGGCGGACTCGGGCACGCTGAGAACCACCGCAAAGCGGTCCGGAGCCGCCACCGTGAACAGCACCTTGCGGGTGGCCGCCGTCCCGCCGCGCTCGTGGCGCGGAGCGCTGCGGCCCGGCTCGTAGTCCTCGGGCGCGCCGTGCAGCAGCACGCCGCCGCGCGGCGCGCGGAACACGAACAGGCCTTCGTCGTCGATCAACTCCTGCAATTTGCCGGCCTGCTTCTCGAGCGCGTCTTCCTTGCGCTGCAGATCGTCGTCGCGCGTGCGCGCTTGCATTTCCTGCCGTGCCCGCAGGTGCTTGAGCGAGAGCTTCTGGCCGGCCACGGCTTCCTCGAGGCGCGCGCCGCGCTCGGGTAGGTCGAATTCCTCGCGATACGCGCGCTGGTCCTCCGCCAGTTCGGAGCTTCGCCGGGAGCTGGCGAGGCTGCGGCGCGAGCGCATCAGGACGATTTCTTCGGTCGCATCCGTGAGCTCGTCGGCGCTGTACATCGCCTCGAGCTGCTTCAATTCGTCGACCTGGTCGTCGATCGAGTGCTTGGCGTACGCCGCCTGGAGTTCGGCGCTGCGCAGGCTGAACTTGAGTTCGAATTTGCTCCAGCCCTCCAGCGAACGCTCGGCGCGCGCCAATTCGGTCTGCGCGCGCTGCAGCGCCTGGGCGGCTTCCCGGCCGGCCAATTCGGCCTCTTCGACGGCGTTTTCGAAGCGCAGTTCGCTCGAGTGAAGTTCGAACTCGGCGGCGTGGACCTGCTCTTCCCACGACTCGCGGTCGAGGAGCGCGATCACGTCGCCTTCGTTGACGTAGCTGCCGTGCGCGCGGACGTCGAGGAACATCAAACCGCCGGCGTACGCCGAAGGCCAGAGTTCGAGAACCTCGTGTTCGGCCGGCACGAAGGTGCCGGGGAACGATTGCTGGTCGCCGCGGGTTTCCGGCGGGTCGCCGGCGCCCGGCGCGACGAAAGGCAGGCAGAGGAAAAGAGGGAGCAGTCCGTTGCGAGCACGCATGAAAACGAGCGGCCCGCCGCGGAGCCGCAATTCGAGGACGAGAAAGGGAAAGGGGGTTTCCGGGCGCCGCGGCGCCCGGCCGCGACCTCCCCATCCTAGCCCCCGGTTCGCGGCCCGCAGGGCGCCGTCCCAGCGCTTCGGGGGCCCCCTAGAGGAACTCGACGGCCCGCAGGACCCTGCCGAACTGCCAGCCGTCCGCGCCGCGCACGAAGCGCAGATCGTAGATGCTCGGCCCGCCGATCGGATTGCGGGCGTGCACTTGCAAGGTGAGTTCGTCACCATCGAGGGCCAGGAACCGGAAGTCCACCTGGACGTCCTGCGGCCGGGTGCCGAAAGGCTCGACCGCGAGCCCGGCGAGAGTGTCCGGCAAGGCCGCTTCCACGCCGCTGGCCTTGGCCGCCAGCGCACCCTGTGCGCGGAGCTGGGCACCGGAAACCGAGTGCTCCAAGGCAAGGTCGGCGATCACGGCGACTTCTGCGGCCGTCAGCGCCAGGAGCGCCTGCGGGAGCGTGCCGCCCGGATCGACGGTGGCCGGTGATTTCTCGGCACCTTCGGTGCCGGGATAGGGCCTGGATTCGATTTCGCGCACGCACGCCGGAGCGGCCAGCGCAACGGCTGCCAGCAAGACAACCGGAAGATGGGAGGAGTGCATGAGGTCGCGACGCCGAGCAGACGCCGATCTTGGCATGAATTCGGAAGGACCAGGTCAGAAGAAGCGGGTCCATCCGCCCGGCCGCGCGGTGCGTTGCCGCAAGAACCAGGCGCAGACCGGGAGCAAGACCACGAGGGCGCCGAGCGTCGCCAGACGCGCGGCGCCCATTCCCGCGCGACCGGGCATGCCCAGGATCAGCATGGCCGCGGCCAGCAGCAGGTGAACGTGGATCACGTAGAAGAACAGCGCGCTGCTGCCGAAGATCCGCAGCGGTTCGAGCGGCAACGGTCGCCGGCCGCTGCGCTGCACTCGGAACAAGCCGGCGAGGAGCAGCGCCATCAAGCCGAGCTGGGCGGCGACGAAAGCAAGGCTTGGCGGGTACTTGGAGGTGAGCAGGAAGCCGGGCAAGGTGCCGACGACGGGCGGCATGAAGAGGTTGCCGTAGCCGCCGCCGACCCGGACCCCGATGAAGATCGCGAGGCCGGCCAGTCCGGCGAGCAACAGCCGGCGTTCGGGGACCCTGTCGTCGGCCGCGCGGCCTTGCAGCCACGACCCGAAGCACCAGCCGCCGGCCATGATCGCCAGCCACGGCAACACCGGGTAGAGCGCGATGAAGATCGGGTAGATCGGCGGCGGCGGCGCGAATCCGGGGATGAACGTGAAGCCGGGCACCAGGAACAGCGATCCGGGGACCTGGAAACCGAGCCCCGGCATCAAGCCGAGCCCCCGCAGCACGGCATCCTGGACGAGGAACCAGGCGATCGCGCCCATTGCGAGTGCGCGCACGGGCAGCCGCCGCAACGCCGCCATGCAGACCATCGAGATGCCGATGGCGTAGAGCACCTGCAGCACGAGTACGCCGCTGCCGACGCTCATCCAGATCTCGAGCGCGGCGATGAACAGGCCGCGTTTGACGAGCCGCGCGTCGATGCGGCTCTCGGCTTCGCCCGCGGCGCGCCGTCGCGCCACGCTCAACGCCAGCGCGGTGCCGGCGAGGAACACGAAGGTCGGCGCGCAGAGGTGGGTGACGAAGCGGTGGAGGAACTGCAGCGTGCCGGGCAGCGCGATGACTCTGCCGCGGAACCAGTGCGCTTCGTACATCCAGTCGATGGCGAGCAAGCGCGAAGCAGGAACGGCGGTGTTCATTCCATGGTGAACAAGGCGGCCATCAGCTCGATGCCGGAGAACAGGTTCGCCAGGCGCAGGTTCTCGTCGGGCGCATGCTGGTTGTCGTCGTGGTTGGCGATGGGGGCCACGACCACCGGCACGGCGAAGATCTCTTCGAACAGGTAGAGCGGCAAGCTGCCGCCGAGCGTGGGCAGCTGCACCACCGGGCCTCCCGCCGCGCGCTCGGCGGCGCGAACGACGGCGCGCGCGAACGGATCGCCCATTGGCGTGCGCGCGGCGCGGTAGCCGCCGCCGCGCTCGATGCGGGCGATCTTGGCGTGCTCGAGGCGGGTCGCGTGGTCGGGCTCGGTGCGCACCACGTGGTAGCCCTGGGCGCGCACGTGCGCCTCGATGCGCTCCAGCATCCGCTCCGGCACGCAGCCTTTCACGAGCCGGAAGTCGATCGAAGCGGTCGCCCAGGGGGGTACCACGTTGCGTGCCGATTCCCCGACCGATGCGCTGCTCAGGCCGCGCACGTTCAAGGACGGCAGCAGCAAGCGTTCGGCGAGCGAGCCACCGCCTTCGGCGGCGGCGAGGCCGAGTTCGCGCAACAGCGCCGCGTCGGTCTGCGGAAGCGCGGCGATCGCGGCGCGCTCGGCGGGGCCGATCGGCGCCACGTCGGCGTAGAAGCCTTCGATCAGGACCCTGCCCGCGTCGTCCTTCATGCCGGCGAGCAGGCGCGCGAGTTCGAGCGCAGGGTTGGGCGCCCAGTTGCCGTAGTGGCCGCTGTGAAGCCAACGCTCGGCTCCGTAAAGGGTGACGTCGAGCGACGTGATGCCGCGCACTCCGAAGACCACTTGCGGCCGCCGGCTCTGGTGCACCGGCCCGTCGCAGAACAGCCACGCGTCGGGTCGGTGCTCTTCGGCCAGCGCCACCAGCAACTCGCGCAGGTGGGGCGAGCCGGCTTCTTCTTCGCCTTCGAAGAAGAACAGCAGGTTCGCCGTGGGCCGGATTCCGGCCGCGGCCATGGCGTCGAGCGCGGCGAGCATCGCCACGATCGGAGCCTTGTCGTCGGCCACGCCGCGCGCGTACAGCCGGTACTCGGGATCGACGCCGGCTCCGCGGCCGCCCAATTCGATCCGCCGCCCGAGGGTCTCCCCCGGGAGCGCCGCGTCACGCAAGGTCGGCCGCCACGGCAGGTCGGTCCACGCGGTTGGGTCGACCGGCTGCCCGTCGTAGTGCGCGTAGAAGGCGAGCGTACGCGTGGCGCCGGCCGAAGGCAGCCAGCCGACCACCGCAGGAGGCGCATCCGAGGCCCCTGGCACCGGCAGGCGCGCGCACTCCACGCCGCGGGAGCGGAACCCGGCGACGATCCAGTCGGCGTTGCGGCGGATGTTCTCCGAATCGGCTGCGACGTTCGGAATCGAAGAAAACACAACGAGCTCGGCCAGGATCTCGCGTTGGTGGCCGTCGAGCCAGTCGCGTGCAGCCGCGACGGCCGGGTCCTGGGAGGCCGGATCTTGCGCCGCCAATGCTAGCAGCAAGACGGTTCCGATCATGGCCGTGCCTCGGCGAGCGGGGCCGTGGCCGCCGCAAAATCGCGCGCGTACAAGTCGCTGCGCACCGGCAGGTAGCCGGGGTAGGCAGCGCGGGCTGTCACGAGCCGCGCGGGGTCGAGGTCGACGATCGCAAGCGGTTCTTCGGTCTCGAGCAGCACTTCGCCGTCCGGCGCGACCGCGATCGACGGCCCGCCGATCTCGACTCCGAACTCGGCGGCAGGACGGTTCACCGACACGACGAAAGTGCAGGTGGTGCGCGCCGTCATCTGGAAGCCCATCCGCCACCAGGCATAGGTGGCGCGCTCGGTCGAGCGCGGATTCACGATCAGTTCAGCACCGCGCGCGGCGAGCGCATGCGCGCCCATCGGCCGGTTCATGTCGCTGCAGATCTGCACGCCGAACGGCAGGCCGAGGCCGCGCACCAGCGGGGCGGCTTCGCGGCCTGGTTCGTAGTGGTCGGTCTCCCAGAAACCCGGTTCCTCGGGAACGTGCAATTTCGCGAAACTGCTCTGGAGCGTTCCTCGGGCGTCGAACACCAGCGCCGTGTTCTCGCGTCGGCCGGTCGCGGAGTCCTGGACGATTGCCGCTCCGACCAGCGCGATGCCGGCCGCACGCGCCGCGGCGGCTTGCAGACCGTGGCGAAGACCGTCCGGCGGCTCCGCGTCTTCGGCCCGCGCGACCCGCGTCGCCGGCGACCACGGATTGCATGCGATCTCGGGCAGCACGGCGAGTGTGGCTCCGTCCGCGGCAGCTCGTTGCAGACAAGCCGCGAGGCGCTCGGCGCCGTCGGGCCCGGGGAAAACCTGATGGATCAGGGCGATGCGCATGAATCGGCGTGAACCGGCGGCTTGGGGCCGGCGACACCTATGCTATTCCACGCGGCTTGCAGGCTGCACCGGCATGCCCTTCGACATCGAATTCGACGTCGTCTACTGGATCGCCAAGGTCCTCGTATCCGCGATTTCGGCAGGGCACGCGCTGCTCTACAAGAGAGACTCGCGCTCGGCCTTGGGCTGGATCATCGTGTGCGTCGCTTTTCCCGGCTGGGGCGCACTCTTCTACTGGGTGTTCGGCATCAACTACATCCAGACCCGCGGCAAGCGCCTGCAGCGGATCTGGCCGCTCCCGCCCTTGCCGGGCTACGAACGTGCGGAAGAGGAAGTCGAGGAACAAGAACCGGCGAAACCGGCGCCCAGGCTGCCGGCCGAACTGCAGGACCTCTGCAAGACCGCCGAGGCGGTAACCGGCCGCGAGCTTGTCTCCGGGAATGCCGTGCGGCCGCTGTTCAACGGCGACCAGGCCTATCCCGAGATGCTCGCGGCGATCGCCGCCGCGGAACGCTCGGTGTGCCTGCTCACCTACATCTTCGAGACCAACGCCACCGGGCGGCGGTTCGTCGACGCCTTGTACGAAGCCCACGCCCGCGGAGTGGAGGTCAAGGTCCTGGTCGACGGCGTCGGCGAGCGCTATTCGTGGCCGCGCATCTCCAAGCTCCTGCGGGCACGCGGGATTCGCGTCGAGCGCTTCAATCCGAACACGCTGCTCAAGCCCAACCTGCACTTCAACCTGCGCAACCACCGCAAGATCCTCACGGTGGACGCCGGGCTGGGCTTCACCGGCGGCATGAACCTCGGCGGCCGGCACATGGTCGGGGCGCCCGAGTGCAAGCGGCCGGTGCAGGACCTCCACTTCCGCGTCGAAGGGCCGGTCGTGGCGCACATGGAGCACGCTTTCCTCCAGGACTGGTGCTTTGCGTCCGGCGATCCCGAGCCCGAACTCGCCCTGCGGCCCGCGTCCGCATGCGGGCCCGCGCTCTGCCGGGGCATTTCCGACGGCCCTAACGAGGACATGGACAAGCTGCGCTGGATCCTGCTCGGCGCGCTGGGCGCGGCCAGGCGGCGCGTGCGGATCATGACGCCGTATTTCGTGCCGGACCGCGAGCTGATCGCCGCGATGAGCGCCGCGGCGTTGCGCGGGATCGCGGTCGAGCTGATGCTCCCGGAAAAAAGCAACTTGCCTTTCGTCGACTGGGCGACGCGCGCCATGCTCTGGGAGATCCTGCAGCACGGTGTCGAAGTCCTGCTGCAGCCCGGCCCGTTCGCGCACAGCAAGTTGTTCCTGGTCGACAAGATCTACGCGCAAGTCGGTTCGGCCAACCTCGACCCGCGCAGCTTGCGGCTCAATTTCGAGTACAACCTCGAGGTCTACGACGTGGAATTCGCCGCGGCCATGAACGCGCATTTCGACGCCATGCGCGCGAAGAGCCGGCCGCTGCTGCTGAAGGACGTCGACGCGCGCTCGTTCCCCGTGCGGTTTCGCGACTCGCTGGCGCGGCTGGCGAGTCCCTACCTGTAAGGACGCGAACCGTGGCTACACCGGCACGCGCCGGAACTCGACCAGGTAGCGGTCCTTGAGATAGGCGACGCCCATGTCGCCGGGTGCAAGACGTCCGGTCATGTCGTCGCTGGTGCGCACTTCTTCGCGCGAGCCGTCCGGATACTCGAGCGTGAGGAAGTAGTTGGTGCTGGCGCTCGAATTGCGGCCGCCGCCATGGACCGCCACTCGTTCATCGGCGACCAGGGCCTGCTTGCGCCGCACCGGTGCCTGGCGATAGCGCGTGGCGCGCGAGATCAAGGTTCCCAAGCCGAAGATGCCGAATGCGACGAACACGAGCGGCGCGAGGGCGAAGGGCATGGGTGCCTGCGCGAAAGGCGCCAGCATCCCGAGCGCCACCAGGATGAAGACCACCAGGAAGACCGCCGGAAATAGCGTCCGCACGCCCATCGAGGGCAGCTGCGGCATGTGCTCCATCAAATCGTGCAGGTCGGCGTGCGCGTCGAGCGTCGAGAACCGGCGCTGAAGCTGGTCGACCGGCGATACCGACGCCGCAGCGGCGTCGGACAGCGGCAATTCGGTGCCGCAGAACTCGCAGAAGCGCGCATCGAGCCTGGCGACGTGGGCGCCGCAGTGCGGGCAGGCGCGGGTGTCGGTCACCAGGCTCGGATGCACGAACGTCCTCGGGTCAACTGCGGGCGACGCCGCAACCGCCGCAGAATTTCGCATCGGCAGCCATGGGATTGCCGCAGCCGGTGCAGAACGCGGTGCCGCCTTCGACCTTCTTGGCGAGTTCTCCACCGCAGGCGCTGCAGAATTTGCCTGGCGCCACGCTCGCGCCGCAACCGCCGCAGGACACGCCGGCCGCAGCCGGGGCCAAGGTCTCGCCGCCGCGCGGATCGCGCACCAGCATCTGCGCCATGCCGAAACCGACGCCGAGCCCCGCGCCGCCGAGCAGGCCGCCGGCAGCGCCGCCGCCGTCGCCGCCACCACCGCCCTTGGCCATGCCTTCGCCGGCTCCCATCATCGCCTTGCCGGCCGCGAACTGCTGGTAGGCGCCGACGCCGCCGACGGTGCGCAAGTACGCGGCATCGGTGTAGAGGCGCTTGAGGTTGGCGGCGTCTTCTTCGTCGATCGCGGTGACGAAGTTGCCCAGGCGGACGATGCGGATGCCGTACGGGTCGACGTGCGACGCCACGCCGGCCAGCACGTCGGCCTCGATTTCCTCGGTGTAGGCGCCCGAAGTGACGTCGAGCAGCGGCCACTTGTTCTTGACCAGCAATTCTGCAGTGCGGTCGCGGATGACCTTGAGCACCTGCTCCTTGAGCCACGAGCGCACCTGGTAGCTCTCGGCGCGGCCCATGCCGACCAGTCCGGTGATCAAGTGCTCGGGGTCGGTGACCCGGAAGCTGAACTCGCCGTGCACCATGGTCTCGACCGGAATCCCGCTCTTGGGATCCTCGACGTGGCCGATGCGGCCGCCGAACTTGATGCCGGTGTGCTCGCGCGTGTTGACGAAGAACACCTCGGCGATGAACACGTTGCCGCCGGTGAACTTGTCGATCAGGTCCGAAAGAAAGGGCAGGTTGGAGCTGTCGAGGGTGTGGCGGCCGGGCGGCACCACCTTGACGACCTTGCCGTCGCGGAAGAACACGGCGACCTCGTCGGCCTCGACCGTGAGCTGCGACTTCATCGGAATGGTCTTGTCCGGGTGCTTCCAGACGACGTGCGCTTTCGCATCGTCCGGCCGGGCGACCATCATTTCGCCCACGCCGCGCTTGAACCAGTCGATCAGACCCATGGCTTCCTCTAGGATTCGGTGAGTTGGGGGGATTCGGGGTGAAGACGGAGCCTTCCCGCGGATATTACGCTCTCTGGGCCGGCCCCTTCGCCCTTCACTTTCGCCTTTCTCATCTTGAGCGACCCTCTCGAGCCCACGCCCGCGGCGTCCGCCGCGCCGAGCGAACCGTTCGCACCGCCGGCGGAAGCGGCCGCGGCGGGCGATCCCGTCGAGGCGTCGGAAGGCGGCCGCACCGACTTCCCTTGCGCCAACTGCGGCGCCAAGGCCGTCTGGGATCCGGAAGTCGACGCGCTGCGCTGCGACTACTGCGGCGAATCGACGCCGGTGCCGCGTGCCGAGGGCACCGTGCTCGAGCGGCCGCTCGACGAAGCCGACCTGGCCGAGCGCGGCTTCGGCCTGGAGCTCAAGGTCGCGCAATGCAGCGAATGCGGAGCGCGGGTGGCTTTCGAGGGCGTGGAAACCGCGCAACACTGCGTGTACTGCGGCTCGGCAAGCGTGCTCGCGCAAACGGCCAACCGCAACGCCATCCGCCCCGAGTCGGTTGTGCCGCTCGATGTGGGCGCAAGACAGGTCGAGGTGTCGTTCCGGCAGTGGGCCAAGGGCCTGTGGTTCCGGCCCAACGCGCTCAAGCACGCGCACACCACGAAAGCGGTGGGCGTGTACGTGCCGTTCTGGACGTTCGACTGCCGCGTGCACTCCGACTGGAGCGCCGACGCCGGCCACTACTACTACGTGACCGTCCCCTACATGGTGGTCGTCAACGGCAAGCCGCAGATGCGGATGCGCCAGGAACGTCGCGTCCGCTGGGTGCCGGCATGGGGCCAGCGCGACGATGCCTACGACGACGAACTGGTCAACGCCTCCAAGGGCCTGCCGCGGGCCTTGCTCGCCAGACTCGGCGGATTCGACACGCAACAACTCGTGCCGTACCGCCCCGAGTACCTGGCCGGCTGGCGCGCCGAGGAATACCAGCTCGACCTGCACTCCGGCTGGGAGCAAGGACAGGCTGCGGTAGAGGACTCGCAGCGCGCGCGCTGCTCCGGCGACGTCCCCGGCGACACGCAGCGGAACTTGCGCGTGCACAACCTCGTTGCCGACGTGCGCTGGAAGCACGTGCTGCTGCCCGTCTGGAGCCTGCAGTACCCACTCGGCGGAAAGATCTACACGGTGCTGGTCAACGGCCAGTCGGGCCGCATCGCCGGCGAAGCGCCGTACTCCTGGAACAAGATCCTGGGCCTGGTGCTCGCCGTCGCCGTCGTCGCGTTGCTCGTAGTGGCGATGACGATGGGTTTCTAGGCCGCGCCTGGCTGCGCGGCCGGGAGCTAGGATCTCGGCATGTTCGCCGCCCTCCTGCTCGCCCTCCCCGCGCTCGCGCCGCCGCAGGACCCGCCGCTCGTCGGGCAGGAACTGCTCGACCTGCTGCACGAAGAATTGTCCGGCGAACTCGCCAAGGAGTCGGTGATCGCCATCACGCGGCACCATCGGATCCAAGGCGCGCGCGGCTACTCGGACAGCGCGCAGTGGCTGCTCGGCGAACTGCGCGGCTTCGGGTTCGCCGCGCCGGACGCCGCGGGCGCCGCCGGCCAGCCGCGGGCTTGGATCGAGTCCTTTCCGAGCGACGGCAAGATCGTCTACCAGACCTGGCAGTCGCCGAGCGGCTGGCACGTCGAGACGGCCGAACTGCGCATGCTCGAACCGGTCGCCGAACGCATCGTCGGCTACCCCGAGATCGCCATGAGCCTGGTGACCTACAGCAACGCCGGCGAAGCGACCGGCGAACTGGTGTTCGTCGGTGCCGGCACCAGCGAAGCCGACTACGCGGGCAAGGACGTGCGCGGCAAATTCGTGCTGGCGAGCGGCTACGGCGGCGCGGTGCACCGGCTGGCGGTGCTCGGGCACGGCGCCGCGGCGGTGGTGTGCTACTTGGACGACGAGCGCGCCCTGGAGCACCCCGACATGCTCGCCTACACCGGCATGTGGCCCAAGAGCGGCGAGCTCGAGGACACCATGTTCGGTTTCAACCTCACGCACCGGCAAGGCGAGCGGCTGCGCAAGCTGCTGGAGGCGGGCCAGAAAGTCGTGCTGCAAGGCAAGGTCGAGGGCCCTGGCCTCGAACCCGGCCGGATGGACGTGGTGGTGGCCACCATTCCCGGCAATGAAGAATATTCCGGCAGCGACAAGGAATTGGTCTTCACCGCGCATCTCGACCACCCCAAGGAGTCGGCTAACGACAACGCCAGCGGTTCGGCGGCGATCCTCGACATCGCCCGCGGTCTCCAGAAACTGATCGCCGAGGGACGCTTGCGCCGGCCGCTGCGCACGCTGCGCTTCCTCTGGATCCCCGAGTGGAACGGGACCATGGCCTACCTCGACGCGCACCCCGAGTTCCGCGGGCCGGAGCTCGGCGGCAAGGTGCTCGCCGGGCTCAACCTCGACATGGTCGGCGAAGACCTGGAGCAGTTGCACAGCAAGCTGATCCTCACGCGCACGCCCGATTCATTGCCCTCGGCGCTCAATACCTTGATCGCCGACACCGCGGCGGCAGTGGATCGGATGAACGTACGCACGCCGCGCGGTTCGCGCTCGGCCTTCAACTGGCGCGTCACTCGGTACAGCGGCGGCAGCGACCACATGATGCTGATCGACCGCAAGATCCCGGCGGTGATGTTCAGCCACGATCCGGACTACACGCACCACACCAGCGAAGACACTCCCGACAAGGTCGATCCGGTGCAGCTCGAGCGCTGCGAGCTGATCGCGGCCGGCACCATCTGGTATCTCTCCATGCTGTCCCTGAACGACAGCCTGGTCGACGGCCGCCGGAGCCTGGAAGGCCTGGCGCGCATGGTGGCCGGCGACGGCATGCGGCGCATCGCCGCCGACGGGCGCGTCGCGCACAACGAGGTCCGCGACTACCCCATCGGCGTCGACATCCGCGATGGGCGACTGAAGATGGACCATGCGCTGGCGCAGGAATTGGCGGCGCTCGATTCGATTCGGACCTTCGTGACCAAGACCGAATACCTCGACCGCGCGCTGCTGCCGCAATTGCGCGAGGGCTTGATCGCCGCGCACCGCACCCAGATCGCCGCCGGCCGTGGCATCCTGCCGAACGCGTGGGAGGATACGGACGGCGACGCCCGGGTGCCTCGGCGGCTGACGCGGGGTCCGCTCGACTTCGGCCTGCCCGAGAGCGGCATCGATGCCGCACGCGCCGCGTGGTACGCGAGCGCCGAGAACCCTTTCGGCGCCGAGATGCGCTTCGAGCTCGTCAATTTCGTCGACGGCGCTCGCAGCGTGCAAGGGATCCGCGACGCCTTGTCGTCCGAATTCCGCTCGCTGCCGCTCGAGGCGGTTGCGCGCTACTGCGAAGACCTGGTCGCGGCCGGCGTGATGGAGTGGCGCTAACGGTCTTCGCCGAGCACGCGTAGCGCGCCGGCCAGGATCGGATCGTGGCCGGCTGCGAAGGCGAGCGCGTCCTTCACTTCCACGTCGGGAGCCACGCCGACGCCTTCCAGGCGCTTGGTGTGGTTGCCGAGCGTCATGGTGGGATACATGAGCACCGCGTCGTCGTCGACCGGGTCGAAGGTGGCCGGGATCACCGCGCCGGCGGTGGTCTCGCCGACCAGCAGGCCGAGCTTGCGGTCGTGAATCTCCCAAGCGACCACTTCCTTGCCGCTGCGGGTGCCGCGGTCGATCAAGGCGACCATCGGCATTCCTGCCAAATCCTTCTCGAGCACGCGGATCAGCGCCATTACCAGGTGCGCAAAACCGCCGCGGCCGCGCAAGTCGAGGATCAGGCCGTCGCAGCCGCGAAAATCGCCGCGCAGCTTGTCGCGCAGCAAGGCGTCGATGCCGCCTTCGTGCAGGTACCAGAAATGCAGGTACCCGAAGCGCTTGCCGCCATGCTCGATCACCCGCGCGCTCGCGCGCGCCGCGCGCATGGACGAGTACTCGGCAACTTCGATACGCACCGCCATCCGCACGCCGGGCTGCCGCTCGAATTCCACCACCAAGTCGGCGCCGGGATCGGTCAGCAGGTCGTGGATCGGCGGGTCGGGCAGCGCCGCGTCGTCGGTGCTCCAGTCGAGCCGCGGATGCGCACCGGGATCGCCGCCGTCGAGCGCGATGATCCGGTCGCCGCGCAGCAGTCCCGCGCACGCCGCCGGCCCGCCCTCCTTGATCTTGGTCGCGAACCAGCCTTGCGGCAGCCGCACGAGTTCGAATCCGAAAGTCTCGACGTCGCGGCCCATCAGTTCGGCCATCAGGTGTTCGTAGGCCGACTCCGATATCAAGGCGAGGTGGCTCACCGGGATCTCGGCCAGCATGCGGTCGACCACGGCCTTCTCGGCGTTGCGCCCTTTGGCCAGTAAGGCGAGCGGGCGGTAGGTGCGCACCAGCGCGGGCAGCCGCTCGCGCCGGAATTCGGCGTCGTAGTACCGGCGCTCCAGAGTCTCGACCACGGAATCGAAGAGCACCGCCGGCTGCTGGGCCGTCGCGCGCCCGCCGGCGCCAATCGCCAGGGCTGCCAGGACGAAGAAGCGCATCGGCGGCGCAGGAAGGAGGCGGGCGAACTTGTGCATGAGGAGTCCTACGCGGCGCGCGCGCCGGACGTGGGTGCATCCAGGATAGGCGAGGTCCTCGGCTAGACTGGATCCGCTTCCACGCGCCCGCGAGGCGGCCATTCGACCACCATGTCCTTGCCGCTTCCCGTCCTGTTCCTCTGCGCGCTGCCCTTGCCGCAGGCTGCCGAAGCAAGCCGGGAGCCGCCCGATCCGAGCCAGGGCGAGGTGCCGCTCCCTGCGGCCGAGGACTGGCAAGCGCGGTTGCTCTACGACGGCGGCGAGGTCGGCATCTGGTACGTCGCAGCCGTGCCGCTCGTCGAAGCCCACGCAGCTCCGGCGGTGATCGGCCTGGACGACCAGGGCCGCTGCCTGGTGCTCACCGGCTACAGCGGCAAGTGGAGCCTGCGAGAGCGTGTCCACGACGGCGCCTGGCTCGGCACGCTCGCGCACGCCGACGTCGACCCGCGCGTCGAGGGTCGCGAACTCTACGTCGCAGGCGAGGCCGGCAACGTCTACCAGGTGCTGGCGCATCCGCAGGGCGCGCTCGACGCGCGTTTTCTCGCCAACCTTCCCGGCCGCGAGGTGCACACCCTGGTCGCCGCCGACCTCGACCTGGAGCGGAGCGGAGCCGAACTGCTCGCCTTCACCAATCCCGGCGGCTTGTGGCTGCTCACGCCCGACGGCACCGACGGCCGGTTCCGCACCCGCAGCCTGGGTGCGATGCCAGGCCGCGTGCGCGACGCCGTGGTGCTGCCCGCCGGGAGTCCGGGCGCCGCGCCGGTCCTCTTGATCGCCTCGCGCACGGGGACGCTCGAGGAACTTCGCTTCGTCGACGGCGCCGCGCGGCGGCGCGAAGTCTTCGCAATGGCGACGGGACTCGGCCGGCTCGCGCTGGCGCCGAATACCGCGGCCGGCACTGCGGTCGTCTACAGCACCGGCGACGACGGCCGGGTGTTCCGGCACCAGCGGGACCGGGAGGGCGCGTGGACCCACGCCACCATCCACCGCGGCGATGCCGGTCCGCGCGGGCTCGCCGCCGGCCGTTTCCACGCCGATCCCGCTCTCGAAAGCATCGCCATCTGCGGTTACAACGGCAAAGTGGAGCTGCTGACCCGCCGCGGCGACAAGTGGCGCGCCGAAACCGTGTTCGAGGATCGCGACAAAGGCCACTGGCTGGCCGTCGCCGAACTCGATGGCCGCAACGAGACCGATGAGCTGCTGCTCACCGGCTACGGCGGCCGCATCGTGCTGCTGGCGCGCCCGCCGGGCTTCGGCGTGCCCGAATGACCGCGGCGGCGGGCGTGCTGCTGGCGCTGCACTTCGCCACTAGGATCGCCAGTCTCGCGCACACCAGCGTCGCCGCAAGCCTGGTGCTGGTGAATACGACGCCCATCTGGGCCGGCCTGCTCGCGCCGCGCTTCACCGGCGAGCGCACCGGCCGCTCGCTGGCGCTCGGCATCGGTGTCGCGGTGCTTGGGGCAGTGGTGATCGGCGCCGGCGACTTTCGCGTCGAAGGGAGCGCGCTGCGCGGCGACCTGCTCGCGCTCGCCGGCGCCGTGACCCTGGCCGGCTACGTGATCGCCGGTCGCCAGCTGCGCCGGCGCTTGGCGCTCATGCCTTACGTCGTGCTCTGCTACGGCACCGCGGCGCTGGTCCTGCTCGCGCTCGCGCTCGCGCTCGCTGCGGGCCACCCGGTCGGCGGATACTCCGCGGCGACCTACGGCTGGCTGATCGGCATCGCCCTGGTGCCGCAGGTATGGGGCCATACCAGCTACAACTGGGCGCTGCGCTGATTGCCGGCCGCCGTGGTCAGCGTGGCGCTCCTGGGCGAGCCGATCTTCGCCACCATTTTCGCCTGGGCCAATCTCGGCGAAGCGCCGCCGCTCGCCGCGGCCGCGGGCGGCGCGCTCGTGCTGTCGGGAATCCTCGTCGCCTTGCGCGCGGAACGCGCCCGCGTCGCGCCGCCAGGAGCCGCAGGACCGGGCGGCAGTCCGTCGAAGAACGAGCGCAGCCAGTCTTCACCGCCATCCGCTTCGGGCAGCGCCGGGTCGAGCCAGTAGTCGAGTCCGTAGAACAGGCTGCGCGCGCGATTGTAGAAAAGGGTCGAGAAGGCGACGGTTCCGAGGCCGCAGAGGATCGCGGTCAGAGTGCCGTAGCCGAGCAGCGCGCCCAGTCCCAGGATCAGCGCCACGCCGGCCGGCAGCGAAACGATGAAGTTGATCTCGGTGCCGCCGAGCCAGTGGCCGTGGTCGCGCAGGAAACGCCAGCCGCAGTGGCTGCAGTGCTCCGCGCCCTGGAAGCCGCGCTCGAACACCGGGCCGACGCCGCAGGCGGGGCAGCGCCCGCGCCAGGCGCGTCCGAACGTGGCACCGAACGCCGGCCGCTCGTTCACAGGTCGGTTGCGAACAGCTTGGAGGGATCGCGGAAGGCCTTGAATTCGAGCGCGTTGCCGCTCGGGTCGCGCAAGAACATGGTCGCCTGTTCGCCCGCCTTGCCCCGGAAGCGCACCCGCGGCTCGATCACGAACCTGGTGTCCGCAGCGCGCAGCCTTTCGGCAAGTTCTTCCCAGTCGCTCCACGCGAGCACCAGGCCGAAATGCGGGACGGGCACGGCGTCGCCGTCGACCGGATTGGCGGCTTCGCTCGCATCGGCGGGTACCAGGTGCGCGACCAGCTGATGGCCGCGCAGGTCGAAGTCGACCCAGTGCTCGTTGCTGCGGCCTTCGGGGCAGCCGAGCAGCGCGCCGTAGAAAGCGCGCGCCGCGGCGAGGTCGCCGACCGGGATCGCCAGATGGAAAGGAGGCAGTCCGGCCACGTCAGACGAGTTCGCCCGGAGCCTGATAGCAGCTCCGTGTGATCTGGCAGCGCCGCGGATCGCAGCCGTCGAGATCGGGACCGACGTGGTCCTGCGTCTGCGCGCACCAGTAGGAGAGCGTGTCGCTGTCGGCGATCAGGCCGGGCGGCTGCGCCTGGTCTTCCGGGCGGTAGTACTGCGTCTTGGTGCGCAATTGCGCGCACGCGGGCACGAAGCGCGGCGCCGGCATGCCGTGGGGAATGTGGGGCTCGGCCTTGCTCATCGTTCCGCGGGGAGTCCGAGGGCTTGCAGGATGGCGCGGCGCACGGCGGTGCGCACCAGCGGCAGCCGCCAGGCGTTGCCGGGCAGCGGAGTCGCGGCGGCGACCGCGAGGTCGGCGACGGCTTGGAGCCGCGCTTCGCTCGGGTCGGCGGCGCAGGCGCGCAATGCGGCTTCGGCTTGCGGCACGGCGAGCGGCGTCGAAGCGACCGCGCCGAGCACCAATTGCGCCTGGTCGCGGTTGAAATTCACCGCGGCGATCGCGAGCGGCCAGTCGAAGGACTGCTTGTGGCGCACTTCGTAGTGCGCCGCGCGCGGTCCGCGGCTCGCCGCCGGCACCAGGACCTCCGTGAGGATCTCACCAGGCCGTAGGACGTCTTCCCGCGTGGGGTCGGCAGAGGCAGGCACGAACAGACCGGCGATCGGCAGTTCGCGCTGCGAATCGGCGCCGACCAGCCGCACGCTCGCGCCCAGCGAGATCAGCGCCGGCGCGGTGTTCGACGGATGCACCGCGCTGCACGGCGCATTGTCGAACAGCGCGTGCGTGTCGTGCAGACCTTCGGCGGCGGGACAGCCTTCACCGCCGTCCTTCACGCAGGAGTAATGGCGGCTGCGGAAGTACGCGCAACGCGGGCGCTGCAGCAGGTTGCCGCCAAGCGTGGCCATCCGCCGCACCTGCGGCGTTGCGGCTTCGCCCGCGCCTTGCGCGAGCGAGGGATGCGACTCCGCCAGCTCTTCGGCGAGCTGGGCGAGCGTGGCGCTGGCGCCGATCCGCAGCGTGCCGTCCAGGGTGCTGGCCACCGTGGCGTCGAGCGCGCGGTGCAGACCGATCAAGCGCGCTGGACGTTCCAGGCCTTCTTTCATTCGGTCGATCAGGTCGATGCCGCCGCCCTTGGGCAGGGTGGCGCCTTCGGCGCACAAGCGCGCGGCTTCACGCGCTTCCTCGACGATCCGGTATTCGAAGTTCCTCATGCCCGTCCCTCCAGCGCGGCCCGCACCTTGGCCGGGGTGATCGGCAGCGAACGCACGCGGACGCCGAGCGCATTGGCGACCGCGTTGGCGATCGCGCCCGAAGTGGGCACGGTGGTCGGTTCCCCGAGGCTACGCACGCCCTTGCCCTCGCGCGCACCCCACAGGCGCGGCACGATTTCGGGAACGTCGATGGCCCCGGCGATCTTGTAGCCGAGCAGGTCGGCGTTCATTTGCCCGCCGAGCACGGGATCCGTCGCGCGCTCTTCGAACAGCGCGTACGAGACGCCCTGGATCACGCCGCCGATCAGCTGGTTCTCGGCGGTCAGGCGGTTGGCGACCAGACCGCAGGCCTGGTACGCGAGGATCCGCCTGGCGCGCACGACTCCGGTGTCGGCGTCGACTTCCACTTCCGCGAACTGCACGGCCTCGCTGCCGCCCTCGCCCCAGTAGTCGGGGTTGAATTCGCCGTCGACGGTCAGCCCGTCGGCGCCGAGCCTGGCGCAAGCGGCCTTCCAGTCGGTCGCGACCTCGAGCCCGCTCGCCGCGGCGAGGCCGTCGAGGAGTTTTTGCGCGGCGTCGCGCACGGCCGGCGCCGTGACGCGGCCGGTGGTCGAGCCGCCGCTCGCCGGCCCCGCGGGGAAACGGCTGTCGGCGATGTGCACGGTGATCAGGGCGCGCGGCACGGCCAGGTGGTCCGCGGCGATGTCGGCGATCAAGGTGCGTTGGCCCTGGCCGATGTCCTGCGTGCCGCTCCAGACCTCGACGCGCCCGTCATGGTGCGCCTGCATGCGGATGGCGCAGCGGCCGGGCTGCGAGCTCCAGTCGCCGGCGGCGACGCCGAAGCCCGTGCGGACGCGGCCGCCTTGTTTGCCGGTGGGCTGGCGACGCGACCAGCCGAACTCCTCGACGCCGGCGCGCAGCATCTGCTTGCGCACTTCGCTGGTCTCGTTGCGCAAGCGGATCTCGATCGGATCCATGCCGAGTTCCTCGGCGATCTCATCGAGCATCGACTCGAGCGCGAAGGTGCCTTGCGGCCGGCCCGGTGCGCGGAAAGCGCGCGGCGCGCCGTGCGAGCCGCGGACGTCCTCGTGATCCTTGGCGATGGCGCCGAAATCGTACAGCCAGGGGTTGGTGGCGCCGCCCCCGCCGCCCACGCCGACGATGCCCGCGGTGTAGATCAAGCCGCCGAGCAGCTTGCCGTCCGCAGCGGCACCGATCTTCATCCACTGCATCGAGCCGGGCCGGTTGCCCGTGTCGAGCTGTTCGTTTTCGCGGTCGTTGAACACCCGTACCGGCAAGCTGTGCTTGCGCGCAAGTTCCGCGGCGAGCTGGCCCTCGCGGCCGAGACCGAACTTGGAGCCGAAGCCACCGCCGACGAACTCGCAGCGGACGGCAACCTGGTCGCGCGAGAGCTGCAGCGCCTGCGCGAGCGGCCCGGCGCAAGAGCCGGTGCCTTGCGTGCTCACCCAGCCCTCGGCGGGCGTGACCGTCGGATCGATCGTCGCGCCGTGCGGCTCGAGCGGGTTGTGGTTCTGGACCTGCGTCTCGTACACGCGTTCCATCACCACATGCGCAGCGGCGAGCGCCTTCGCGGCCTCGGCGCCGCCGCGCGCCGCGATCAGCCGCTCTTCGTTCCGCGGGAACGCGCCGTGCTGTTGCTCGTGGAGCACGCGCGGATCGGTTTCGACCGCCACCGGTTCCCAGACGCATCGCAGCGCCGAGACCGCGTCGCGCAGTGCTTCGCGCGAGTTTGCGCACACGTGGCCGGCGGGCGCACCGGAGTAGCCGTGTTCGCGGCCGACGCCGAGCTCGGCCTCGATCACGCCGGACAAGCGGCGGACGGTATCCAGGTCGGCGGAGACCAGCGTCGCCTTGCCGTACGGGCACAAGACGTGTTGCGCGAAGAGCATGCCCGGCCGGTGCAGGTCCGCGCCGAAGACCGCGGTGCCGGTGATCTTGGCTGCGGCATCCACGCGGCCGCCCGTACTTTCCGCGCAGGCCGGCGCGTTCGCGAGCACTCCCGCTGCGGGGTCGCCGCCGGCGAGCCGCTCGCATGCTTCGAACATCTTGTTGTAGGTGCCGCAGCGGCACAGATTGCCCGCGATCGCCTGGCGCAAGCCGGCGGCATCGGTCTTGGAGTCGGCACGCAGCGCGCCTTCCAGCGAAACCACGAAGCCTGGGATGCAGTAACCGCACTGCACGGCGTCGTGGTGGATCAGCGCTTGCTGTACGCGGCCGGGACGTTCAGGAGTGCCGAGACCTTCGACGGTGGTGATCTTGCGGCCCACCGCGTCGACCGCGAGCATCATGCAAGAGACCGTCGGCCGGTCGTCGACGAGCACGGTGCACGCCCCGCAGGCGCCGCGGTCGCAGACTTCCTTGGGCCCGGTCAGGCCGAGCTTCCAGCGCAAGGCATCGAGCAAGGTGGTGCGCGGTTCGACTTCGACGGCGTGGCGCCCGCCGTTGACCTCGAGCACGACCTGGTTGGGGCCTGCGGCAAAGACGGTTTCCGCGGCAGCGGGCCGCGACTTCGCCGCACCCTTGAGAGCCGCAGGGGTGGCCGCCGCCGCGGCGGACCCGGCAAGGAAGCCGCGTCGGGTGACGCTCACAGGAGGGGACTCCTCGCGGGGTCGCGTCGAAGGGGGGTGGGATCGGGCGGAATCCGCATCGCAGCAAGATAGCCGCGGATTGCCGCGCCGGGATGTTTCGAGGGCGGCGACGCCTCAGGGCGCGGGCGTGCGGCGGGCAACGAGCGCCGCAGCCACCGCTTGAGGATCCCGGGCGGCGCACAGGGCGGAACTGACCGCCAAGCCGGCCGGCTCGGGGATCATCCAGGCGTTGCCGGCGACGATTCCGCCGATCGCCAGCACCGGAACCCGCGCGATCGCGATCGCCGCCGCAAGGTGCTCGGGGCCGAGGCCCTCCGCGTAGCCCTTGGTGCTCGTAGCGAACACGGGGCCGAAGCCGGCATAGTCCACACCCAGATCGGCAGCCGCGTCGAGCTGCTCCAAGTCGTGCGTGCTCCAGCCGATCAGGCGCTCGGGGCCGACCAGCGCGCGCACGTCGTCGGGATGCAGGTCGTCCTGGCCGACGTGGACCCCGTCGGCCCCGATCGCCAAGGCGACTTCGACGCGGTCGTTGACGAGCAGCGGCAAGCCGAGCGCGCGGCAGAGGCGCAGGGCTTCCCGGCCCCATGCGAGGAGCTGCGCCGAGTCCATCGCTTTCTCACGCAGCTGCACGGCGTCGGTACCGCCGGCGGCAGCCGCTTCGATCACCTCGAGAGGCTCGAGTCGGCAGAGTTCCCGCGTGAGCAGCAGACACAAGCGGAAACGCGCGGCGGCCACGTTCCCAGCCTAGCCAGCCCTCGATTGGAAAACGCGTCCTGCAGCGGATGCCGCGGGACGCGCAAAGGGACACCCGGTATCGATGGCCTGGCTAGAACCGCCTACAGCCGAAGTGGGAAGCCACCGTCCGGGATTGGAAGCAGGGGGATCTAGGAGGTCAAGAGACCTTCTTGTTCTTCAGGTCCTTGCGGGGGCCGGATTTCTGAGCCTGAAGCGCAGCCTGGAAGTTGGCGCGGTCGCGGCGGTTGAAGAGGAGCACCCTGGAGCCGCACTCGGCGCAATAAGAGGCCGCTGGGCTCTGCAGAAAGCGCACATAGGTGCTGCAGCTCGGGCAGAATTTTTTCTCTTCGTAGTAGTTCGTCGTGGCCATGGGCCTGGCAAGGGGGCAAGTCTGGGAAGGAAAGCCGGAAGGGTTGGTTCCAGGGAAACTGGGGAAGTTGCCTGAAGGGTATCCCCGGATTAGCAATATCTTTGCCACTGCGAGGTTGCATTTCTGTATCAAGAATGTAAACACCATTTGTGAAAAGACTTATGAGTTTCTAGTTTTGAGTCCTCCTGCGCCATTCACGGCTGTTTTCAACCGTAAGTCTCAAGAATACGACGGTCGACCGTCGCTTTTTCCAGACCTTCCTGGAGGATTCAGGCCCGAGAGTTCCCGAAGCTGGCCAAGGCGGCCTCGATCTCGTCCTTCGCCAGGGGGTCGGTCTCGTTGCCGCGAGCGGTTTCGAGCGGGCCTCGCTCGCCCAGGCGGCCGAGAGCCCAAGCGGCATGGCCACGAACGACGGGGGCCGGGTGGTGCAAGGCCGTGGCCAGGGCCGCGCCGCCGTGGCCGAGATTCCCCAGCGCGACGCAGGCATTGCGCAGCAGGCCGGCCCAACCCGGCCGCCGCAATGGACTTCCACGGAACGCCGCTTCGAATTCGGCCTCGGTCAAGGCGAGCAGATCTTCGAGCCGCAGGGCGTCCAGGGCTGCGAGCCGACCCCAGCTGGCGCCCTGATCGGCGGCTTCGCTTCCGAAGGGGCAAACCTCGAGACAGACGTCGCAACCGAAGACCCAATCAGCCATCGCGGACCGCAGCTCGATCGGGATCCGGCCCTGCAGTTCGATCGTCAGGTAGGAAATGCACTTGCGCGCATCGAGCTGGTAGGGAGCAGGGAAGGCTCCGGTGGGGCAGGCGTCCAGGCAGCGGGTGCAGCTGCCGCAAGTCGGGCTCGGGGCGGGCGGTGCCCAAGTCGGCCATTCGACGTCGACGAGCAGCTCGCCGAGCAAGAGCCAGGGCCCAAGGGCGGGGTCGAGGATCAGCGTGTTCTTGCCACGGAAACCCAAATTGCCGCGCAAGGCCCATTCGCGCTCGAGGACCGGAGCCGCGTCCACACAGGCCCGGAATCGTGCGATTTCGCCCGCCTTCCGCAGGCGGCGGCCCAATCTCTGGAGCTGGCGGCCGAGACGGTGATGGTAGTCCTGGCCCAGGGCGTAACGGGCGACCCGGCCACCGCCGCGGAAAGAGCCGGCGGCCCTTGCGTAGGGCAGTGCGAACAGGACCGCCGCGCCGGCCCAGGGCTTCCAGGCCCGGAGATCCGCAGCGGCTGGAGCCTGGCTCTGCAGGTAGTCCATTTCCCCGGCAAAACCGGCGTCCAGCCATGCCTGGTGCCGTTCCAGGACTTCGTCCGGCAGCCGTCCAGCAGGCAAGATCGCACGCACCTCCAGGCCCAACTCGGCGGCAGACTCCTCGAGGAACGGCGGAAGTCCGGAGGGCGGCGGAGCGGGCGGGGGGACGGGCACGGTGCTTGCAACATGGTGCCGTAGACGGGGCTTGCGACCGCGCCTGTCCGCCGCAGGCCCCGGATTTTTGGCGTTTCAACCGCCTGTTTTGCGTCTAGGATGCTTTGGCCCCATGTCCTTTGCCTCTCTCCGTGGTGACCAGCTCGACGGCTTCGCCGATCGGCTTGAGGTCTACGCGGAGAAGCACCGAGAAGAATGCGGGCTTTCGGTGCTGGTCGAGCTCGCGAGCAAGTTCCGCGAGGCTCCCAGTCCCAACCGTGATGCGGTGTCGACCCAGCTCATGGAGGCGTACAAAACGACCGCTTCCAAGGATGCTTTCTCGCTGCTCTACGAGCTGAATCACGAGGACTTCCTGCGGCTGATCTACCACCACCTGCGGCGGGCCTACTACCCGGTGGATGCGGCGGACATCCTGCAAGAGGTGTTCTTCAACGTCTACCGCTACCCGTTCAAGTTCAAGCCTGAGCGCAACTCGGCGTTCCGCAACTGGACGCACTCGATCATTCGCAACACCGTCCTCAAGCACAGCCGGCGCGCCCAGCGCGACCGGGTGTTGTCGATCGGCGGTCAGGACCGCGACTCCGAAGACACCTTGAGCCTCGAGCCGGCCGATGAGCGCATCTCCAGCCCGCTCGAAGAAAGCGCCGATCGCGAGGCCATCGAGGACCTCGCCAGCTCCTGGCGGATCTATCTGCACTTCTATCTGGACGCCTACCGCTGCCTCACCCCGCGGGAGAAGCGCGTGCTGTTCCTGGTCGAAGTCGACGGCTTGCCGTACCGCGAAGCGGCCGCCGAAGTCAAGGTGCGGGTCGAGAACCTCAAGATGATGGTGTTCCGGGCCCGCCGGAAGATCCACAGCATCATGAAACGGAAGTTCCAGGACTTCCAAAGCGCGGCCGAGAAACGGGAATTGGAACGTTCTGCGCCGTCGTCGCGTCCCTCTCCCAGGGTCTCCGAGGCCGGTAAGACGGCTGGGGGGCAAGGCTGATGGTGGATCGCCAGGAATTCCTCGAGTCGATTCGCAGTGTGCGCTCGTCGCCGCGCGTGTTGTGCTCCGGCTTCCAGCGCGACTTGAGCAGCCTGCTCGACGGCGAACTTCGCGAAAACCACTCCCAGCGCGCCCTTGCGCACATGGAACGGTGCGGAAGCTGCGCGGAATTCTTCGAAGCGATCCGATTGCAGGCCCTTGCCCACCGCGACCTTGCGGTTCCGGGCAGCCTCGCGCGACGTTTGCGTCGCCTCCGCGGTCAGGACCTCTTCGAAGGGATGACCGATTCCGAGCTCGTCCGCCGGCTGGCTTCGGCGCTCTATCAGCTCGGCAAGGCCTACGTCCTCACCGCAACCCGCCACGACTACCTGGTCCAGGTCGCGGAACTGCCGGTAGAAATCGACAGCTACGAGCGCGGTGAACTGGCCGAGGCAGCCCAAGCCGCCCGCCACGCGGGCGCTTGCCGTCTGCCGGTCGAGGTCCTCGAAGCGCGCAGCGCCGATCACCTTGAAAAAGGACAGGGACTGCTGTCCGCGGCCTTGCAGCTCAAGCCGCGTTTCACCGAAGCGCGGCTCTACCTGGGCTTCGTCAACCACGCCCGCGGCGAGGCCAAGCCGGCGCGCCAGGCCTATCGGCAAGTCTTCTTGCAGACCGACCGCTTGGTGAATCGCGCCTACGCCGCCATCCAGCTGGGCATGCTCTACCACGAAGCGGGCAACCACCGAGGCGCCTTGCGGATCTACCGCTGGGTGCTTGCGAGCGGACTCCTGGCCCGCAGGCCGGAATTCGCCTATGTGCTCTACAACCTGGCTGTGGAGCACTTCAGCCTTGGCCATCGCGCCGAAGCCGCGGCCCATCTTGCCCGACTCCGCAAGGGGCATCCGGCGGTCTGGGAGAAGGCCAAAGAATGGTTGCGCCTGTCACCGGAGTTCCTGGAGCGGATAAAGGAAGATCCGCAGTGTCGCCGGGAGCTCGAATCCGACGAAACGGCATTTTTTGCGGCATGATCGGTTCCTTCCAACTTCGTCGTCGCGCCCCGCTGGGGCGCAGGGCCCTCGTTTGGAGCCTCTTGGGCCTCGTATTCGCGCTGCCGTTCGCCTGGTCTCTCGGTGTCCTTGGTGCCGGGGAAGACCCGAACAAGGGCGACCGGGGCGGCCCGGTGGTGGTCGGCGGCCTGCCGTGCATGGTGGAACCCGCGCTCAACGACATGTTCTGGGCTGCCCTCGGCGGGCCGGACGTCGGCAGCCAATCGGGCTGGGTCCACACCGCGGCGCTGATTGGTCCGCCCGATATGGCGGGTGTGTTGCTCGACGCCTGGGGGACTCCCTACGGCCGCGTCAATGCACGCACCGGCTACCGGGCGTTCGGCCTCGTGCACGAGGGGACGATGGTGCTGTCGCGGTCGGCCATGAAAATCGGCGTGGCCGAGCTCTGGTACTGGGTGCCGGCCGAGTATTTCGGCGGGGACCTGGTGGTGCAGTCCTCCATGTCGACCACGACCTACCCGATCATCTCGAACGCATTCCCGGTGCCGATCCGTGGCATTGCGCAGATGCCGGGCCTGGCGGTCGGCAACGTGACCGTGTTGCCGAATGCGCAGAACGAGCAATTGCCGCCGTTGCGCGCCAAGATCACTGCCTCGGGAACGGCGGTGCTGTTCGAGAAGCGGCCCTGAGTCCCGCGGCGCCGCGCGTCGTCGTCCCGCAAGGCGACCTTGGCGGGATCGGTCCGGAAATCGCCCTCGCCCTGCTCGCGGATCCCGCGAACCGGGTGCGCTGCCGCCCGCTGCTGCTCGGCCATGTCGGGGCGCTGCGCGCGATCGCGGCCGAATGCCGGATCGCCGTGGAGCTGGCTCCGGCCGCCGATGCCGAAGCGGGCTTCGCGCAGGCGCCGGATGCGCCCGTGCCGGTGCTCGAACTCGAGTGCGTGCAACCGGGAGATCCGCCCGGCAAGCCGGCTGCGGCCTTCGGTTTCGCGGCGGTCGAAGCGGTGTTGCGCGGAGGGGAACTCTGCCTGCGCGAGCGCGCCGATCTCCTGCTCACGCCGCCGATCCACAAGGAAAGCATGCACATGGCGAGGTATCCCTATGAAGGGCAGACCGAGATCCTCGGCCAGCTCTGCGGTTCGCGCCGCTATGGAATGCTCGCATGCAACGGTGCCTTGCGCGTGCTGGTCGCGACGCGTCACGAAGCCCTGCGCGACGCGCTCGCGCGGCTCGACGTGGCGATGGTCGCCAAGCAGATCCGCATTGCGCACGAAGCCGCGCGGGAGCTGCTCGCGATCGAGGCTCCGCGCATCGTGCTCGCCGGTCTCAATCCGCACGCGGGGGAAGGCGGAGCTTTCGGCGACGAAGAGCGGCGCATTCTCGAGCCGGCGATTCGCAGCGCGGGCGAACAGTGGAACTTCGAGACCGCTGGACCGGCGGTTCCCGACGTCGTTTTCCGCGAAGGCCTGGATGGCCGCTGGGACGTCGTAATCGCGCTCTATCACGACCAGGCTTTCTTGCCGCTCAAGATGCTGCCCCGCGAGACCGGTTTCACGCTCTTCGTCGGCGGGGCGATCCTGCGCATCAGCCCCACGCACGGTGCGGCCTACGACATCGCGCGCTCCGGCAAGGCCGACCTCGCGCCGCTGCGCCACGCGTTCGACCGCGGCCTGGAGCTCGCGGAACGGCGCGCGACGGCTGCCGCCGGCGGCGGCGCGACTTGAAGCTGGCCCCTCTGGGTGGGTGGTGGTTCTTGATGTCCGCGTAACGAGTGCCGTGGAACGCGTCGCCTTGACATGACCGAGCTCCAGGTAGCTGGTCGCCTCCAACGATGCGATTTCACCCGCCCTGCTGCCCACACGA
>DASWJW010000250.1:0-7593 GCA_036396955.1 Planctomycetota bacterium
TTGCGCGACGTCCAGCGCGTCACGCTGCCGTGGCCGGGCGTGCCGGAAGGGATCGAGGTGGCGCTGGCGGGCCAGGGTTTCACCAATGGCTCCGCCACCATCGTCGGCGGCGCGGTCTTTCGCGGTTTCTTCCTGCGGCGCGACCTGGCAATGGCGGTCGCCGCAGCGGCCGAGCTGGAGACCCGTGACCTCGACCGGACCCGCGCCTTGATCCTGCCGGCCGAACCGGCCCGCGGCGCCGGGCTCCCCGAAGACTGGGATCTTCCCACCCGGCTGCGCGCGCGCGTCCTGGCCGAAACCGGCGCCGACGCCTTGCGGCTGGAGCTGCGGCACATCGCTCTGCACGAAGCCGGCCACCTGGAGGAAGTGCTGGGATGGCTGCCCGACGGGCCGAACCTGCTCGCCGAATTGCCGCGGGCCTTGTACGCGGCGCTGTTTCTCGGCGGTCCGCTCGGCTGGATGGAATACCGCGCGCAGTTGCGCGCCCTCACGGCTGCCCCGGAACCGCACTGGGCGCTCGCCGACCTCGTGCAGCGGACGCGGATGGTCGAGGATCCGTACCGCCGGCCCTACGCCGCAGCACTGCGGGATCTCCTGGCGACCGCGGCGGCCGACGGTTTGCCGCCGCTGCCGCTCTGGCACGAACTCGGCGCCGAGCCGTTGCGCGCGCTCGCCAGCCGCACCTGCGGGGCCCACGGCGTCGTCCTGCTCCCGGCGGCGGCGGTCGGGCGCTTGCTCGAAGCGCTCGACGACTTGATGGCGGCGTTTCCCGAGTAGGCGGCGGTCAGTCCACCGCCACGCCGGGCAAGTGTTCCAAGGCCTCGGCCCGACCCTCGTCCCAGACGACTCTCACCAGGTCCAGGCGCAGATCCCCGTTCCAGCCGGTCCGGCGGGCGAACCATTCGAGCGCGCGCGCAAGCCGCCGGCGCTGGGCGGGGCGCAGGGCTTCTTCGCCGGCATCCCACGCCAGCGGATGCCGCGCCTTGACTTCGACCGCGACCAGGAAGGGCGGCTGGTCCGGACTCCGGGCCAGGATGTCGACTTCGCCGAGCGGCGTCCGCAGGTTGCGGTGCAGGATCCGCCAGCCGCTCTGCTCGAGCGCGGCGGCGACGAAGGACTCGGCGGCCGAGCCGCGGCGCGAGCGTTCCGAAGGCGGCGGACCCATGAGCGGCCCGCCGCGACTCCAGCGCGCCGGCCTGCGGGCTAACCTTCGTCTTCGGTCTTGGCCTGTTTGGGAGACGCCACCCGCGCGATCGAGTTACGGTCGAACTTGAGGCGCACGTTGTCGTCCACCTTGAGGACGACCACGCGCTCGTCCATCCGCGCGATGGTCCCGATCATGCCGCCGTTGGTGACCACCTCGTCGCCCTTGCCGAGAGCGCCGAGCATGGCGGTGCGCTCCTTCTGGCGGCGCCGTTCCGGGCGGATCACGAAGAACCACATGAAGAGGAACAGCAGGCCGAAGAGGATCAGCGGCGAGCCCCAGGGCGAGGGGGCCGGACCGCCGGTGCCGCCGGCCGGGTCGGCACCCGTCTCCGTGGTGCCGGCAGGGGCCTGGACGGAAGGCGGCGGGGGAAGCGTGCCCTGCTGCAGCAGGAGCGTGGGTTGCGGCTCGAAGCGGTTCATGCGGACCCTTCCCCTCGCCCCTGGCGGAGCCGAGTGGGATAATGGCGGGGCATTCTAGCGTCGGCTGGCCGTCCAGCACGTTGCCCGGACTGCCCGCCATGAACCGCACCCGCGTCCTCGTCGCCCTTTCCGGGGGAGTCGATTCCAGCGTCGCCGCGCTGCTCCTCAAGGAGCAGGGCCACGATCTGGTGGGGGTGTTCCTGCGCAACGGGGTGGAAGCTCCGGCGGGAAACTGCCGGCCCAAGCAGGGCTGCTGTTCGGCGGAGGACTCCCGCGACGCCAGCCGGGTCGCGGACCGGCTCGGCATTCCCTACCACGCGGTCGACATGGCCGCCGAATTCGAATCGGTCCAGGCGCACTTCGCCGCCGAGTACGCGCGCGGCCGCACGCCCAATCCGTGCGCGGTGTGCAACCGCGACATCAAGTTCGGAGCGCTCCTCGACCTCGCCGACGCGGTGGGCGCCGAATTCGTGGCGACCGGTCACTACGCGCGGATCGAACATGCCCCCGAAGGCCCGCAGCTGTGGCGCGGCGCCGATCCGCGGAAGGACCAGTCCTACGTGATGTTCCCGGTGGGGCCCGCGGCGCTCGCGCGCACCTTGCTGCCGGTCGGCGGCATCGAGAAGACGCGCACGCGCGCCATCGCCGAGGCCGCCGGCTTGCCCGTGTTCGGCAAGCCCGACAGCCAGGAAATCTGCTTCGTGCCGACCGGCGACTACCGCGACATGCTGAACGCGCGCGGCGGTCTCGGCCGCAGCGGCAAGCTCGTGCACGTCGACGGCCGCGTCCTCGGCGAGCACGCCGGCCACATGGGCTTCACCCGCGGGCAGCGGCGCGGGCTCGGCATCGCCTCGATCGAGCCGCTCTACGTGGTCGAAGTCGACCCGGACAGCGGCGACGTCCTGATCGGACCGCGGGCAGCGACTTTCAGCGGCGAAGCGAGGGTCGAGGAATTCGCGACCTTCGGCTGCATGCTGGCCGCGGGCGAGCGCTGGGACGGCGTCGAGATCCAGTTCCGCAGCGCGCCCGGTGGCCAAGCCGGTGCGCTGCAGTGCGTGGAGCCGGGCGTGGTGCAGGTGTGCTTTGCGGATCCAGCGGCCAGCGTGGCGCCCGGGCAGGGCCTCGCGGTCTACCGTGGCGCGCGGCTGCTCGGCGGAGGCTGGATCGCGGCGACCGACCGGCTCAAGGACGTCGACCCTCGTCTCGCAACGCTGGAGGTCTGAAGTCCGCGAGCGCCGTCCCTGGTCCGGCCCGGCGACGCTCGCGCTCGCTTCGCTGCTGCTCGGGGCCGTCGCGCTGTGGCCGGGACCGGCCCGCGGCGGGAACCCCTGGCTGCTGGTCGACGCGAGCCACAGCGCCGGGGGCGCAGCTTCCGCGCGCACGGCGCTCGCGGCGGACACCGCGACCGCGCCGGAGCGGCGTTTCGTTTTCGCCGACGGCCTTGCCGCGGCCGACTTGCCGGCCGCCTGGCCCGCGGCAGGAGCGAGCCGGCTCGGTGCAGCCCTGACCGCGCTTGCGCCGCGTCTGGAGAGCGGAGACCGGCTGCTGGTCGTCGGCGACGGACGCGCGACCGATGCCTTGCCGGCGCCCGGCGCACTGCCGGGAATCCGGATCGACTGGCGGCAGCCGCCGTTGCGGCCGCGCATCGGCTGGGTGGACGCGCCCGCCGCCTGGCCGCCGGGTGGCGCGGCCGTGTTGCGCGTGCAACTCGTCGACGCCGATCTGGACGCCGGCCAGCTCGAAATCGAAGCGGATGCCGCCGGCGTGCGCGCGGGCGAACCGCGGCGCGTCGACGACCAGACCTTTGAAATCCTAGTGGAATCGGCCGCTGCCGCGAGTTGCGGCTTGCGCCTGCGCTGGCGGCAGGGAGACAGCCAGACCGCCTACCGGCTCCGGATCCTCGCGCCGGGGCGTTTGGCGCTGGCCGAAGACCGGCCCGAACTGCGCGCCGCATTCGCGATCCCGGACGTGGACCTCGTCGCCGGCGAGGTCGCGCGCGTGCATCTGCTGCCGGCGGACCGGCTCGACGCGGCCGCGCACTCCGGGATCGCTGCCAAGCTCGCGCGCGGCGACGTGGTGGTTCTCGCCGCCGGCAGCGTGGAAGGCTGGCTGGAGCTGCCGGCGGAATTGCGGCTGTTGCGCCCGGTGCCGCCGCCGCAAGGCGTGTTGTGGGTGCTGCTCGACCGCTCGGGCAGCACCGCAGCGGAAGACGGACTCGAAACCGCCAAGGCGGCGCTGCGCGACTGGGCCGAAGCCTGGCCTGCCGAGGCGGCGCTGCGCGTGCTGCCGTTCGCAGAGGCCGCCGGCGCCGTTGCCGGTACCTCGTTCGACCCGCGCACGCCGCAAGGCGCGCAGCAGCTCGCCCGGCTGTTCCCGAGCGGCCCGACGGAACTCGCGCCGGTGCTCGCCACGCTCGAGCCGGCACTGGCTCCCGGAGCGGCGCTGCTGATCTGGAGCGACGGCCGAACCCCGGCTCCCGCCGAAGGCTGGGCCGCGCTCGCGGATCGACTGCATGCGCGCGGCGCGCGAACCCTCGCCGTGCCGCTCGGCCCGGACCCCGATGACAGGGTCCTCGCCGCGTTCGGCCTTGCGGCCGCCAATCCCGACAGGGCCCTGCGCACCCGTCTGCTCGCAGCTCTCGCCGGCGCGTGGCCGGCCGGCGCCACCCCGCTGCGGCCAGCGGAAGGCGCGCAGTGGAGCCTGCCCAACGAAGTGGCGGCGCCCGGCAGCATGCCGCGGCTGGGTGCGGCCCCCGGCGCCGAAGCCTTGCTCGAAGACGCCGGCGGGGCGGTCGCTCTCGCCGCGCGGCGCGTCGGGACCGGCCTGCTCGTCGGCGTGGCGGCGCCGCCCACGCCGGAGTGGGGGGCGGCCGTGCGCAGTCTCGCCGTCGAACATCTGCAGGCCCCGCGTCTCCTGCGCACGGGAGGACGACTGGAGCTGCGCGGCCCGGGCGAAGGTTGGTCGGCCCGGCGCGCAGGCGGCGCCTGGCAGCCCTTCGATCCGATCGGCCCGGGGCGCTGGCAAGTGCAGGGTCTGCCCGCCGGCGCCGTCCTCGAGGTGCAGCCCGGCCGAGGTCCCGGTTTCACGCTGACGCCGGCGATCGCGGAAGACCGCGCCACCGCCGCGGCGTGGCGGAACTGGCTCGCGGAGCGGCCGGTCGAAGAACCGCGGAGGTTGCGCCGCGGCGTGCTCCTCGCGGCGGTGCTGCTAGCCGTGGCGGCGGCAGGGTGGGCCGCGTACCGCGCTCCGACCGGCTGAGTCGCCGCAGTCGCGGAGTGCGTTTCCGCGCCTCCTGGGCCGGGTATGCTGCCGGAAGCCCCCAGGGGAAGCCATGTCGGAAGTGTTTTTCTGCAACCTTTGTGACCAGTCGGTGCCCCTGGTCGAAATCCAGGACGGCGGCGCCGCGCGGCACGGCGAGCGCGTCGTCTGCCGTGCCTGCCGGAGCGTCTTGCGCGAAGCCCTGCCGGCGCGCGGCGGCGGCAGCGGCATGCTCGTCCCGCTCGTGGTGGGCCTGCTCGGCTGGGCGGCTGCCGGCTTCGTCTGGCTGCATGGCGACGACGCCCACCGCCAATTCTCCGTCGATCTGCAGACGGAGTACTCCCGGCTGGACAATCGCGTCGGCAGCCAGGGCGAAGCTCTCGCCGCGCTCGCGGACCGGGCGACCGAAGACTCCGGTCTGCTCGACAACCGGCTCGCCGCGCTGCGCGACGAGCAGGAACGCAGCAGCCGGACCGCCGAGCAGCGCTTCGGCCCGCTCGAGACCGGGCTTGCCGCGCTCGACGGCCTGGTGCCCGAGTTCGAGGCCTTGCGGGCCCGCGTGGACCGGTCCGAGGCGAACTTGTCGGTCATCGAAGACCGCCAGCGCGCGTTCCGCGCCACTCAGGAGAACTTGCGCGACCAATTGACGATGGTCCAGGACGGCGTGCGCCGCGCCGCCGTCGCTGCCCCTGATGAGGGATCGGCGGCCGCGCCCGAGTTCTCGCCCGAAGTGGTCAGCCTCCTGCGCCAGCTCCAGCACGAGGACGGGCGCGAGCGCTACCGGGCGCTGGAGAAGCTCGCCGAATTGCAGGACGAGCGGCTGCTGCCGCACCTCTACCCGCTGCTCGCCGATCCTTATGAGTTCATGCGCTTCCTCGCCGCCCACACTCTCGGCCAGTGGGAAGCCAAGGCGGCGGTTCCGCACTTGATCGAGGCGCTGCTCGACGAGAAGCCTTTCGTGCGGGAAGCTGCGATCTGGTCGCTGCGGCGCTTGAGCAAGCAGGACTTCGGTTTCGACTACACCGCGCCGCGCGACGAACTCGTGCGCGCGTACGAAGCCTGGAAGACCTGGTGGTCGGCGAACGGCGAGGAGTTCCTGCGCAGCAGTTCGTAGGCCGGCGCGGCGATCGGCCCGTTCCTGCGCTGCTGGCCCGTTTGCGGCGGGCCGGATAGACTTCCGCGTTCCGCTGCGCGGGGCCTGCCTTCCGAGCAAGGCTTCGGCGCGGGCCGTTTCCCCCCGCGAGCCGCCGGCGCCGCCGGAAATCCGCGAACCTCCGAACACCCCCAATAAATTCGCATGACTCGCGTCACAATCGTCGGAGCCGGCTTCGTCGGCATGACCTGCGCCCAGCGCGCCGCCGAGAAGGAGTTGGCCAAGGAGGTCGTCCTCATCGATATCGTCGAGGGCAAGCCCCAAGGCATCGCGCTCGACCTCAACCAGGCCGCCGCGATCGAAGGGAACCAGTGCCGCGTGATCGGCACCAACGACCCCAAGGACACTCGCGGCTCCGACCTGTTCATCGTCACGGCGGGCATGCCGCGCAAGCCGGGCATGGACCGCAGCGACCTCCTCGAGGTCAACGGCAAGATCGTCAACACGGTCGCCGACTACATCCGCAAGGGCTCCCCGGAAGCGCGGGTGATCGTGATCACGAACCCGCTCGACACTATGGTCTACTTGATGGCCGAACGGCTCGGCTTCGAGAAGAACCGGGTGGTGGGAATGGCCGGCGTGCTCGACAGCGCGCGCATGGCCTACTTCATCAGCGAGAAGCTCGGCGGCGGCATCCACGACGTGCGCTGCATGGTGCTCGGCGGCCACGGCGACAGCATGGTGCCCATGCCGCAGTTCTCGACGGTCGACGGCGTGTCGATCACCGCCCTGATGACCGAGAGCGAGATCGCGGCGATCAACCACCGCACGCAGCACGGCGGCGCCGAGATCGTGAACCTGCTCAAGACCGGCTCGGCCTACTACGCGCCGGCGTCGGCCGCCGTCGCCATGGCCAAGGCGATCCTCCGCGACGAGCACCGGCTGCTGCCTTGCGCCGCGTGGCTCAACGGCGAATACGGTCTCAAGGACCTCTACCTGGGAACTCCGTGCGTGCTCGGTGCGCGCGGGGTCGAGCGGGTCGTGGAGCTCGAACTCGACGACGCCGGCGCCAAGAAGCTGCAGCAGTCGGCCGAATCGATCCGCGCGGATCTCGAGACCTTGCGCGAGAAGGCGCTTCTTGTCCCGGCGTAGGCCGGTCCCAGCGCCCGGGCTCGCCGCATGACTCTCCGCAATCCGAACCGGACCCGGATCCTGGCGACCTTGGGCCCGGCGACCGATTCGCTGGCGGCCGTCCACGACCTGTTGCGCGCGGGTGCGGATGCGTTCCGCATCAACATGAGCCACGGCGCCGCCGCCGGGCGCGCGCGGCTGATCGGCTTCGTCCAGCAAGCCCGCATGGAGCTCGACCTGCCGGTTTCCATCGTCGCCGACTTGCGCGGTCCGCGCTTGCGGCTCGCGTCGGTGCCGGAAGGTTCGCGGCGGCTGAAGCGCGGCGAGAGCGTCACGGTAGTCGCCGGCGCCCGCGCCGGAGCGGGGGAGCTCGCGATCGACTATCCGCGTCTGGTCCAGGACCTCGCGCCGAAGAAACGGATTCTGCTGCGCGACGGGCGCGCCGAATTGGTGGTCAAGTCGATTTCCGGCCGCCGCATCCTCTG
>DASWJW010000251.1:0-7156 GCA_036396955.1 Planctomycetota bacterium
GTGACCGTGGCGCAAGCGCTGTACTGGTTCGATCCGGCGGCGTTCGCGCAAGAGGCGCGGCGGCTCCTGCGTCCGCGCGGCGTCGTGGCCGCGTGGTGCTACGACCTGTTCACCTGCGCCCAGGAGGTGGACGCCGTGATCCGCACCTTCCACGACGACGTAGTGGGGGAATTCTGGCCGCAGGAGAGCCACCACCTCGACGCCGGCTACCAGACCCTGCCGTTTCCCTTCGAGCCGGTGGCGGCGCCGGAATTCTCCATGCAGGACTCATGGACGCTCGAGCGGGTGCTCGGCTACCTGGACACCTGGTCGGCGGTCCAGCGCTTTCGTGCCGCGCGCGGCACCGATCCCCTCGAGTCCTTGCGGACGGATCTGCAGCGCGTCTTCGGCGCGGCCGGCGAATCCAGGCGCTTGAGCTGGAAGCTGAGCTTGCGGATCGGGCGCGGCGCGTGAGCGGCGAGCGGTCCTCGGCGGTCCAAACCGCCATCCGGGCCGTGATCCGGGCCTTCGCCCTGCCGCAGAACGCGGCCTGCGAAGTCCGCTAGCGTTCGCGCCGGTCGACGACGATCCGGCCGCCCTGGATCACCAACAAGGGCTTGCGCAGCGCAGCGGGATCTTGGAGCGGATCCTCGGCGACCAGCACCAGGTCGGCGACCGCGCCCAGGCCGATGCGCCCCAGGTCGTCGCGGTCGAGGACTCTCGCGGCCGTGGCGGTCGCAGCCCGCAGCGCCTGCACGGGCGTCATGCCGAACTCGTGCATCAATTCGATCTCGCGCACGTTGTCGCCGTGGTCGAACACGCCGGCGTCGCTGCCGCAAGCGATGGTCACGCCGGCCTTGAGCGCGTCGGCGAAGGCCTTGCGGGTAGCCACGATTCGCTCCGGTTCGGGCTCGCCGGGGCGCCACCCCGCGTAGATCGCCATGGCCTCGCTTGCGGCAAGGGTGGGGCAGAGCACGGTGTTCGTCAGGGCGAGCATCCCTAGGGAGCCCGAGGCGCCGCCGTGCTCGATGGTGCGGACTTTCGCCTTGGCGGCGCGGCGGATGCCCTCTCCCGTGGTCGCGTGCGCGGCCACGCGGATTCCGGCGCTCTTGGCTTCGTCGACTGCGGCCTGCAGTTCTTCGAGCGTCAGCGTCGCCGTCGCCTTGGCGCCCGGCGCCCGGCGGTAGTCGGCGTAGACCTTGATCCAGTCGGCGCCGGCGTGGATCTGCGCGCGGACCGCGGCGCGCATGGCGTCGGCGCCGGTGACTTCTTGCGCGCCCTTCTGGATCGCGATCCGCGGGTCGAAACCCATCGGCCCGTAGCTGGCCGTCGCGACGATCGCGAGCGTGCTCGCAAGGATGCGCGGCCCCGGCACGATGCCTTGGGCGATCGCGTCGCGGAGCGCCACGTCGGCATATCCAGCGCCTTCGGTGCCGAGTTCGCGCACCGTGGTGAAGCCCGCTTCGAGCGTCGCCCTGGCCGCAGTCACCGCGCGGATGGTGCGCAGCTCGATCGACTCCTCGAGCACTTGGTCGTTCCACGGCGTTTCGTCGTAAGGATGCAGCGTGAAGTGCGTGTGCAGGTCGATCAGCCCCGGGACCACGTAGAGGCCCTTGGCGTCGAGGAAGACCGTGATGTCCTCGATGCCCAGCACGCCTTCCGAAAGCGCGGCGATGCGGCCGTCCTTGAGCAGGAGGTAGCTTCCGGTGCGCCACGAATTGCCGTCTTCCGAAAGCACCTTGGCGTTGCGGATCACCAGGTCGGCGGCCTGCTGCGCTCGCAACAGCGGGCCTGCGAGAGCTAGAAGGAACGGGATCAGGACGGTCGCGGCGGACGGGCGCATGCGTCCATGTTGCCAGACCGGCGGTACGTCCCAGGGCGGGTGGGCTGGCTAGCATGAGCGGGCACACCGAACCGATTCCATGCACCACGGTCTCTTCCTAGCTCCTTTCGCCTGCGCCGTGGCCCTCGCCTTCGCGCCGGCGCCCGCTCCGGCGCTCGCAACGCGCCCGCTGCCGCCCGGTTGGGAATGGCGCGGCAGCGTCCCGGTCCAGCGCGTGTTGGACTTCGAGAGCGGGCTCGAAGTCCTGGCCGGCGAGTACCAGGTGTGGGAAGACCGCGAGGCCGCGGATGGCCGGCGCATCTCCTTGCATTTCGTGATCGTGCCGAGCGCCGTCGGCGAACCCGAACCCGATCCGGTGGTGATCCTGGGCGGCGGACCGGGCCAGGCGGCGACCACGCTGGTGGCGTCCACGGCCACCATGGTCGCGCGCGAACACCGCGAGATCCTGCTCCTCGACCAGCGCGGCACGGGCAGGTCGAATCCGCTCCACTGCGGTTTCGCGCGCGATGCCAGCGATCCGCAGAGCCTGCTCGAGCTCAGCTGGGATCTCGAGTCCATCCGCGCCTGCCGCGCCGAACTCGAGAAGCACGCCGACTTGTCGCTCTATTCGACTCCGATCGCCGCCGACGACCTCGACGAACTCTGCGCCGCCCTGGGCTACGATAAGATCAACTTGCGCGGCGGCAGCTACGGTTCGCGCGCTGCGCTGGTGTTCCTGCGCAGCCATCCCGAGCGCGTGCGCACCGCCACCTTGATCGGGGTGGCGCCGATCGCCTTCACCAACCCCTTGTTCCACGCGCGCGGCGCGCAGGACACCATCGACCTGCTCTTCGCGGACTGCGCGGCCGACCCCGGGTGCCGGAAAGTGCTCGGCGACCTGCGCGGGCAGTTCGAAACCGTGCTCGCGCGGCTCGAAAAGGAACCCGCGCGGATCGAGGTCGACAACCCCTCCGGCAAGGGTCTGGTCGAAGTGGTCCTCACCCGCAACGGCTTCGCCGAAGGCATCCGCACGCTCATGTACTCCTTGCCGACCCAGCGGCAGGTGCCCTGGCTGATCCACCGCGCATTCGAGTACGACTACCAGACCGTGGCCGAAGCCTGCATGCGCAGCAACGGCGGCATTCGCCGGCAGCTCGCCTGGGGCATGCTCTTGAGCGTGACCTGCGCCGAAGACGTGGCGCGCATCGACCCCGACAACATCGGGTCCGTCACTGACGGCACTTTTCTGGGCGACGTCCGGGTGCGCGGCCAGATGTCCGCCTGCGCCGAGTGGCCGCTGGGGCGGCTGCCCGAGGGCTACGGCAACGACGTCGTCTCCGACGTGCCGGTCCTGCTGTTTTCCGGCACGCACGACCCGGTCACGCCGCCGCGGTGGGGAGCGCAGGCCGTCGAGAATCTGAAGCACGCGCTTCACGTGGTCGTCCCCGCCGCGCACGGCGTCGGCGGCGACTGCGTCGATTCGCTCGAGCGCGCATTCCTGGCGACGGGGAGCGTGGCGGGCCTCGACGCGTCCTGCGTCGCTACCATGCGCCTTCCACGCCTGGTCCTGCCGCACGCAGCGGCGGGCAAGGGCGACTAGAACTTGCCGAACCTCCCCGAGCCGCTTCCCGAAACCCCGCTCGCGTTGTTCGGAGCCTGGCTCGCCGAGAGCCGCGCCGCCGGACTCCAGCCCAATCCCGACGCCATGGCGCTGGCCACCGCGGACCTGGATGGCGAGCCGTCGGTCCGCATGGTGCTTTGCCGCGGCTTCGACGCCGAGGCCGGCGCATTGGTCTTCTACACCAACCGCAAGAGCCGCAAGGGCGTCGAGCTGGCCGCGCGGCCGCGCGCCGAAGGCGTCTTCCACTGGGACGCCATGGGCCGCCAGGTCCGGATCGCCGGCCCGGTCGTGAGGTCGCCCGACGCCGAGTCCGACGCCTACTTCGCCCAGCGGCCGCGCCTGGCGCAGATCTCGGCGTGGGCCAGCGCGCAGAGCGAACCGGTCGCTTCGATCGCGGCGATGCACGAGCGCATGGCCGTAGCCGAAGCGCGTTTCGGCGCCACCGAAGGCCCGCCGGTGCCGCGCCCGCCGCACTGGGGCGGCTACCGGATCGGAATCGAGCGCGCCGAACTTTGGATCAGCGGCGAAGGGCGCGTCCACGACCGCGCGGTCTGGACCCGGCCGCTGGAAGTCCAGGGGAGCGGCTTTTTCGGCGGCGCCTGGAGCGCGTCGCGATTGCAACCTTGAGCCGGCGCAGGACCGGCTGAACCGTTCGCTCCCGGGCCGCGTTCCTCCGCGGACTTCCAGGATGATGGCCCCCAGCCTGTTTTCTTCCCTCGTCGTCCTGCTGTGCCAGGACCCCGCGGTCGCAACCGGACTCCCTCCGCGCGAAGTGGCGGAGACCGTGGTCACGGCCAGCGCGTTCGCGCGCGACCCCCTGCTCGAGCCGTTTTCGCTCGCGAGAATTCCCGCGGCCGCCGTCGGGCGCGCGCGCACGCTCCCCGAAGCGCTCCAAGGCCAGGCCGGCGTGGCCGTCCAGAAGACCGCTTACGGACAGTCCTCGCCGTACGTGCGCGGCTTCACCGGCTACCGGACACTGATGCTCGTCGACGGCGTGCGCCTCAACCACACCGCGATGCGCGACGGACCCAACCAGTACTGGAGCACGGTCGATGCGTACGGCATCGACCGGCTGGAACTCGTGCGCGGACCCGCCAGCGTGTTGTACGGGAGCGACGCGATCGGCGGCACCGTGAACGCGGTCGCCCGCCTGGCGCCGCGCGGGCCGGAAGGCGGCGGGGTGGGCTTCGGCGGCGCGCTGTCCGGACGCTGGGCGTCGGCCGAATCCTCGTGGAGCGGACGCGCCGAACTCTCCGTCCACGACGGCGCGGCCTGGGGCCTGATCGGCGGCATCACCTTGCGCGATTTCGGCGACTTGCGCGGCGGCAAGGACACGGGCTTGCAGCCCGGGACCGGCTACCGCGAACGCGCCGGGGACCTGCGCTACGAGCGCACGCTCGGCGACGACGTCGAATTGGTGTTCGCGGCGCAGTCGATGCGGCAGATCGACGTGCCGCGCACCGAGACCACGATCTACGCCAAGCCATTCGCGGGCACCGTCACCGGCAGCGAGCGCCGCCGCGAACAAGACCAGGTGCGCGATCTGGTGTACACGCGGCTCTCTTGGGAGCGGGGCGGGAGCTGGTTCGACGCCGGCGAAGTCACGTGGAGCGTGCAGCGGCACGACGAAGAACGCGACCGTCTGCGCACCGGCCGGCGGCGCGACCTGCAAGGCTTTGCGCTCACCGACCACGCGCTGGTCGCGCGTTTCCAGACCGAAGGCCTCGGTTACTGGTCGTGGGGACTGGAAGCGCATTTGCAGCAGCTCCAGTCGTTTCGCCAGGACCTGGTCGCCGGCGCACCCACGAGCAACGCGATCCAGGGCCCGGTGGGCGACGACGGCCGCGAGACGACCCTGGCGGCGTACGTGCAGAACGAAATCGATGCCGGCGCGTGGACGCTGGTCCCCGGTGTCCGCGCGACCACCATCGACTCCCGCGCCGGCCGGGTCGTCAACCCCGGGCCCGGCAAACGGATCCTGGCCGTCGACAACGGGACTTCCGCCGTGGTGGCGAGCTTGCGCGCCTTGCACGAACTCGCGACCGACTCGGTGCTCTTCGGCGGACTCTCGCAGGGCTTCCGTGCACCGACGCTCTTCGACCTGACCGCATTCGATTCGACCAGCGTGGTGGAAGTGCCGACCCCCGGCCTCGATTCGGAACGCTTCCTGCAAGCAGAGGCTGGCTGGAAAGGGCGCACCGACCAGCTGCGCTGGCAAGCTTCGCTGTGGCGTACCTGGGTGCAGGACATGATCGTGCGTTCGCCGACCGGCGCGCTGATCGGAGGAACCCCCGTGGTCGCCAAGTCGAATTCGGGCGACGGTTTCCTGCACGGCGCCGAAGTCGCGCTCGACTGGGACTTCGCCGCGGACTGGTCGGTGGGGGCTGCGGCCGGTCTGACCGATGGCGAGGTCGACCAGCTCCGGCCTTCCGGCCGGAAAGAGATCCGCGCACCGGCCGACCGCCTGCAGCCGGCACAACTCGCGCTGCATCTGCGCTGGCAGCCGCCCGACGAGCCGAATTGGGCGCAGTTCGAAGTCCTGGCCGTCGACGGCCAGGACCAACTCTCGCTGCGCGACCGCGCGGATGCGCGCCGGATCCCTCCCGGCGGCACACCCGGCTACACCGTGTTCACCGTTGCGGTGGGAACCACCCTGCGTCAGGACGTGGACGCCTTTGTGGCGCTCGAAAACCTGGGCAATGCCGATTACCGGGTCCACGGCTCAGGGGTGAACGGGGCGGGCCGCAGCCTCGTTGTCGGGGTCGAACTACACTTCTAGGAGCCTGGCCGCGCTCGCGGCCCGCGATTCCCTTGCTGCGGCCCATCTCTCTGAGCACCCGCCCGGCGCGTCTCGCGCTCGTGGCGTCGGTGTCGGTGCATGCGGGTTTGGCGGCCGGCATCGGATGGCTCGCGTTCGCGGGCGCCGGCGCCCGCCACGCGCCGCATCCGCACATCGACTTCGGAGCCCGCGTCGAGGCGCCCCAGCTGCGGGTCCGGCCACGGCCCCAATCGGTTGCCCCGGAAACCCCCGAACCCCAACTGATTCCCGTGCCCGAGGAACTCGCGGCGGATGCCGGGCCGTTGAGCCGGCTGGCCGACCCGCCCGCGCGTCTCGATCGTGGCTGGCTGTTCCGGGTTCCGGTGGCGCGAGATCCCCAGCCCGAGCCCGTGGCTGCGGCGGCACCGTTGGAGGCACCGCTTCCCGTGCTCGTTCCGGCCGCCGCGTCCACAAGGTCCGCGCCGGTGTTCCGGCCCGCGCAAGTGCGGGCGGACGCCTCTCCTGAACCGGAATACCCGCGTGCCGCGCGCCGGCGCGGATGGCAAGGCCTGGTGCGCGTGCGCGTGCACGTGTCGCCCGCGGGGCGGGTCGTCGGCGTGAGTTTGGAGGAGAGCTCCGGGCACCAGGTCCTCGACGCGGCCGCGCTCGAGGCCGTGCGCGCATGGCGCTTCGACCCGGCGAGCCGCGACGACATGGTGGTTGCCGACGATTTGGTGGTCCCGGTCCGTTTCCGGATCGTCGTTCCGCGCCACTAGGAATCTGGCCCCTTTCCGTGGGTGCCGAATAGAAAGAAGTATTCCGCGCGCCACCGCAGGACTTCGCTCCATCCGTACTTCCTTTGCGCGACTCCCAGCGCCATGGCAGAAGTCACTTCCGGCGCCTTCCGAGTGATTCCTCTTACGTAGTTCCGAAAGAGGGCGAAGACCCAAAGATGCCGGGAGAGTCTCGAGCGCTT
>DASWJW010000252.1:0-28714 GCA_036396955.1 Planctomycetota bacterium
GAACTTGAGCTGCTGGGCCAGATTGAAGGCCGAATACGCGATCATGCGATCATCGGTCTCCAAGTCGCGCAGACGCGCGTTCAGGCTGCGGCGGTACAGCGCCTCGGCCTCGGCATGGCGCGACATCGCGTGCAGGGCGAGCGCGAGGTAATCGGTGGTGGTGAGCGTGACCGGGGCGTCGCGGCCGAACAACTCCTCGCGGATCGCCAACGACCGTTCGTAGCTTGCCACGGACTCCTCCAGACGATCGCCGAGGTACAGGGTCCAGCCCAGCGCATACAGGGCGTCGGCGAGTTCCGCAGATCGCTCGCCGAAGCGCTCGGCCACGGCAGCGACGCGCGCTTTCGCATCGGCGAGCGTGCGCTCTTCCTTGGCGATCGCGTCGAGCTGCGGCGCGGCCCCGAGTACCAAGACGAGCGAGAAGTCACCGGTGCCCCCATCCTGAGCCATGGCCAGCACGCGGTACTCGGTGCCCTTGCGTGCTGCCTCCACCTCGAGTCGCGCGTGGCGGCCGATCGAGCCTTCGTCGGCCTCGCCGAGGAGCGAACCGTCCACTGCCCGGAGTTCGAGCCGCGCGTCGAAGAAAAGCGACTGCAGGTCGAGGTGGACCGGCCCGTCCACTTCGACCCGGAATCGGTACTCCAGCGGCTGGTCGACGAGCTGCCCCCGTACCTCGACCCCGGGCTCCAGCCGCGGAATCCCCGCGAGATCCTGGAGCATCGGGCACAGAACGAGCAGGAGGGGCGTGATCAAGGCGACGGCCGTCCGAGCCTAACGCGTTTCGTGGTCTCGGAGTTCGGGTGGCTAGACCCCTACGAAGCGACGGCGAAAGCTAGGAGTTCGGTCTATACTCGGGTACCCCCTCCGGGCACGCACCAAGACCCAAGCGACTGGCGCGACCCATGCCGTTCTTCCCGAACTCCGCGCGCCGCGCGCCCTTTGGCGCCGTCGTTCCCGCCCTCCTGCTGTCCTTTGCGGCCCTCGGCTGCCAGACAGCAGAGCCAGGAATCCTCTCGCCGTTCGTCACGGGGAGCCTGGGGCTCAACCTGCCGCCGGAGCCGCCGCCGCCGCGGGTCGACCGCGTGAGCCTGGCATTCACGAGCTTCCTGCCGGACGGCCAGGTCAACGTCTGGCTTTACGTCCAGGGCGCCAACATCGACCCCAAGTCGCGGGTGCTCGTCGACGGCGAGGACCAGCCGACCATGCCCCACAAGGCGATGAACAACGACTTCATGGGCGTGAAGCCCGAAGTCCTGGCCTTTCCGGTCTTCGACTACATGGCCTTGATCGCCGGCCCCGGGCCGCGCGCGGGCGGCTCGTCGATCAATGTCGCCATCCGCGACGGACAGGGCCGCCAGACCGACGCCGTCGAGTACGTCCTGCCGAGCGATCCCTTCACCCTGGACAGCGACGGCGACGACCTCCCCGACGTCTGGGAGACCGCCGGGATCGATTTCGACGGACCGGGTGGTCCCTGCGACTTCGTCGACTTGCCGGCGCTGGGCGCCGACCCCTTCCGCCCCGACATCTTCGTCGAGGTGGACGTGATGGACGGCGTGAAGTTTCCTCCCGACGACGACACCTGGAAGGCCACGAAAGCCACCTTCGACGCCGCGCCGATCCTCAACCCGCGCAGCAAGGCCGGAATCGGCCTGCACATCGACGACTCCAGCCGGTCGACCCCGGTGGCGAGCGCGCTCTACGTCAAGTTCGAGGGGAAGCCGCCGAGCTCGAGCCCCAGCGACGAACTGGTCTGGTTCTACGACGTCAAGGCGGAGCACTTCGACAATGCCTCGCGCGGGCGGATCTTCCACTATTGCCTGTGGGCCAAGAAGTTGTCCGGCGGCGGCAGCGGCAAGAGCGACGTGGCGCGCAACAGCGCCGGCACCGACTTCGTCGGCCCCGGCGACGACTTCGTGGTGACTCTCGACGGCTTCTCGAGCAACTACGATAGCATCCGGACGCGCGCCGAGACCTTCATGCACGAGCTCGGCCACGACTTGATGCAGAAGCACGGCGGCGCCGACCACGACCAGTACACCCCGCAGTACCACAGCGTGATGAACTACTCGTGGCAGCTGCGCACCGGCCGCGACTCCGAGTTCCGGATCAAGAATCCGATCGACGGCGACCCATTCTATTACGGATCCTTCGCCGCGGAAGAAGACGCCGCGGGCAACCTGCCGGCGAGTTTCGACAGGACGCGGATCGACTTCTCCGAAGGCATGTCGAGCGAAGACTTCGCCAACTGGAACGCGCTGGTCTACTCGGGCCCGCGCCAGAACGGCCAGTGGGGAGACTGAGCGTGCGGCGCGCCGCCAAGTTCGTGCCCGCCGCGGTCCTGGCCGGCCTGCTGCTCGCTGCCGGTTGCACCATGCCGGGCCTGCCGTCCGATCCGCGCCGGCCGGTGAGCGTGACCGATCTGCGGCCGGTGCTGGAGACCCTCGAAGATGAGCAGATGAAGCAGATGTGGATCGACGCCGAAGCACGCGGCGTCCTGCCGCGGCTCGATGCGATTCCCGTACCCGCCCCCGACGAGACCTTGGTGCTGCACGACCGGCCCGTGATCGTGGAGCGCGACCGCAGCGGTCTGCAGCGGCGGACCGCCGCTCGGCCGGTCTTCGGCGTGGGCGGCCCGCCCGGCCTCGAGATCTTCAATCCCGCCGGCGTCCGCGAGCATTCCGGCACTCTCCAAGTCGCTTCCCTCGCCCCCGGCGTGGTCGCCGGCCGCCTGGACGGCAGCGGCGAGCCTTTCGAGCTGCACTTCCAGCTCCCCGAAGGCGAGGAGATCCCCGAGCTGAGCGGCAGCGTCCCGGCGCTTCCCGGTTTCCTGAACCTGCACTTCCGCCAGGATCCCGTCGACCTGGTGATGCAGACGCAGATCCTCACCGGCTTTGGCAACGACGCGTTCTTGATGGGCATGATCTCGGTCGGTTCACGCGAACGGCAGCTGCTCGACCACGAGCTGCCGCTCCACGGCGACCACGGTCTCTTGCGGATCCGCCAGGTCGGCGGCGGCGACGAACCGGCCGTGCGGCTGGAGTTGCCGGGGAGCGGATTCGTCAGCGAGCCGATCCGCCAAGGCGACCCGCCCGTCGTCCTCGGGCCTCCCGGCTCGCCGTATCGCGCGCAGCTGATGTCGAGTTCGAGCCGCGACGTCCGCACCGGCTTCTCCGACGACGACGACGCCTGCCACGTCGAGCTGCTGCTCTGGAAAGGCAAGCCGGCCGAGACGCACGCGGCCTTCGAGCTGCGGATGCGCGACCTCGTCGACCCCGTAGTGATCGGTGGCAACACCATCTACGAAATCATCGTCCGCAACACCGGCGACCGGACCGGGACCAACGTGACGCTCGAATTGGTCCTGCCCGCCAGCATGCAGTACCTCGAGGCGAGCGGACCCACCGCGGTGATTCCTGGCGAAGGCCGGGTGTTCGCCAATCTCGGCGATCTCGCCGCCGGCGCCGACGCCATGTATCGCGTGACGGTGCGTGCCGATGCGCCAGGCGCCGCGCGCATGCTTGTGATCCTGGCCAGCACGGATCTGGGCGGCGGCTCGGTGGAAGAAACCGAGTCGACCAACGTCGTCCAGGAGAGCTTCGTTCCCCGCGACGACGATCCGGTCAGCGACCCGCCGCCGGATCCGCCGACGGCGCCCGTCGTGCGCATCCTCGCCTCCCCCGACCCGGTGCCGTCCGGCCAGCTGGTCCGCTACCGCGTCGAGATCGAAGCCACGGGCAGCGTCGCCCTCGAGAATCTGAGGCTCCGATTCCAGCACCCTGAGGCTGCGCGCGTCGAAGCCACCCACGGTCCGCTCTGGGGCGACATCCAGACCGGCGCCATCGATTTCGGCATGATCGGAAGGGTCGAACCGGGCGCGATCGCGGCGTACGAAATCGACCTGCGCGCCGGCGTCCCCGGACCGCTGGTCGTGAGCGCCACGATCGAGGCCCGCGGCCTGGCCGCGCCCTTGGTGGTGGCCGCGACCACCGAAGTCCTCCCCGAGGAGCGCCCGGCGCTCCCGCCGGCCATGCGCCTGTATGGCCCGCCAGAAGCGGCGGCCGGAGACGGGATGACCTTCGAGATCGAAGTGGTGAATCCGCCGGGCAACCGCGACCTGCGGCAGCTCCGCGTCGTTCTGGAATACTCACCCGATGCGGAACTCGTCGAAGTGCGCGCGTCGAGCGCGTTCACGCGCAGGAAGGAGATCGTCGAATTCGCTCCGATCGACCGGCTGGCCGGCGGCGACGTGCTCAATTTCTTCGTCAAGCTGCGGATTCCGCGGGCCAGCCGCTTCGAATTGCAGGCTTCCGTCTCCGGCACCGGCATCGTGGATGCGGTCCGCCAGCTCCACAGCGTGGACGTCCTGATTCCGGTCGTCCGCAGGGACGTCGAACCCGAGCTGGACGTCCCGCCGTATCTGCCGCCGCCGGTGATCCTGATCGAGTCGATCGACACCGTTGACCCGGTCGCCGTTGGTGCGGAGACCGAATACCAGGTCACGCTGACCAATCTCGGCGCGACGCTGGCCCGGGATCTCGAAGTCCGCTTCGAGTATCCGGCCGCCAACATGACCATCGAAGCGGTCACCGGTTCGTTCACCGTACAGACGGACGATCCCGGGCGGATGAGCTTCCATCCCTTGCCTGAACTCGCCTCGGGCGGCAGCGCAAAGCTGACGATCCGCGTGCGCACCACCGCGGCCGGCGACGTCCGGGTGAAGTCGATCGTCGACGGGCCGGGCTTCGCAAAGCCCATCGAAGAATCCGACTCGACGACGATCTTCTAGCGACCGCCGCTGCGCCGCTCAGCGGTTGAACAAGAACGCCGGGCTGTTGGCGAGCGCCCACGCGACGTCCTGGGTCGTGCCCAGGCGGATCCGCTCGACGACTTCGGGGCGCATGCCCAGGTAATGCCGGTAGATCGTGGCGCGCTGCGCGGCGTCCCGTTCGGCGCGCGGCACTTGCAGCGCGAGCACGACCGGCTCGGGCAGGCCGTGATGGCGCACCGGCCGTGCCGAGTCGGTCACCGACAGGCGGAAGCGGCCGAGCACGTGCTTGCCGCCGTACTGCTGGTCCAGGTCGAACACCAGCAAGGCGCCGTCCTCCACCGTCAAGTCCTCCGCGAGTTCGAACACCGCTTCGTGCGCGCGCCCGAGATCGGGCGAGACCGCCCAACCGGTCGCGGCGTCGCCGTCGACCGCGCCGGCGACCTCGAAGCCGCCTTGCGAGAAGTCCGCCGTGGCCCCGCCGAAGGCCACGACGCGGCCGGCGGTCGGATCGGCGAGCGGCACGGCATGCACGCGCAGTTCGTACAGCACGAAGTTGCCGTTGTCCGCGCGCCCCGGGCCCTTGGCCGGCAAGCTGGGGTCGGCGAGCGCTTCGAGACGCACGCCCGTGATGCCCTGGAGCTGCGTCTCCGCCACGACCTTGTAGCGGTCCTTGTCGGGCGCCGTGCCGCTGGCGAGCACCGAGCCGTCTTCGAGGACCGTCAGCGTGGCGCCGCCGGCCGATTCCAAGATGCGCGGCGTGAGCGGATGCCAGACCGGAGCCGACAAGCCGTCCTCCCAGGCGACGAAGGCCTCGGCCAGCGCGGCCTCTTCCTGCGGATCGAGCGCGAAGCGGTTCTCCGGAACGAAAGGATCCAGGCTCGGCAGCAGCCGCGCCGTTTCTTCCGCGCTCGGCGGCCGGCACAAGAACGCGACGTACAGCTCCTCGAGGATTCGCGCGGGATCGGACTCGTACTGGACGAGGTCGGCGATGCGGTTGCCGGGTGCGCGGACGGCGTCGCCGACGGTCGGGCCGTTGACCAGGTTGAGCGCCTGGCCGAGCGACATGCCGCCGTTGCGCTCGCACTCGCAGGCGCTCTCGCGCGCCGGCCGGCCGAAGAGATCCAAGAAGCCGTCGCTGGTCTTGACGCTCGAATCGAGCAGCTCGATCGCCTGCGTGCCGGCGCGGACTCCCGGCAGATGCGACTCGGCGCCGGTGGCCTGGTGCAGCGCGTCGAAAATGACCTCCGCGGGCAGCCGCCGCGCGAGCGCGTGGGAGTAGTTGATCCGGTCGTCGCGGTTCCAGTCGTTGGTCTCGATCGACTGCTGGTAGGTGCGCGAGGTGCAGATCGCGCGCAGGAGCGCGCGCACGTCGAAATCGCTGGTGACGAAGCGCTCGGTCAAGTGGTCGAGCAATTCCCTGTTGCTCGGCGGGTTGCCGGCGCGGATGTCGTCGACCGGATCGATGAGGCCGACGCCCAGGAAGTAGCTCCACAAGCGGTTGACGTAGCTGCGCGCGAAATACGGGTTCTCGGGCGCCGTGAGCCAGGCGACGAGCTGTTCGCGGCGGTCGCCTTCGGGCGCCGGATTCCCGGCCAGGACGTAAGGAAAGCTCGGCGCCGCGACCTGGCCGATGTTGGGGTCCACCACTTCGCCCTCGTCCATCTCGTAGACGATTTCCTCGAAGGCCACGGGGCCTTCGCCCGGCTGGTTGCCGCCGCCGTTCTGCATGTTCGGCGAACCTTCGGCGTTCTTGCGGCCGACGCGGCCGAAGTACGCCGCGAGCTGCCAGTGGTTGCGCTGCGTCCAGCGCTCGAAGGGGTGGTCGTGGCACTTGTTGCAGTTGAAGCGCACCCCCAGGAACAGCTGGGTGGTGTTCTCCATCAGCAGATCGGGCTGGCGCAGCACCTTGTAGTAGGACGCCGGCGGGTTCTCGTAGGTCGAGCCACGCGCGTCGAGCAGTTTCGCCACGAACGCGTCGTAAGGCTCGTTGCTCGCCACGCTCGCCTGGATCCAGGCGCGGAAGCGCTCGGCGCCGTCCTTGCCCAGGAATTTGGTGTTGACCTGCAGCAGGTCGGACCACTTGTTGGTCCAGTACTCGACGAAGCCCGCGCTGCCGATCAAGCGGTCGACCATTTCCTCGCGCTTGGCGCGCGAGTCGCGGCGGTCCATAAGGAACGCGCGGGTCTCTTGCGGCGTCGGCGGACGGCCGGTGAGGTCGAGCGATACGCGGCGCAGGAACTCGGCGTCGGTGCAGAGGCCCGACGGCGCCACCCTCACGCGCTTGAGCTTGGCGAACACCAGCTCGTCGATCTTGCCGTAGGGCTCGATCCCGGCCGGCCATTCGAAGCCGGTGCGATCGCCCATCACCACCACGCGCGTGGCTGCGTAACGGCCTTCGTAGCGCGCCAGGACAGCGGCTTCGCCGCGGCGGAGGCCGGTGGCGAGCCCTTCCTCATCGACCGCGAGCACTTCGATGTCGGCGGTTTCGACGAAGGCTTCGGCGGAGACGTCGCGCACCCGGCCGTCGGCGTAGGTCGCCATCACCTTGAACTGCTGGCTCGCGCCGGCGAGCGGCAGCGTGGGGTTGGCCGGCATCAGCGCGATGCCGGTGACTCGCGGGGTGCCGAGGTCGGCGACCGCGCCGCCGGCGATCCAGTCGCGCAGAACCGCGTAGTCCCCCGCCCCGGGGTCGAGCACCCGCCCGCCCTGGTGCGGCACGCTGGCGGTCGTCTTGAGCAGGAACAGGCTCTGCTCGGGCGCAACCCGGTTGAAGCGGCGGCCGGCGAGGTCGTCGGTCAGCGCCATGTGGTCGAACTCAGGGTCGTAGCCGCGCAACGACAGCTTGAAGCCGTTCTTGCCGTCCTTGGAGCCGTGGCAGGTGCCGTTGTTGCAGCCGATCTTGGAGAACAGCGGCATGACGTCTTCGATGAAGCTCGGTTCGAAGGGCGCCGCATAGTGGCTCACTTCGACGGGGATCTCGAGCACCTGGTCGTCGACGCGGAAGCGCAGCACGCCGGCGCCGTCGGCGCGCGCGAGCACGCGGCCCTGCGGCGTGACTTCGACCGCATCCGGCGCGCTTTCGAGAACGGCGTCGCGGGTGAGGTCGACCACCCGGCCGTCGTCGTAGCGGCCGGTCAGCAGCAGCTGCGAGTAGCCGAAGCGGTGTTCCAGCGCGACGCGCGGCGGGTGCGCCGTGAATTCGATCAGGCGGGCCTCGCCGGCGGCGGGCCGGGCGGCGGTCGCCGGCGGTCCGCCGGCCAGGGCGGGCGCCAGGAGCGCGACGCAAGTCAACGCCGCGGCCAGGCCGCCGAGCAGGAGCAGGCGCTGGTTCACGGCCGGCCCTCCGCGTGTACCGCGAGCGGCACGGGCACGAACTCGTGCCGCACCGCGCCGCTCGCCGCGTCGAGTAGGCGGACGCGGCCGTCGTAACCGACCGCGGCGAGCGTGTTGCCGGCCGGATCGAAGTCGAGCGCGTACACCGCGCTCGGCAGTTCGGCCTTCCAGACCGACGCACCGTCCTCGGCGTTCCAGACCTGCGCGAAGCCGCGGCCTTGGTGGCTGCTGCCGCCGGCCACGCGCGCGCCGTCCGCGGTCCAGTCCACCGCGAACACGCGGCCGGGCATGGCGTCGAAAGCACGCAGAAGATTGAAGTCGTCGCCGATCACGCGTTTCTTCTCCCGGAACATGCGGTAGACCTTGGGAATACCGTCGGCGCCGCCGACCAGCAATTCGTCGCGCAGCGGATGCCGCGCCAGCGCCATCAGTCCGCCCTTGAGCGCGCCCGGCGTGATGGAAGTGATGTTGTCGATGAACTGCTGCGTGTCGACCTTGACCAGCTTCATCGAGCGGTCGCGGCCCACCGAGACCAGGTGGCTGCCGTCGACCGAGAACGCAGTGTCGAGCACCCAGTCGCCGTGCGCGCCCTGGAACAGCACTTCCTCGCCGTTGGCCGCGCGCACCACGCGCAAGCTGTGGTCGGCGCAGCCGAACGCGACCAGCGTGCCGTCGGGCGACCAGCTCGCGCCGTAGAGCGTGTCGTAGGTCACCGGCACCGACAGCAGCAGCTTCGCGTCGGCGACGTTCCAGATCTGCAGTTCTCCCATGCGGCCGGGAAGGCCGCCGGCGACGGCGAGGCGGGTTCCGTCCGGCGAGAACGCGACGGACTCGATGCGCTCGGACATGCCGATCAGCCGCGCGACCAGCTCCGATCCGTCGGCGCGGTGCAGCAGGACTTCGTGGTGCCCCGAGACCGCCAGCAGGCTGCCGTCGGGCGAATAGTCCACCGCGGTCAGGATCGGCGGCCGCGGGTAGACCGGGGGATGCGCGGCGTCGACCGGCGCGCGCAAAGCCGGCGGCGTGTCGTCGAGCGCCCCGGCGGCGATCCAGCGGCGGATCACGCCGACCTGGTCGGCGCCGAGCGGCGGCCGGTCCTTGGGCATCTCCGGCGCCTCGCCGTCGAAGGGCAGGATCGCCTTGAGGATCGCGCTCGCGTCCACCTCGCCGAGGTCGAGGATCGCGCCGTGCTTGCCGCCGGCGAGGATCGCGGCGTGGCGGGTCAGGTCCACGCCGGCGTCGGCGTTGGCCGGCTGGTGGCAGCCCTGGCAGTGCGCTTGCAGGATCGGCCGCACGTCGCGGTGGAAACTCGGCGGCGGGCCCGCAGGGTCCTGCGGGGCGCACGGCAATAACGGGAGCAAGAGGGCGACGAGCACGGCCGGTGCCTACGCGAACAGGTCGAGCACGGGCGCGCCCTTGACGAGCTCGCGCGGCTGGTTGAGGTGGTTGTAGACCAGCGTGCCCGGATCGATCCCCACCGTGTGGTAGATCGTGGCGAGCAGGTCTTCGGGGCTCACGGCGTCCCGCAACGGGGCCGAGCCGGTCTCGTCGGACTCGCCGTGCACGTGGCCGCGCTTGATTCCCGCGCCGGCGACGACCGAAGTGAAGCAATAAGGCCAGTGGTCGCGGCCCTCGGCGTCGTTGTCGTTCCCCGACGTGCTCAAGCCCTTGCGCGGGCTGCGGCCGAATTCGCCCACCGCCACCACCAGCGTCTCGTCGAGCAGGCCGCGCTCGTCCAGGTCTTCGATCAAGCTCGCAAGTCCCGGGTCGAGCATGGGAGCGGCGCGGTCGCGCATGCGCTCGATCAGGCCGACGTGGGTGTCCCACGAGTGCAGGTCGGAGTTGGCGACCTTGGGCCAGTTGATCTGCACCATGCGCGTGCCGGCTTCGACCAGGCGGCGCGCGAGCAGGCAGCACTGGCCGAAAGTGTTGCGCCCGTAACGGTCGCGCAGCGCTTCGGGTTCGGAACCCAGGTCGAAGGCCTCGCGCGCGCGCCCCGACAGCACCAGGCCGAGCGCCTGGTCGGTGTAGGCGTCGAGTTCGTAGCTGGCGACCGCACGGTCGACGGCCGGCATGCCAGCGTTGATGGCGTCGCGCAGGCCCGCGCGCCGGCGCAGACGGTCGATCGACAGTTCGGGGCGCAGCGCGAGGTCCGCGACCTTGATGCCGTCCATCTTGGCATTGTCGGTGTCGTTGCCCGGCGGGTAAAGGTAGTACGGATCGAACGCGCGGCCGAGGAATCCTGCCGTGCCGGCCTTGCCGACCACGTTGCTCTCCTGCAGCGGCCTGGGCATCATCACGAACGGCAGCATCGGCTCGCTCATCGGCTTGAGCCGGACCACGTTGCAGCCCACGTTCGGGAAGTCCTTGGGCGAAGGCGGCTCGAGCTGCCCCGACGGACTGACCTTGTCCGCCGTGTAGCCGGTCAGCATCTGATAGTGCGCGGCGGTGTGGTTGAACAAGCCGACCGGCGTGTAGCTCATCGAACGGATGAACGTGAACTTGTCGGTCGCTTGCGCGAGCCGCGGCAGCAGTTCGGTGACTTCCATTCCCGGCACCTTGCTCGGGAGCGTCTTGAACACGCTGCGGACGTCGTCGGGCGCGCCGGCTTTCGGGTCCCACAAGTCCAGGTGGCTCGGCCCGCCCTGCAAGAAGATCAGAATCACGCTCTTGGCGCGTCCCCAGCCGGGACCGCTGCCAGGCATCTCCCTGGCCATGGCCTGGAGCTGGAGCATCTGCGCGAGCGAGAGGCCCAGCAAGGAGCCGCCGCCAACGCGCAGGATTTCACGCCGGGAAGGAGGGAAAGAAGTCATCGAGGGATCCGGCCGGTGCGCGCGCCCCAGCCAGCCGTCCATCATAGACGGCGGGAACCGGGGAGAAAGGCCGCCCAGGGCGGGTTCCAGTAGGATGTCGGTTCGACTGCATTCCCAGCCAATCCAGCCTTCATGCGCCCCAACCCCCTACTCATCGCCGCAATCGGAGCGCTCCTTGCGACTTCCGCCACGGCCCAGGGCACCCGGCTGCTCCGCCAGCCGACCGTCAGAGCCAAACACGTCGCTTTTGGGTACGCCAACGATCTCTGGATCGTCGCCCGCGCCGGCGGCGACGCCCGCCGGCTCACCAGCCACCCGGGATCCGAGTCGCAGCCCTGCTTTTCGCCCGACGGCAAGCTGGTGGCCTTCACCGGCCAGTACGACGGCAACACCGACGTCTACGTGGTGCCGATCGAAGGCGGCTCGCCGCGCCGGCTGACCTGGCACCCCTTGCCCGACACCGTGTGCGGCTGGACGCCCGACGGCAACAGCGTGGTGTTCACTTCGGGCCGCGACAGCGCGCCCACCCCGCACGGCAAGTTCTACACCGTCCCGGTCGCCGGCGGCTTTCCCGCCAGGCTGCTCGACCTGCGGGCATGGGAAGGCAAATTGTCGGCCGACGGCCGCAAGCTCGCCTATCAGGAGATCGCGCCCAGCGACCAGGAATGGCGCAACTACCGCGGCGGTCAGGCGCAGCCGATCTGGATCCTCGACCTCGCCGACCACTCGCTCGAGAAGGCGCCCTGGGTCGACGAGCAGCAGTGGCATCCGGTCTGGCTGGACAAGGCGGTCTACTACCTTTCCGACCGCGACTACGCCATGAACGTGTACCGCTACCTGCCGGGCAGCGGCAAGTCGGAGCAGCTCACCCACTACCGCGACTTCGACTGCAAGGAGCTCGAAGCGGGCGGCGGCGTGCTGGTCTACGAAAACGGCTGCTACCTGCACCTGCTCGACCCGGCTGTGGGCCAGGCGCGGCAGCTCGAGATCCACGTGCGCGGCGACCTGCCGTGGGCGCGGCCGCACTGGGAAGACGTGGGCGGCCTGATCCGCACCGGCGCGCTGTCGCCGACCGGCAAGCGCGCGCTGTTCGAAGCCCGCGGCGAGATCTTCAGCGTGCCCGCCGAGAAGGGCAGCATCCGCAACCTCACCCACAGCTCGGGCGCGGCCGATCGCACGCCGTCGTGGTCGCCGGACGGCAGGTACGTCGCGTGGTTCTCCGACGCGAGCGGCGAATACCGTCTGCTGCTGGGCGACCAGGACGGCCTGGAGCCGCCGCGCGAAATCGAATTGCCGGAGCCGACCTTCTACTACACGCCGGCGTGGTCGCCGGACTCCAAACGGCTCGCGTTCACCGACGAAGGCTTGAACCTGTGGGTCGTCGAGATCGAGAGCGGCAAGGTCGCGCGCGTCGACGGCGACACCTACGCCCACCCGGTCCGCACGCTCGACCCGGTGTGGTCGCCCGACTCGCGCTGGCTGGCCTACGCCAAGCGCTTGCCTTCGCAGTACCACGCGGTGTACGTGCACGACGTGGACGCGGGCGCGACGCACCAGCTCACCGACGGCATGTCGGACGCCTTCACTCCTGCTTGGGACGCGAGCGGCAAGTACCTCTACTTCCTGGCCAGCACCGACTACGCCATGACCACCGGCTGGCTCGACATGACCAGCTACGACCGGCCGGTGCGCCACGCGCTGTACGTGGCCGTGCTGTCCAAGGAAACGCCGTCGCCGTTCTTGCCGGAATCGGACGAAGAGACGGTGAAGGAGGAGAAGCCGGCCGCCGAAGCCGCCGCTGCCGACGCGAAAGCGAAGCCTCCAGGCGACGAAGCCTTGAAGGTCGTCATCGACCTCGAAGGCCTCGACCAGCGCATCCTCGCGCTCGACGTGCCGGCCGGATCCTTTCTCGGCCTGACCGCCGGGAAAGCCGGCGTGCTCTTCTTCACCGAGGCGCCCGGCGCGGCGACGATCTTCGGCCCGCCCACGGTCGCCCTCAACCGCTACGAACTCGAGAAGAACGAGTCCAAGCCCTTTCTGTCCGGGATCGGCGGATTCACCTTGTCGGCCGACGGCGAGAAGATGCTGGTCTCCGTCGGCGGCAGCTGGCGGATCGTCGGTACGGCGGCGGCGCCCGCGCCGGGGTCCGGCTCGATCGACGTGCGCGGCATGCGCATGCACGTGGACCCGCGCGCCGAGTGGGAGCAGATCTTCCACGAGGCCTGGCGCCTGCAGCGCGACTACCTGTACGTGCCCAACGTGCACGGCGCCGACTGGGATGCGATCTACCGCATGTACCAGCCTTGGGTCGCGCACGTCGGCCACCGCGCCGACTTGACCTACCTGCTCGACATCCTGGGCGGCGAGGTCTCGGTCGGCCACTCCTTCACTTTCGGCGGCGACACGCCCGACGTCGAGCGCGTCAACGTGGGCCAGCTCGGCGCCGACTTCGCCGTGGAGCAGGGCCGCTACCGGATCAAGCGCATCCTGACCGGCGAGAACTGGAACCCCGACTTGCGCGCGCCCTTGAGCGCGCCGGGAGTGGACGTCCGCGAGGGCGACTACCTGCTCGAAGTCGACGGGGTCGCCGTCGCGCCGCCGACCAACCTGCATGCCTACTTCGAAGGCAGCGCCGGCCGCCAGGTGGTGCTCAAGGTCAACGACCGGCCGGGCACGGTCGGGGCGCGGGAAGTCACGGTGGTGCCGGTCGGCAATGAGGTCGCGCTGCGGCAGCGGGCGTGGATCGAAGGCAACCGCCGCAAGGTCGACGAGATGTCGGACGGCAAGCTCGCCTACGTGTGGCTGCCCAACACCGGCCAAGGCGGCTACACGCAGTTCAACCGCTACTACTTCGCCCAGCAGGACCGCCAGGGCGCGGTGATCGACGAGCGCTTCAACGGCGGCGGCTCGGCGGCCGACTACATGGTCGACGTGATGGCGCGCCGCATCCTTGGCTTCTTCAACAACCCGGTCGGTGAGCGCGCGCCCTTCCACACGCCGCAAGCCGGCATCTGGGGCCCCAAGGTCATGCTGATCAACGACGCGGCCGGCTCGGGCGGCGACTTGCTGCCCTACATGTTCCGGGCGATGGGCATCGGCCCGCTGATCGGCACCACCACCTGGGGCGGGCTGGTCGGCATCTGGGACACGCCGGCGTTCGTCGACGGCGGCGCCATCACCGCGCCGCGGGGCGGTTTCTACGACCTGAACGGCGAATGGCGGGTCGAGAACGAAGGCGTGGCGGCCGACATCCGGGTGGAAATGACGCCCAAACTGGTGCTGGCGGGCCGCGACCCGCAGCTGGAGCGCGCCGTGCACGAGTGCCTGCTCCTGCTCGCGGCGAACCCGGTGCACATCCTGCCCGAGCCCGAAGCGCCGGTGCGCGCCAAGCGGCCGGGCCGGTAGCCGGGGAACGGCTACATTTGCGGGGGTGAGGATCCTTCTTCTCGCCCCCGCCCTCTGGCTGACGCCGGCGCTCCAAGAGCCCGCGGAAGTCCTCCCGCCGATCGTCCGCGATTTCGCCCTGCAGCCCGGGGAAGAACTGCACCAAGGCGCCTGGCAGACCGAAGCCAAGGCGCGCACCCAGCTCGCCGGGCTGGCCCGCACCTGGAGCACCCGCCAGGAATGGGAAGAGCGCGCCGCCTTCCTGCGCGAGCGCATCCTGCGCGGCATGCGGCTGTGGCCGCTGCCCGAGCGCACGCCGCTGCAGCCGGTCGTCCATTCGCGGCGCGAGCACGACGGCTACTCGGTCGAGAACGTGGCGATCGAGGCGCTGCCGGGCTACTTCGTCACCGGCAACCTCTACCGCCCCGCCACCGGCAAGGGACCGTTCGCCGCCGTCTTGTCGCCGCACGGGCACTACCAGGGCGACAACGGCGGCGGGCGCTGCCGCGCCGACAACCAGTTGCGCAACGCCTCGCTCGCCCGGATGGGCGCGGTGGTGTTCGCCTACGACATGATCGGCTGGGTCGATTCGGCAGCCGCCGGCTGGCGCCACGAGGGCGCGCGGATGCTGCCGTTGCAGACCTGGAGCAGCATGCGCGCGCTCGACTTCGTCCTGGGGCTCGAGGGCGTCGACCCGACGCGGGTGGGCGTGACCGGGAGTTCGGGCGGCGGCACGCAGAGCTTCTTGCTCTCGGCGCTGGATCCGCGCGTGACCGCCACGGCGCCGGTGTGCATGGTCTCGGCGTACTTCTTCGGCGGCTGCGACTGCGAGAGCGGCCTGCCGATCCACCACAGCGCCGAGCACGACACCAACAACGCCGAGATCGCGGCCATGATCGCGCCGCGCCCCTTGTTGCTGGTCTCGGTCGGCGGCGACTGGAGCCGCAACACGCCCGAGGTCGAGTACCCCTTCATCCAGCGCGCTTATGCCGCCTTCGACGCGCGCCGCAACGTGGCCAACGCGCACTTCGCCGACCAGAGCCACGACTACGGGCCCTCGAAACGCGAGGCGGTGTACCGTTTCTTCGCCCGGCACCTGGGGCTGGACCTGACGGCGGCCGTAGCCGGACCGGGAGAGCTTGCGGAACAAGCCGTGGTGACCGAACCACAAGCCACGATGCGCGTCTTCGACGCGGCGCACCCGCTCCCGGCGCACCGTCTGCCGGCCGGCCCGGTCGCCTGGTAGGCGCATGACGGCTCCCTACTTCTCCCTCCAAGGCCGCGTCGCCGCGGTGACCGGCGGCGCGCGCGGCATCGGCTTCGCCATATGCGAACGCCTGGCCGGGGCCGGCGCCGCGATCGCCGTGGTCGACCTAGAATTCGACGCGACGGAAGCCGCCGTCAACCGGCTGCAGGACGCCGGCGCGCGCGCTCTCGCCTGTCCGACCGACGTCACCGACGAAGCCCAGGTCCTGGCCATGACCGACTGCGTGGTCTCCGAATTCGGCAGCTACGACGCGCTGGTCTGCTCGGCGGGGATCGTGGGCCGCAACGCCTTCGCGTGGGAGACTTCGGTCGAGGAATGGCGGCGCGTCCTCGAGGTCAACCTGACCGGCGTCTGGCTGTGCAACCGCGCCGCCCTTGGCCCCATGCGCAAGGCCGGTTACGGCCGCATCGTCAACATCGCGTCGATCGCCGGCAAGGAGGGCAACCCCAAGCTCGGCCCCTACTCGGCCAGCAAGGCCGGCGTGATCGGCATGACCAAGTCGCTCGCCAAGGAGGTGGCCGACACGGGCATCCGCATCCACTCGATCGCCCCCGCGGTGATCCACACCCCCATGCTCGATCAGGTGACGCAGGAGACCATCGACTACATGGTCTCCAAGATCCCCGTGGGCCGCACCGGCCGGCCCGAGGAAGTCGCCGCGCTGGTCCACTACCTGGTCAGCGAAGAGTCCAGTTTCACCACCGGCGCGTGCCACGATGTTTCGGGCGGGCGCGCCACCTACTGAACGATTCCATGAAACGCATCTCCATCGGCTCCTGGGCCTACACCATCGGTCCGTACGCGGACAATCCGGTCGATTTCGAAACCGTGTGCACGCGCCTGGTGGCGCTCGGTTTCGACGGCGTGGAACTCGGCGGTTTTCCGCCCCACCCCAACCCCGACGACCTGCCCGAGAAGTCGCAGCGCCGCGACCTGGTGGCGCAGATGCAGGAATGGGGGCTCGGTTTCAGCGGACTCGCCGCCAACTTGTGGGGCGAGCACCTGGTCGACGCCGTCGACCCTTCGAAGTACGTCGCCGAGTTCACCAAGAACTGCGTGTTTGCGCGCGACCTGAGCATCAAGGGGATCCGCGTCGACACCGTGCAGCCGCCGACCGTGTTCGGCACGGTCAGTCCGGACACCGCCTTCCGCCGCGTGGTCGACACCTTCCGCGCCTGCGCGCACATCGCCGCCGACCACGGCCTGTACATGACATGGGAGTTCGAGCCGGGCTTCGCGTTCAACAAGCCTTCCGACGTCTTGCGCGTGCTCGACGCGGTCGACCACCCGAGCTTCGGCGTGCTCTACGACACCAGCCACGGGCACATGCTCGCCGTGGTCGGCGCGCGCCAGCCGGGCGCCAAGGAGACGCTGCCGGGCGGCCAGGTCGAGTTCATCGAGAAACTGAGCGGGCGCATCAACCACGTGCACTTGATCGATTCGGACAACTCCTGCCACAAGGACGCCGAGGGCAACGACGAGACTTCGATGCACCTGCCCTTCGGCAAGGGCGTGGTCGATTTCGACCAGATCGTGCCCAAGCTCGTCGCCGAGGACGTCGGCCACGACTGGTGGACCATCGACTTGTGCTTCTGGCCCGACGCCTGGGACGCCACCGCGAGCTGCAAGACCTTCATGGACCGGTTGAACGCGCGCTACTTCGCGGCCTCGGCGCGATGACCAGGCCGCTGCGCATCGGCATGGTCGGCTACGGCTTCATGGGCAAGGCGCACAGCAACGCCTACCAGCAGGTCGGCCGCTTCTTCCCCGAACTCGAGCACCGGCCGCAGCTGCAGGTCTTGTGCGGCCGCCAGGCCGACAAGGCCAAGGCCTTCGCCGGCACCTGGGGCTACCAGCACGTCGAGACCGACTGGCGCCGCCTGGTCGAGCGCGACGACGTGGACGTGATCGACATCGGCACTCCCAACGACACGCACCTCGAGATCGCGCTGGCGGCCGCCGCGAACGGCAAGTGGGTGCTGTGCGAGAAGCCGCTCGCGCGCGATCTCGCCGAGGCCGAGCGCATGACCGACGCCATCGAGGCCGCCGGCGTGCCCAACATGGTCTGGTTCAACTACCGCCGCGTGCCCGCCATCGCCTTGGCGCGCCAATTGGTCGAGGAGAAGCGCATCGGCCGCCCCTTCCACTACCGCGCGACCTACCTGCAGGACTGGACCATCGCCGCCGACGTGCCGCAGGGCGGAGCCGCGCTGTGGCGGCTCGACGTCGACGCCGCCGGCTCGGGCGTGACCGGCGACCTGCTCGCGCACTCGATCGACACCGCGATGTGGCTCAACGGGCCCATCACCTCGGTGGTGGCGGACGTCGAGACCTTCGTGAAGGAGCGCGTGCACCAGGACAGCGGCAAATTGCAGCCGGTCGGCATCGACGACGCCTGCATGTTCCTGGCGCGCTTCGCCAACGGTTCGATGGGCACTTTCGAGTCCACGCGCTACGCGCGCGGCCGCAAGAATTTCAATACCTTCGAGCTCAACGGCGCCGACGGCTCGGTGCACTTCGACCTCGAGGATCCGCAGTACCTCGACTTCTTCGAACACAAGCGGCCGGCGACCGGCGAGAAGGTCGAGAGCCACCTCACCGGATGGCGGCGCGTGCACGTCACCAACTCCGAGCACCCCTACATGGACCGCTGGTGGGTGCCCGGCTGCACGATCGGCTACGAACACACTTTCACCCACGCGCTGGCCGATTTCCTGCGCGGGGTCGAAGACGGTACGCCGGCGCAGCCCGACTTCCGCGCCGCGCTGCAGACGCAGCGGGTGTGCGAAGCGGTGCTCGAGTCGGCGCGCTCGCGCAAGTGGACCGACACCGGCGTGGAGAGCGGCATGCGCGCGACCGCGCCGGCGATTTCGTGAGCCGCGCCTCGCGCCGCGAATTCCTGCGCCGGGCCGGTGGTTCGGGCGCCGGCCTGGCTTTGGCGACCGCGGCGTGCGCCGCGCCGCCACGCGACGGCGAGCGCGCCGCCGTGCCGCTCGGGCTCAACTTGCTGCTGTGGACGCCGCACGTGCAGCCGCAGCACCACGCGCTGCTCGGCCACCTGGCGGCGATCGGCTACGACGGCGTGGAGATCCCCATCTTCGAGGGCGACGCCGCGCATTACCGCGATCTGGGCGCCGCTCTCGACCGCGAGGGCCTGCGCCGCACCGCCATCACGGGAACCGACGCGGCGACCAACCCCATCAGCCCCGATCCGGCAGTGCGGCGCGCGGCGGTCGAGCGGCTGCGCTGGGCGATCGACAACGCGCACGCGCTCGGCGCCGAGGTGCTGGGCGGGCCCTTCCATTCGGCCTACAAGGAGTTCGTCGGCCGCGGCCCCACCGTCGACGAGGTCGCCTGGTCGGCCGAGACGATCCGCGCGGTCGCCGACCAGGCGCAGGATGCGGGCATCGCCTTGTCGCTCGAGGCCTTGAACCGCTTCGAGTGCTACCTGATGAACACCGCGGCGCAGGCCCGCACGGTGGTCGACGCGGTCGGCCACCCTGCCGTCTCGTACCACTACGACACGCACCACGCGCACATCGAAGAGACCGACGTCGTCGCGGCCATCGTCGCCAGCCGCGGCAAGATCGGCCACGTGCACGTCAGCGAGAACGACCGGGGAGTGCCCGGCCGCGGCCATGTCGCCTGGGCGGCCACCTTCGCCGCCTTGCAGCGCATCGGCTACCGCGGCTGGCTCACCATCGAATCGTTCTCGCGCCTGGACGCCGCCTTCGCCGGCAACATCCACATCTGGCGCGATTTCTTCGCCGATCCCTGGGAGGTCGCCGAAGAAGGCCATGCCTTCATGGCCTCGACCTGGCGGAACCCGGCGAGCGCCGCGCGGACCTAGCGGCCATTCCTGGGCGCCCGGACGCCGCCAAGGTCGGCCGGCACGTCTTCCGTCGGCGACGGCTGCCGGCGGTGATTCTCGATGTTCCCTTTCGAGATTCATGAAACTTCGAGTTCCTCGAATTCCTTTTTCTGGGTTCGGCATCGCCGTAGTTCTCGTCTGTGCGAGCTGCGAAACACCGGAGCCCGAAGACCTCGATTCTCCGCCCGACACTTCGACGGGCAGCAGCGTGCCTAGGACCGGCAAGCAGGAAATTCCGCCGCCGATCGGCATCGACGACGGAAGTGGCGGTGGTCCGTTCTTCGCCGAAGACGGCCGCTAGAACCCGGCGCTGCGGGGCGCTCGCCACGCGACGAGTGCGCACCGGGTAGCGCCAGTCGCCGCTCAAGACGAAAGCGCCCCAGGTCGAGGGGAGGCCGCGGCCTCCCTTCGACCGCCGGTTGGCCTCGAGCATCTCCAGGCGCGCCGCCCGCAATGCTTCGAGCTTGCCTTTGCCCTCGAGCCACAAGTTGCGGTAGTAGGCCTGCATCAGCTCGCCGGTCGCCTGGTCGCGCACCGACCACAACGAGCTGACCACGGTGCGTGCGCCCGCCATGCGGAAAGCGCGCCGCAGGCCCAGCATCCCTTCCCCCGCTTGGGGGCGGCCGAGGCCCGTTTCGCACGCCGACAGCACCACCGTGTCGACGCCTCCGAGCGGCAGCCAGCTGAATTCTTCGGCGGTCAAGTAGGCGTCGTCGCCGGCCTCGGGAACCGGCTTGTTCGCGCCGGCGCAGACCAGTCCCGACAGCAGCCCTGGGTGGCTGCGCACCAGCGCCGCGTCGCGTTCGCGGATGAGCAGCGCGCTCGGCTCGTCGTCGCCGAAAGCGTCGTGGTGCATCTGCCGCACGGCCTCGGCCTCGGTGCCGGTCGCCGACAGGCCGGCCCAGTACTGGCGCGACTTCGACACCTTGGTTCCGGGAATGCGGCGCCCATAGTCGACTCCGCCGACCACCAGCAAGCCGTTTCCAGACGCCGCTGCGCGCGGCGGCGCCAGCAAGGACACCAGGTCCTCCTGGTAGACGAAAGCACGGTCTTCGATCAGGTACGCGCCGTCCGCGCCTTGCAGGATCTCGAACGGAAGCCCGCCCAGGAACGAATCCGGGGACAGGAAGACCAGCTCTGCCGCGCCGAGGGACTCGTCCAGCGGGCGCCAGAGCCGTTCGAACAGCGCGTCGTTCGGCGACGGCCCCGCGGTCGCCTCTTCGATGCTGGCGCCGCCGCGCGTCACCACGACGTCTTCGAGGAAGTCGCGCACCTCGACCTCGACTTCGGCGGCCGCGCCAAGGTCGTGGCGGCGCACGCCGTCCTGGCCCGCATGCATCGACCACGCGAGCAACTGCCGCGCGCCGAAGCTGCCGGCGTGTCCGCCGGTTCCCCCATCTGCCGCCCGATCTGTTCCCCCTTCTGCCCTCCCCCCGGGCTGGTATTGGGGCAGGATCAGGAAATCGACGGCGGCGGAGTCCGCGGGCAGCGCCGCCAGCAAGGCGTCGAGTTCCGCCTTGGTCGTGGCCTCGCGTTTGCCGAGCGAGCGATTGAGCTCGAGTTCGAGCCGCCCCCGCTGCTCGGCCAGGACCGCCATGCGCTGGTCGCGTTCGCCGGGGTCCAAGCGGAACACCAAGGACGAGAGTTCGGACTGGGTCGCGCGCAAATCCGCGAGCAGGGCGCGCTGGCGGTCGTCCAGGCCGGTTTCGAGCTGCGCCTTGCCGCGAAGCATCGCGCGCGTGGCGCTGCCCTTCCAGTCGAGAACCGCCTCGTAGGCGACGCGCTCGGCTTCGGGGTCCCCGGAGACTCCGGCCAACGAGACCAGGATCGCCACAGCGGTGTGCCGCGACTCCAAGAAGCGGAAACGCTCGCTCTCGGTCTGCGACCACAACACTCTCTGCAGGTGCTTCTCGAAGGCCTCCGCTGCCTGGCGCCCGCACGCCCACGCTGCCTCGAGCTCGCCGCGGTCGGCGTGCAGCAGCGCGAGGTCGTTGAGATTGCGCACCCGGTCGGGGTGTTCGGGAAGGAAATGCGCCTCGCGCAGGGCCAGCGCTTCTTCGTAGTAGGCCTTGGCTGCCGCAAATTCGCCGCGCGCGCTCGATCTCTCCCAGGTAGTGCAGGCTGAAACCCGTCGCACGGTGCCGATCGCCGAACCCGAGCCGCTGGATCGCGAGCGCGCGCTCCATGCCGGCGAGCGCTTCGTCGAAGCGTTCTTCCCGCAGATCCACCAAGGCCAATTCCTGGTAGCTCCATGCGGTCATGTAGTGGTCCGCGCCGAGCGTCCGCGTGCGGATGCCGAGCGCTTCGACCAGCAAGGGGCGCGCTTCTTCGTGCAGGCCCTGGTCGACGAGCAGACTGGCGAGAGCGTGCAGCGAGCTGGCCGTTTCCGGGTGGACGCGGCCGACCGTGGCGGCAGTGTCGGCGATCGCGCGGTCGTAGAGCACGCGCGCTTCGTCCCAGCGCCCTTCGTTCTGGCGGACCAGCGCGAGCTCGTGCACGAGCGTGGTCGTCCGCAGGTGCCTGGCTCCGAGCTGTTCAGTCAGGATCTCAAGGCCTTCCTCGAAGCAAGCGGCGGCGCGCGCATATTGGCCCATGCGGAACAGGCAGCTGCCCAGCCCGTGCCGAGCGTCCGCCCCGTCGACGGTCTTGCGGGCACCCGCTGCGTCGTGGATCGCGACGGCCCGCTCGAAGATCGCCAGTGCTTCGCGGTAGCGACCTTCGTCGCGGATCGCACGCCCCAGGTCGACCAGGCCGTCCGCGTACTCGGGATCGTCCTCGCCGAGGTCCCGGGCGCAGACGTCGAGCGCGCGCTCCAACAGCGCTTTTGCTTCGCCATGGCGGCCCATCTGCACCAGCAAGTTGCCGGACAGCCGCAGGTGCCGGGCGACTTCGTAGCCCTCCGCCCCGGTCTCCGTCTCCAGTTGCGCCAGGGTCAAACGATGCAGCTCGAACGCGCCCTCGAAGTCGCCCAGCACGCGAAGACATTCCGCAAGTCCGGAGCGCGCGTTGCGCGTCGCCGGATCTCCGGCCCCGTTCAGCAAGGTCCGAACTCGCAAGGCTTCCTCGAACAACGGCCGCGCTGCGGCGAAGCGGCCGAGCTTCTTGAGCTGTTACGCCAGGTTGAATTGCGAGTAGACCGTGTCGACGTCTTCGGAACCGACGTCGCGGCGCCGCGCCTCGAGCGTGCGCTGGAAGATCGCGGCAGCCTCAGCGTATCGTCCTTGGACATCGCAGGCGTAGGCGAGCCAGTCGAGCGCCGAGAGGGTGTGGAAATCGTCCGGGCCGAGCAGTTCTTCGCGCACGGCGACGACTTCGGCAAGGCGCATGTCGCCGATGGCGATTTCCCTGGCGCGGTAGCGCAGCCAGTCGAGTTCGATCATGGCCTCCGTGGCGGGCACCGAGCGCGCGCCGAGCGCCGCGGTGACGGCTTCGAGCTTCGCGCGCGCGTCGGCGAGCGCCAGCTCGCTCAGCGCGGCGCGCTCGAGCACGGGAGGAATGCCGAGCTCCATGCGCAGCTGGAACGGGCCCTCCCGGGGCGGCTGCTGGACCTGGCGGATGAGCCGCGGCTGGTCGACCACGCGCAGCCGGTATTCGACGCCGCCGAGCGCCGGATCGAGGACCAGGCGCGCATGCTGGCCGTAGGGCCCGTCGTCGGCTTGGGCGAGGAGCATGCCCGCGGAATCGCGCAGTTCGAGCCGCGCGTCGAACAGGTACGCGCGCAGGTCGAAGTAGACCGGCCCATCGCCTTCGACCAGGAAGCGATACTCGCGCAGCGGACCGACGAGTTCGGCCGCGACTTCGGCACCAGGCGTGAGCCACGGCGCCGGTGCCGGATCCTGGAGACCCGGCGATAGCGCGAAGAGACAGAGGAGGGGCGGGATCAACAGCAATGCCGACTTTGAGCCTAACGCGAACGGCGGCCGGCGGGTTCGGCGCCCTGTCCCCGCGAATCGGGCCTTCTTGTGCCCGATCGATCCACTCTTCCGGCTCCAGGCCGTGGTTCGGCGAGCATCATGCGGTTTCTTGGCGGCCCCGACCTGCGTCGGCCCTGCTAGCGTTCGAGCATTCCATTCCCGTCGGCGACGACCGTCAGCGCCGTCCCGCGTTCTTCCCGAAACTCGACGACTTTCATGCAACATCCGAATTCTCGACTTCGCATCGCCGCCGGCGCGGCGGCTCTCGTCTTCGTTCTTGCCAGCTGCACCACTCCGGACGCGGAAGCAGGGCCGCCCGACACCGGAACCGGGAGCGGGGGCAAAGAACCGCCAAGGCCGAAGATCCGTCGATCGGCGGGACGCACTCCACCCGAAGGGGGCTCATGAGCGAAGGCAAGCGGCGCTGGGGGACCGGCCTCCGGAAGTTTCATTTCGTCGGGGAAGCCGGGCCTTTCGTCGTCGAATACCTCGACGAAGTTCCCGAGCCGACCACCGGCCGATAGCCGGAAGAGGGTTCCCCTTCGAAGAACGGACCGGCGTGTTTCCCGGCGGCCTGGATCAGCGCGAACGAGCGGCTTCCGCCCAGCGCGCGCGGATCCGGACCGCGCGGCGCAGGCCGTCGACCGACTGCAGCAGTTTGCGGCGGACGTCGACGGGCAGGTCGGTCCGTTCTTCGAGGAAGGCTTCGACGATCGCCAGCGCCTCGGGCGAACTGTGGCCGTTGACGAAGGCGTCGAGCCACGCCGGCATGAAGAAGATCTTGCGCTCGGCCTTGACTCGTTCGACAGCGTCGAGCGCTTTGCGCAAGTACGGCAGGGTGAGTGCTTCCTGGCCCGGCCAGTGGAAGCCGCCGAGGCTCCCTTGCACCCACTGCTCCGGCGGGCCGTCCGGGTCGAGGTACGTCGCAAAGTACTCGGCCTTGACCGCCTTGTCGGGAGTCGCGGCGCGGGCCAGGAACGCGGAGCGTGCCACGTCGGGGGCGTCGCCCCGGCTCGCTTCGGCGAGGGCTTCGCGCGCTCCCGGTGCTTGCGCGGCCACGCACGCGGTCCACAAGCCGAAGCGGTCTTCCGTCCCGAGCGCGGCCAGGCCGGGCACCGCGGTCGTGCCGTCGAGAAGGACTTGCCAGAGTTCGAGGGTTTCGGCGTCGTGGCCGAAGCCGGCAAGCGCGCGCACGACCTGCAGTTCCAGTCCGGGCAATTCCCCCGCCAGCAATTGCCCGCGCAGCATCCGCTCGGCGCGCGCGCGCAGCGGTGCGGCGCGTTCCTCCGGCAGGTAGCGGCTCAAGGTGTTGCCGAGAGCGCCCAGCATCTGCGCGTGGGTCAGGGCGTCGCGTTCGGTCGCGAGCATCTCGATCGCGAACGCGGCGAACTCCGCCGGATCGAGTTCGGCTTCGCGGACGGCGTCGTACAGCGCCGAAAAACCGGTGGCGCGCAGCATGCGGTCGCCTTCCCCCGGCAGCAGTTTGCGCAGTGCGCTCGAGCTGCTGTCGTCGGGCAGGAATTGCCCGTAGGCAACGTCGCCGGGATTGAGCAGCACCCAGAGCGGCGCCGGGGTCCCCAGCAGGTCCTTGACCTCGACTTCGGGGCCGTCGAAGCGCACGTCCACGCGCCGGCGCTCGCCGCGAGCCGGCTGCACGAGCACTTCGACCGCGAGCGGCCAGGTGCGGCCCTGCCCTTGCACGTCTTCTTGCCGCAAGCGGAAGTCGATCAAGTCGCCCTCGGCATCCATGCTCCAGCTCACCCGCACGCGCGGCATGCCGGCCGAAAGGATCCAGCGTTCCGACCAGGCTTGCAGGTCCTGGCCGGAGGCCTGCGACAAGGCGGCGACCAGATCCGACCAGGTGGCGTTGCTCCAGGCGAAATCGCGCAAATAGGCACGCAGGCCGGTGGCAAAGGCCTTCTCTCCCAAGCGGTGCCGCAACTCCCGCAGCACGCCAGGCGCCTTGTTGTAGACGATGGGACCGTAGGCCGACTTGGCCTCGTCGAGGTTGCGGAGTTGCTGCCACACCGGCACGGTGCCGGGCGTGGCGTCGACGCGCAGGCCGGCGGGCTTGACGCCTTGGTGGAAGCGCAGCCACGCCAGCCGGTCGGGCTCGAGCCGGTCGAGGAGTTGGTAGGCGAGCAGCGTGGCGAAGCCTTCCTTGAGCCACAGGTCGTCGAACCACTCCATGGTGACCAGGTTGCCGAACCACTGGTGCGCGACCTCGTGGTAGATCAGCGTGCTGCGGCGTGAGAGTTCCGCTTCGGTCGGCTCGTGGTCGAAGACCAGCGCGGTCTCGCGGTAGAAGATCGCGCCGGCGTGCTCCATGCCGCCGTACGGAAAGCCCGGCACCAGCACCAGGTCGAGCTTGGCGAAGGGATAGTCGACGCCGAACAGCTCGCCGAGAGCAGCCAGGGCCTGCGCGTGCATGGCGAACAAGCGCTCGCGGTCGAGCCATTCGACCTTGGCGGGCCGCACGAACATGCGCAGGCCCTTGGGACCCCAGATGGTGCGGAACGGTCCCGTGGCGAAGGCGATCAGATAGGTCGGGAGCGGCGGCGTCTCGGCGAACTCGTGGCGGCCCCGGTCGCCCTCCAGGATCTCGATCTCCTGGCGGCGGCCGTTGGCCACGCTCTCCCACTCACCCGGAAGCTCCAGTTCGAGCGACACCCGTGCCTTGAGATCGGGCTGGTCGAAGCACGGGAACAGCCGGTGCGCGTCGGCCGGCACCACCAGCGTGTAGAGGTATTCGGCGCCGTCGACCTCGTCGAGGTAGCGGGTGAGCGGGGTTCCGGTGGCGGCGACCGGAGAGCGGAATCCGGTGCGGACTTCGTTTTCGCCCTTCTTCAGGAGCGCCGGCGCGAGCACCAGATGGTCGTGCACGCGTCGCACTTCGCCCTGGGCCGGCGCGCGGCCGTTCACGGCCGTCACCTCGATCGAAGTCCCTCCGAAATCGACCACCAGCGGTTGCGCGGCGTCGACAAGCGCAAAGCGAAGCGTGGCGGTGCCAAGGACCTCGTCCATGCCCTTCCACAATTCGAAGCCCAGCTCGTAACGGACCTGCGAAATCCGTGCGGCGCGTTCCTGCGCCAGGTCTTGCGCCACGCCGGCCACGGGGTCTTGAAGAGTCAGCACGGCAGCGGCGAGTGGAGCGAGCACGGAGAGCATGCGCCGATTCTAGGGCGAGCTCATCCGGCAGCCGGTCAGCGCCAGTCGCCGCTCAAGACGAAGGCGCCCCCAACCGGACGGCCGCGCATCGCCGCCCGTCTCGGAGAAGTTTTGACGCAGCATCCGCAGTTTCGCCTGGTGAAGCGCCTCCAGCCGGCCCATCCCCTCTCCCAGGTGGTTGGCGTAGAAACGGCGCATCAATGCCGCCGCCGCGCGGTCGTCGACCTTCCAGAGCGAACTCACCACCGTTCGCGCGCCGGCGACTTCAAACGAGCGGCGCAGACTCATCAAGCCCTCGCCGGCGCGCTGACTGCCGAGGGCAGTCTCGCAGGCCGAAAGGACGGCAAGATCGCAGGCTGACAGATCGAGGTGCTGGATTTCCTCGGCGGAAAGGTACCCGTCGTCGCAGCCGGGGTCGGCTTCGGCGTTGACGCCGGCGAACACCAGGCCCGACAGCAGCCCGGGCAGGAGCCCGACGGCTTCGACCTGAGCGCCGAGATCGACATCCGCACGCTGTTCTTCGGCATCGCGCTGCAGCGAGGGCAAGTGGTCGGGCTCGAAGTACCCGTGGGTCGCAAGGTGCACGTAACGCTTCCCGGGAAGCGCTGCGCGAACTCGTTCTTCGGTCGCGGCCGCGCCTTCGACCCTCACAAACGGCGTCTCCCACCCGAGCACGTGCTGGTACAGATCGTGCAAGGCGATCAGTTCGCCGCGGGTCGCCTCGAGCGACGCCCAGCCCTCGTCGCCACGCGCGCGGTTTCTCCGGCCGCCGAGGGGAGCCGGCTCGCTGCGGTAGTAGTTGACGTCCCCCACCGCCAGGATCGGACCGGCGCGGTCGGGGGCAGGCTCGCGCCCCTCGACCAGGCGTGGCGTCCGAGAGGTAGCCGAAACGGTACCGCTCGATCAGGTAGCGGCCATCGGCATCCTGGAGAACGCCGAATGGCAGCTCGCAAAGGAAGCCGTCGGGACTGACGAATACGGTCGTTGCTCCGCCGACGGCTGCTTGCAACGGTTCCCAGAGGCGGGCTAGCAACGTGGCTGCCGGATCCGCATCGTCCACGCCGACCGCTGCACCGCCGCGCACCGTCGTCCGCCGCAGGAACGCCTTCTGGGCTTCCTGCAGCACGTCGCTCGAACCCAGCGGCACCAGAACGGGCGCTTGGTCCCGCCCCATCACCCACACGAAGGTCTCGTTTCCGACCAGGAAATCGAGCAGCACGGCCCCGGCGGGAAGCGCGGACCGGATCGCGGCGGGGTCCGGCGTCTCGAGGATCGCGCCCAGGCCGAGATCGCGGTTGAGTTCACGTTCCAGGCGCAGGCGTTGCCCCCGCAGTGCGCCGATCCGTTCCGCGTGGCCTACTTCCTGCTGGTCCAGGGGCAGCAGCACCAGCTCGGACAGGGTTCGTGACAGCGCCTGCAAGTCACCCGTTCGGCTGCGGAAACCCTGGGCATCCAACGCCGCCGCCAAACGCAATCCTGCGGTCTGCAAACGCGTCGCCTTGCCTTTCCACTGCAGATGCAGTGCGAAGGCTGCGGCGAACGACGGCTCCTGCATCTCGAGCGCGTTGGCCAACAGCGCTTCAGGGTCGGCGTTCCCGGCCAGCAGCCGCAGCCGCCCGGCCTCGCTCATGGTTGGGAGCTCGTCGTCGAGGTGCTGCAGGGTTCCCTCGAGTACGCGCATGAATTCCAAGTGGGCGTCGTCGTGGCGCCCCTCGGCACGAAGCATCTGCGCAAGCTTGTGGCGGATGGCGAGCGTCTCCGGGTGCTCGCGACCGAGAACGCGCTCGAGAACCGCCAGCGCGCTCCGGTAGTGGACCTCGGCTTCCGCGACACGACCCTGCAATCGCAAGACCCGCGCGAGGTTGCTGGAGTTCGACGCCGTGAACCGATGCGCAGGCCCCAGACTCCGGATGTAGATCGCACGAGCGCGTTCGAGATGCGTACGCGCCTCTTCGGGACGCACCATCGTCAACAGAAGGTCGGCCAGGTTGTTGAGGCTGGTGGCGGTTTCGGGGTGGTCCGGGACGGCGGATGCCGGGCGGATGGCGAGCGACCTTCGGCAGTGAACCAGCGCCGCTTCGAAATGCCCTTGCGCACGCCGGACTCGTGCGAGGTTGTTCAAGCTCTCGGCGATGGAGCGATCGCCCGGCGGCAGGACGGTCGCGCGGATCGCCAACGCCCGCTCGAGCTTGG
>DASWJW010000253.1:0-7122 GCA_036396955.1 Planctomycetota bacterium
CGCGACCAGGCTCGGCGCCACGCCGGCGATGATGCTGCCGAAGGTCGGAATGTAGTTGAGCAGGAAAGCGAGCAGACCGAACAGGATCGCGTAGGGCACGCCGATCACCACCAGACCCAGATAGCAGAGCGCGCCGGTCGCGAGCGATGTGACGGTCTTGACACCCAGATAGCGCTGGATCCGGCTGGCAATCGTGTCGAGGACCTGGTCGGCGTCCTCAGAACGGTCGCCTGCCACCGACAGGATCTTGCGGCGGAAGATCGACGCCTCGGCGAAGATGAACAACATGTAGATGACGACCAGGCCAAGCGAACTCGCGAAGCCGAAGCCGCCGCCGAGGATGTTCCCGGCCACGTTGCCGATGAAGTCGCTGGGCTCGACGCTGTCGAGCGTGTCCTTGAGCCAGGTCACCAATTCTGGGGCGAGCGAAGTGGACTGCTCGAGCTTGCCCTTGAGGCTGGCGCGAAGTTCGTCCCAGCCGCCGGCCTTGCGGGCGAGTTCGGCCTGACTCTCCGACAAAGGGTCGAAAGTCGGATCCTGGCCGTCTTCCGCCTCGGCGACCGGACCTTCCGCACCGCCCGGGACCGGCGGCGCTTCGACTCCGTTGCGGCTCGGCAGGAATGCCACGGCTTGCGTGCTGACGAGCAGTCCGACGCGGAAGATCCCGCCGACGAGGAGCAAGGTCAGCACCACCACGGTGACCAGCGGCGGGATGTGCCAGTGCTTGAGCTTGACGACGACCGGCTGCAGCATTCCCGCCAGCAGCAACGCGATGACGAGCGGCTGCAGGATGCCGGCCCCCACGTGCAGCAGCCAACCGAGCGCCACGGTGGCGACGATGGCGACCAGCGCCGTGAATTGGCGGTTGGGCACGACCTGAGCGCGCGCAGGTCGCCGTGTCAGCGGATCACTCCGTGCTTGCGCCCGACTTTCTCGAACGCCGCCACGGCGCGGTCGAGCTGCGCGTCGGTGTGCGCCGCGGAAATCTGGACGCGGATCCGCGCCTTGCCCTTTGGGACCACGGGAAAGGAGAATCCGATCACGTAGATTCCTTCGTCGAGCAGGTCGGCGGCCATGCCGGCGGCCAGGCGCGCGTCGCCGAGCATGATCGGCACGATCGGATGTTCGCCGGGCCGGATGTCGAAACCCGCGGCGGTCATCGCCGCGCGGAAACGGCGCGTATGCTTTTCCAGCCGGTCGCGCAGCTCCGTCGTCGCTGCCAGACGATCGAGCACCGCGATGCTTGCCGCGACGATGCTCGGCGCGACCGAATTCGAGAACAAGTACGGCCGGCTGCGCTGGCGCAGCAAGGCGATGATCGGCTCCTGCGCGACGGTGAAGCCGCCGCTCGCGCCGCCGAGCGCCTTGCCGAGCGTCGAAGTGATCACGTCGACGCGGCCCATCACGCCGCAGTGCTCGTGGGTGCCCTTGCCGTGCGCGCCCATGAAACCGGTGGAGTGGCTGTCGTCCACGTGGACGAGTGCGCCGTGGCGCTCGGCCAGATCGCAGACGCCGGCGAGCGGCGCGAGCGTGCCGTCCATCGAGAACACGCCGTCGGTGGAGATCAGGATGCGGCGGGCCCCGGCGGCGCGGGCCTCGCGCAAGCAGCGCTCCAGGTCGCCGAGATCGGCGTTCTTGTAGCGGAAGCGCTGCGCCTTGCACAAGCGGATGCCGTCGATGATCGAGGCGTGATTGAGCTCGTCGCTCACCACGGCGTCCTGGTCCGTCAGCAGGGTCTCGAACAGCCCCCCGTTCGCGTCGAAGCAGCTCGTGTAGAGGATCGTGTCGGCAAAGCCCAGGAATTCCGCGAGCCGTTCCTCGAGCTCCTTGTGGATGTCCTGCGTGCCGCAGATGAAGCGCACCGAGGACATGCCGAAACCGCGTTCGTCGAGGCTGCGGCGGGCCGCTTCCACCACCGCGGCATCGCCCGAGAGGCCGAGATAGTTGTTCGCGCAGAAGTTGAGCACCTCGCCGCCGCCGGCGACGCGGATCGCCGCGCCTTGCGATGTGACGATGACCCGCTCGTCCTTCCAGAGTCCGGCGGCGCGGATCTCTTCGAGCTCGGCGCGGACGCCAGCGAGGAAAGCGGATTTGGAGGCTTGCGCAGCGGTCTCGGGCATGGCGTGCCGGGGTTCGGGGCGGGCGCAAGATTCACAGCGCGCGCCGATCGGACTATAGCCGAACCGGGTCCGGGGCCGGACCCTCGCGGGGGTCAGTCGGCGGCGGGGTTGAGCACGACTTTGTGGGCGTCGCCTTCGTCCAGCAAGCGGATTCCTTCGTGGAAGCCGGAGAGCGGCAGACGGTGCGTGACGATGTGCTCCACGTCGAGTCCCTGGCCGAGGAGCTCGAGCATGCGTTCCCAGGTCGCGAACATGCGCCGGCCGACCACGCCGCGGAGCGTCAGCGCGCGGAAGATCACCCGCTCGCTGAAGTTGGCGATCGTGAGGTCGCTCTGCGACGGGATTCCAAGATGGATCATCTCGCCGCCCGGGTAGAGCAGCTCCAGCCCGGTGTTGATCGCGGCGGGCGCGCCGCTCATTTCGAGCACCACGTCCACCCCGCCCCCGGTCGCGTCGAGAATGGCGCGCGCAACGTCCTCGCGGCCTTCCACGCGCGGGTTGTGGATCGCCACCGGAACCGCGCCGGAAAGCTTGGCCGCCCACTCGGCCGCGCGCTCCAAGTGCCGCGGCTGGACTTCGGTGATGGTCAGCGACGCGGGTTTCTCGAACTCGGCAACGGCCGCCGCCATGGCGCCGATCGCGCCGTAGCCGCTCACGAGGACGTGCCGGCCGGCGACGCCGCTGGAGGCCTGCACGGTGTGCACCGCGTTGCCCAGGGCGTCCAGGAATGCGCCGATGTGCTGCGGCACGATCGCCGCGTCGAGCCGCACCAGGTTTCCGGCCGGGACCACCACCCACTCTGCAAAGCAGCCGTCGACGTGCAGTCCGGCGATCCGCGTGCGTTCACAAGCGTGCTGGTTGCCCGCCCGGCAGGCACGGCAGGTGTTGCAGACCTGGTGCATTTCGGCGGACACGTAGTCGCCTTCCTGCCAGCCCGCGACGCCTTTGCCGAGCGCGTCGACGTGTCCGCAGAACTCGTGGCCGATGATCAGCGGCGGCCGCACCGTCGCGGCCAAGGACGGATCCCAGTGGTAGATGTGCCGGTCCGTACCACAGATCGCGGTGCTGGCGACGCGGATCCGGACCTGACCCGGGCCCGGCTGCGGCACCGGGTGGTCCCTGCGGAATTCGGCGGCGCCCGCTTCGGGGCGCAGCATCTGGATGGCTTTCAAGAAAGTGGGGCCGAGGGAAACTGGAGCGGGGATTCTAGCCGCCGCTAGAATCCACACTTGCGCACGCTTGCCTTCCTCTTGCCACTGGCGTCCGCCGTGGCGCTCGCCGCTCCGCTGCACGGGCAGTGAGGCGGCTGACTGCCGCAAGACCTGCCGGTCGGCGGGGTCACCAACCCAATCGAGTCCGCGGCCGAGGATCCAATGGCCAGGCCCTGGTGGATCGGCGCGCAACTGGTGCGCAGCGCCACCGACGGTCTGCGCCGCGGTTCGGACCGCGTCGCCGATCCCTTGCGCCGGGAAGTCCGGCAGACGACCATCGCCCTCGACGCGGGTATCGAGATCGATCCCGAATTGCGGGGCCACCTGCGGGTGCCGCACCGCCAGATCGAACGCCTCGAGAGCGGCCGGACGCGCGAGCGCTTGAGCGGCGTCGGCGACGCGTCCGTGTGGTTCGAATGGTGGCCGGACGGCGACCGGCCGCAACGGCGGAGCATTGCGGAAGGCGGCGACTGGACCTTCCTGTCAGGCCTGGAACTCCCGACGGGCGCGGCCCGCAGCGACCTCAACCGCCGCGCAATTCCACCCTCGCTCATGCAGCTCGGATCCGGCACTTACGATCCTTTCGCCGGTGCGGCGTGGAGCGCGACCGAAGGCGAATGGCGGCTGCGCGCGGCTTCGCTCGTGCGCATTCCGATCAACAGTTCGGGCGCTGGCCTGAATCCCGGCAACAGCCTGGCGTTGCAAGCGGGCGCGGACCGGTCCTTGTTCGGCTCCGTGGAAGCCGGCGCCACGCTGGAGGCGCGCTGGATGGGCCGCGAATGGCTCGGCGGCCGCAAGTTGCGCGATACCGGTTCCTCGCTGCTCGCCGCGGCCCCGCGCCTGGCGGCCCAGCTCGGCGCGGATGCCTGGATCGAAGGCACGGCCTGGCTGCCCATGCAGGTCCAGGCGAACGGCGTGCAGATCGCCCCCGGTCCGGCTTTCGAAGTACGCATCGGCCTGCACTTCTAGCGGGCGCCCGCGGTCACAGCCGCCGGGTGCGCGAAAGGAAGATCCCTTCGCGCATGGTGCCGGAACCGATCGCCAGGCCGAGCGCGAGGCCGCCGCAGATCATCGACGAGCCGCCGAAGGACACCAATGGAAGCGGCAGTCCGGTCGTCGGCCAGATCCCGAGCGCCACGCCGACGTTGATCACCAGGTGCGTCCCGTAGTAGAGCCCCACGCCGCCGATCACCAGGCGCGCGAATGGATCGCGGTATCTCTGGCTCCACAACAGGGCGAGCAGCGGCAAGGTCGCGTAACCGAGCAAGAACGCGCCGGCGCCGAGAAAGCCGAGTTCCTCGGCCATCACGGGGAATATGAAGTCGTTGTGGCGCTCGGGCAGGCGGTCGAGACGATTCTCGGGACCCTGCCCCCAACCGTGCCCCGTGAGCCCGCCGCTGCCGACCGCGAGCTTGGAGTGCCAAAGGTGGTAGCCGGTGTCGATGCGCTCCTCGGGGGTCAGATCGCTCTGGTGCCACCAGGTCCGGACGCGTTCGAATTGGTAACCGTGGAGACCGAAGGCCGCCAGCGGAGCCAGCAGCAGCGGAAAGACCAGCAGCCAGCGCAAGGCTCCCCACCGCGCTCCGGAGAGGTAGATGAACCCGTACAGCAAGGGGCCGAGCGAGAGCGCAGTGCCGAGGTCGGGCTGGCCCAGGACCAGCACCGCGGGCAGCACCACCAGCGCGACGGGAACCAGAAGGTCGGCCAGGCGCTCGGGCACGGGCCGGTCGGAGAACCAGCGCGCGAGCACCACGATCACCGCGATCTTGAGGAACTCGCTGGGCTGCAGCTTGAAGCCCATCGGCAGGTCGATCCAGCGCTGCGCGTAGTTGGTCGCCCGTCCCGCGGCGAGCACGCCGACGAGGAGGATCACGCAGACCGCGTAGAAGAGGTACGCGTTCGCGCGCCAGCGGCCGATGCCGAAGCCCACGGCGACCAGCGCGGCGAGCGCCCCGACCGCCACCCGCAAGAGGTGCCCGTCGACGTTGCCGCCCGGCCCCGCGACGCTGCTCTGCACAGCGGTCCCAAAGGCCACGATCAGCGCCGCGACCGGCAGCACGGGCCAGGCGGTGCGCTGCAGCCAGCGCACCGGGTTCGCGAGCGGCAGCGCGCCGCTCACTGTTCGAGGAGCCGCGCCGCGGCCTCCGACGAGAGGAAACGGTGGAGGACGAGCGTTGCGACTTCGCCGCCGTGCAAGCCGGCGTTCTCGCACAGCACCGCCACGGCGTAGCGTGGATCGTCGTGCGGAAAATAGCCGACGAACCAGGCGTGGACCAGCGTGCTGCCGCCGCGGTCGCTCGAACTCACTTGCGCGGTGCCGGTCTTGCCGGCCACGCGGAAGTCGCCGAGCTGCATTCCGTCGAGGTCGTCGTAGGCCGTCCCCTGGGGGCTCTCCACGACGCCGCGCAACGCGCGTTTCAGGAGCTCGCGTTGGGCAGCCGGAAAGTCGGGATTCGTCCAGCGCGGCGTGGTCGGCACGCCCCCCGCCTCGAGGACCAACCGCGGCGTCCACAAGCGGCCGGTGGCGACCCAGCCGAACAAGCGCGCCATCTGCAGCGGACTCGCGACCACGTTCGCCTGCCCGATGGCGAGGTGCAGGGCATCGAGACTGCCGCGCGCCTCGCCAGGCCTGCGCAGGGAGTTCGCGCCCTTCTCCAAGTTCTCGTTGGGGTCGCGTTCCGGGCCACCGCCCTGGCCGAGCTCGATTCCGGTCGGCGCGCCGAATCCGAGCTGCAGTGCGCGCCGGTAGATCGCCTCGTACCCCAACAGCGAGCCGAGCTTGTAGAAGTACACGTTGCAGGATTCTTCGATCGCCCGCTGCATCGAGATCTTGCCGTGCCAGCCTTCGCAGGACATCCGGCGGCTGGCGTTGACCGGGCCCCAGACGTTCTGGCACTCAAGTTCCCGGGTCCACCAGTCCGGATCGGTCGCCAGCGCCTCCGCCGCCACCACCAGCTTGAAAGTCGATCCTGGATACGGCGTCTGGTAGTTCGTGAAGCCGCCGCCGAGCGCGCGGTGGCGGAGCGGCCGGTCCGCGTTGTCCGCGGCGGACAACTCGGCCCATTCGGTGCGGAACTCTTCGACGGTGAAGCTCGGCAACGACGCGAGCACGGGCGTGGCGCCGGTGCGCAGATCGAGCAGCGCCATACCGACCCGTGGCCGCTGCAGGCCGTCGAGCACCGCGCCGCGGTGTTTGAGGTCGCCGCGCGGGCGCGCCCGCCGCGCCGCGTCGAGATAGCCGGCTTCGATCGCCGCGCCGGCGGCCTGCATCAAGGCGACGTCGAGGCTCAAGCGCGCGTCGAAGCCGTTTTCCGGCGGTGCGAACTCGAGTTCCTCGTGGCCTTCCGCGGACTCGCCCGAAAGCAGGACTTCGATGTAGCCGCGCTTGCCGCGCAGCTGATCTTCGAGCGCCCACTCGACACCGTTGCGGCCCCGGGTCTCGTTGGGCCGCACCAGGACCTGCCAGAGCTGCACTTTCAGCTCTTGCCGGCGCCGCTCCTGCTCCGGACTCCGAATCAGCAGGCGGGTCAGCTCTTGATACTCCTGGCGCGCCTCCACGTAGTCGGCCACGGCTTCGGCATCCGCCATGCGCACCATGCCGAGCAGCCGCGGGTCGATCGAGCCCGGGTAGGCGCGGCCCGGGTTCTCGACGATCTCCAGACCCGGCCAGGCGCCGGGTTCCCGGGCGATCAAATCGACGATCTCGAAATCGACCCCGCGCGCGATCACGTACGAGCGTTCCTGGTGGACGGCCTTCACGAGCGGCCGGCGCAGGCCGCGGGCGTCGTCCG
>DASWJW010000254.1:0-5132 GCA_036396955.1 Planctomycetota bacterium
CCACGGCCGCGCTCCCGCTCTTCGCCCTGGTCCTGACCGCCGCCTGCGCCGCGGAGCCGGTGCGCCTGCATGCCTTGCGCGATGCCCCCGCCGGCAGTCCGGCCGAGGCAACCTTCGCCAAGCTCGAGAACGCCGTGGCCATCGCCAACGACTTCCTGGCGAGTCCGGCGGCGGCGACGTTTCCCGCGGAGAGCGCGCACATCGAGATCGACTATTCCGACCTGGTAGTGGTCTACCAAGGCGAAGGCCGCAAACTGCTGCGGATCGAAACCGCCAGCTGGGGCGATCCACGGGTCTGGTTCGGCGACGGCACCTATTCGACCCGTCAGGGCTTCTTGTCCCGTTCGCGCGTCGGCCAGCACGCCACGGCGCAAAACGCCTACGACGCCGACTTCTTCAGTTGGCCCGCCGAGGCCATGGCCGCGGGCTTGATCCGCCTCGCCGCCGAACAGCAGATTCTCACCGAACCGTTGTGGCAGGAGGACTGGACGCCCGACGGCCGCCCGCGCGAAGGCTCCCGCGTCGACTGGGTGACCGAAGACTTCCGCGCCTGGCTGGCGACCACTAGATCCCAGTGATGAGCGGCAAGCCGATGCTCACCACGATCCAGGCGAGCAGGCTGAGCGGCAGGCCCAGACGCAGGAAGTCCGAGTAGCGGTAGCCGCCGGGTCCGTAGACCATCAAGTTCACCTGGTGGCCGATGGGGGTCGCGAAGCAGATCGAGCCCCCGAAAGCGATCGCCAGGATGAAGGCGCGCATGATGGCCGTCGCCTGAGGACCATCGGGCGCGAAACCCGCGGTGCTGCTGTATTCCGCAGCGGCCTGGATCGCGATCGGCGTGAGCAGCACCGCGACCGCGCTGTGGGCGATCAGGGCATTGAAGACGATGCACAACAGCACCAGGCCGCTGACCACCGCCGCGGGCCCCGAGTCCGCCAGCACGCCGATGATGCCGTGCGCAAAGAAGCCCGCCGCATGGGTGTTTTCCATCGCCCGGCCGAGCGCCAGGGTCCCGACGATGAACACCAGGATCGCCCAGTCAATCGAGCCGTAGGCTCGGCGCGGCGACACACAGCCGGTGGCCACCATGGCGATCGCGCCGCCGAGCGCCGCGAACGGCAGGGGGACCTGTTCGAGGCCGAACATCGAATTGGCCGCGAACAGCGCGACGACGCCGAGCGCGATGCCCATCGCGCGGCGGGCGTGCCCGCGCAGCTTGATGCGCTTGTGCGCGCCGGTGAGCAGGTAGAAGTCCGAGCTCGCGCGCAGTTTCGTCTGACTGGCTTCGTCGCCGCAGACCAGCAGCAGGTCGCCGGCGCGCAGCATCAAGCGGCTCGCGCGTTCGCGGATGTGCTGCCCGGCGCGCAGCACCGCGACCGTCACCGCGCCGTAGTCGCGCCACAAGTTGAGCTCTTCGACACGGCGGCCGACGTCCGGCGAGTTCGGCGCGATCGCGAGCTCGAAGAACAGCATGGTGCGCGGATCGAAGTGCAGGTCGTTGACGTACTTGAGCCCGTAAGTGGTCTGCAGGTCGGCGAGATCGGCGACGCCGCCGCGGAGCATCAGCACGTCGCCTTCGACGACGAGTTCGTCGAAGTACGGCGGCCAGTGCATTTCTTCGCCGCGCACGAAGAACAGCACGTTCATGCCGACGTCGCCGAAGACGTCGTGGTAGGGCTTGCCGATCAGCGAGCTGGTCGGGCCGATGACGATCTCGGTCACGTACTCGCGCATGCCGCCGCTCGGCATCTGGGTGGTCAGCGAATGCCGCACCGGCACCAGACGCTTGGCGAAGAAGGCCATGAAGACCAGGCAGATCAGCATGAGCGGGATGCCGAGCGGCGACATCTCGAACATGGTCAGGCCAGGCTGGCCGGCGTCTTCGGCCGCGCCGCTCACGATCAGGTTGGTCGAAGTTCCGACCAGGGTGCACATGCCGCCTAGCAATGCCGCGAAGGACAACGGCATCAACAAGCGGCTCGCGGGCACGCCGGTGCGCTGCGCCATGCCGATCAGCACCGGGATGAACACCACCACCACGGCGGTGTTGTTCAGGAACGCCGAAACGATCGCGGCGATCAGGCCGCTGACCAGCACCATGCGCCGCTCTCCCCCGCCGCTGTAGCGCAGCATCAGGCCGGCGAGGAACTCGACCGCGCCGGTGCGGGTGAGCCCTTCCCCCACCACGTACAGGCCGGCGATCGTCAGCACGGCCTTGTTGCCGAAGCCCTCGACCGCGTGCCGGTAGTCGAGGATTCCAGAAGCGGCGAGCGCGATGAGCAGGCCGATGCCGATGGCGTCCAGGCCGGCCCGCCGGGTGACCAGCAGCACGAGCACGCCAAAGGTCAGCGCGATCACGAAGACGCCGTCGGGCCCCATACGCGGGCAATGGTAAGGGCGCGCACCGTGCGGCGGCGCGGCCGGAGCTAGCGCGCCGCGACCGGCTCGATCTCGACGATCCCGTTATAGTCGGGTTCGCCGCTCACCGGGTCGTAGGCTCTCGGGATCAGCACGTTGGCCTCGGGCCAGTAGGCCTGCAAAGTGCGCGGTGGCAGGTCTCCCCGCCGCACCGTGGCCTCCATCGAGCCCACCTCGTTGTGCAGGCGCACCCGGTCGCCTACACGCAGGCCGAGCCGCTCCGCGTCTTCCGCCGCCAAGAACACCTCGTCGCGCCGCCGGCCGCCCTGCAAGGCGTCGCGGTCGCTGAATACGATCGAATTGAACTGCTTGCCGCGCCGCGTGGTGACCAGGAAGCGGCCTTCGGGAATGTCGCGGTGCGGCAGGGGCACCGGCGAGAATCGCGCCTGCTCCCCCGGCATGCCGGCGAAGCTGCCGTCGCGGCACAGCTGCGTGCCGCCCCACTGGATCGAGTCGCCGGCCTTGGCAAACGCCGCGACGCCGGCGTACGCGGGCATGGCGGCCTCCATTTCGCCGCGGATCTCGGCGGTCCCGCCGTGATATTCCAGGACCTCGCGCAAGGTCGGGTCGATCGCGGCGACGACCTGGGCCGGAATCCACCACTCGGCGCGCGCTTCGGCGATGCGGCGGCCGGGTATCTCGGGACTGAAGCGCACGCGCCGCTCGGTGCTGGTGGAAGTGATCCCGCCGGCGTGTTCGTAGCGGGTCTGCGCCGGCAGCACCAGCACGGCTTCTCCCGGCTCGGCGACCGTGCTGGGATTGAAGACCACGTCCTGGTGGACCCGGAAGCGCACGCGCGCGTAGGCCTCGCGCATGTAGTCCGGGTCGGGCATGTTGTCGATCAGGTTGCCGCCCAGGTTGTAGAAGAAGTCGATGCCGCCTGCGTGCGCGCGGTGCAGCAGCCCGGCGGTGCGCAAGCCGGGCTCGGCGCTCAGCGGCCGGCCCCACAGTTGCTCGAAGCGCGCCGTGTCGGGTCCGACCTTGCCGCCACCCGGGTACTTGTGCGGATCGACGCCGCACTCGCCGCCGCCTTGCACGCCCGAATGGCCGCGGATCGGCATCACGCCGCATTTCTCGCGCCCGAACATGCCGCGCGAGAGCATCAGGTTGACGATGGCCTTGACGTTGTCGACGCCGAAAGCGTGCTGGGTGAGGCCCATCGAATAGACCGCGACGGCGGTCCTGGCGCCGGCGAAGGTCCGCGCGAGCGCCGCCATTTCGGCGCGGGTCGAACCGCTGTCGCTTTCGAGTTCGTCCCAGCCGAGGCCGGCGACGTGCTGCTCCAATTCCCGGAAACCCGTGGTGTGCGCGCCGATCCAGGCCCGGTCGACCGCGCCCGCGCCGATCAGCGCCTTGAGCACGCCGTGCAGGAACGCGATGTCGCCGCCCACGCGCACGCGGTAGAACTCGTCGCACAGATCGGTGCCGAACACCGCGCTGCGCAGGTCGCTGGGCACCCAGTAGGTGTCGAGGCCCTTCTCGCGGACCGGGTTGATCACCACGATCCGCGTGCCCTGCCGCTTGGCGTGCACCATGTATTTGGTGGTGACCGGCTGGTTGTTCGCCAGATCGGTCCCCCAGAGGAGCAGCACGTCGGTGCCGATGAAGTCGGCGAGCGAACAAGTCGGCGCGCCGACCCCGATCGTCTCCGTGAGCCCCGCGACCGTGGCGGCGTGGCACAAGCGCGCGCATAGGTCGAGGTTGTTGGTCTTCAGCAGCCGCACAGCTTTCTGGAACACGAAGTAGGCTTCGTTCGAGATTCCGCGCGACGTGCAGAACCACGCCCAGCGGTCGGCCGGCAGCGGCTTGCCGGCCGGACCGCGGCCGTACTCCGCGCACAGCGCCAGCGCCTGGTCCCAGGACACTTGGCGGAAGCCGCGGTCGCCGCGCCGGTAGAGCATCGGGTACGGCACGCGGCCGAGCGCCTGGAGTTCGCGCTGGCTCATCGCGCGCAGTCTCCCGATGTCGCCGAAAGTGTCTTCGACCACGTCCCGGGCGATTCCGGGCATGGTGTTGATCCGCAGCAGCTTGAGCCGCGTCAGGCACAAGTGCGTGCCTTCGATCACGTCGTCGCGCAGGCCGCGCGGGCCGAGCGAGCAGCCGTCGCACACGCCGTTCTTGAGGATCCGCCAGGCGTAGCCGAGGTTGTCGCGGTTCTCCCAGACCACTCCCGCCATCTCGAGGAAGTGTCGCGGCTTGTCGCGTGCTCCGATCCCGAACGGCAGGCGATCGCGAAAGCTGCGGCGGGTGGGGCGATCGGGCATGCGGCGGACCGTACGGCGCGCGGATTCTAGCTGCTGCGGGCCGCGCGCCCGCTCCGGCTCACAACCGCCACAAACGAGCGCCGGCAGGCAGCGCGACTGGATCCACCATGCCTTTCAAGTCGATCACGACGCCGCCGGAGCGCAACGGGCGCAGCAGTTCGGCCGCGTCCAGCTCGCGGTACGCGCGGTGACGCACGGCCAGGACCACCGCATGGTAGGCCGCGGCTTCGGCCGTCTGCACGGTGCGGGCGCCGAACGCGGCCTGCAGCGCGGCGGCCGGCACCGCGGCGTCGTGCACGCTCACTTGCGCGCCGGCCGCTTCGAGCGTGGCGACGAGTTCGGGCACGCGGCTGTTGCGAAGATCGGCGACGTCCTCCTTGAACGCGGCTCCCAGCACCAGCACGCGCGGTGTGCCGTCGACCGGCTCCCCGAGCGCGAGCTGTTCGAGCA
>DASWJW010000255.1:0-3352 GCA_036396955.1 Planctomycetota bacterium
CGCTGCACGAACTCGGCGGCAGCTCCATGGTGTCGATGCGCTACCGCACCGATGCCGGAATGGGCCGGATCCTGATCTTCCCGGTTTCCGAGGAGGTGCAGAACAGCGAGTTCCCCTACCTGCACCGCGCCATCCGCGCGCATCTCGAAGGGCCGCTCCTGCGGCAGGTCAAGCACCTGGCCAAGGCCGACGCCGGCGCGCCCATCGCCATTCGCCGCGACGGCACGATCGTGCGCAAGAACGGCGGCCTTCTGCTTCCCGACGGCACCAAGGTCGGCCCGGGCGATTCGGCGATCAAGTTCCTCAAGGACATGAGCTTCGACGGCAGCGAACGGACCATGAGCAATCCGATCCTAGTGATTCCCGACGGGACGGTGCTGCTGCCGGGCGGGCGGCTCCTCGATCCGACCGGCCGCGACATCACCCCGGCGAGCCAGCGCATCGACGACCAGTTCCCCGTGCTGCTGGAAGGATCGCTGTACCGCACCGAGGTCCACATGACTCCGGCCAAGGCGCCCAAGGGCATGGTGATCCGCACTTTCGGCTCTTCCCCCCAGCCCGACGGCTCCAAGCTGCTCGTCGACGGCCGGCGGTTGCGCCCCGACAACCAAGTCGTGGCGGCCGACGGCACGGTGCTCGGGACCGCCGAGATCCAGGACTAGGCGGACCGGCGGCTAGCGCCAGTCGCCGCTCAAGACGAACGCGCCCCAGGTCGAAGGGCGGCCCTTGCCCGCCTTCGACCTGCGGTTCTCGTCGAGCATCTCGAGCTGCGCGGCACGCAGCGATTCGAGCTTGCCGCGGCCTTCGAGCCACAGATTGCGGTAGTAGGCCTGCATAAGCTTGCCGGTCTCCGCGTCGCGCACTTCCCACAGCGAGCTGATCACGGTGCGCGCGCCGGCCATGCGGAAGGAGCGGCGCAAGCCGAGCATGCCTTCGCCCGCCTGCGCGCGGCCGAGGCCGGTCTCGCAGGCCGACAGCACCACGGTGTCGACGCCCGTAAGCGGGAGCCAGCTGACTTCTTCGGCGGTGAGATAGGCGTCGTCGCCTTGCCCGGAAACGGGTAGATTGGCGCCGGCGCAGATCAAGCCGGACAGCAGCCCTGGAAGGCTCCGAACCAGCTGCCGGTCGGGCGCGCGCATGCGTTGCACGCGGCGGCCGTCCTCGACCACGCGCTCGAACATCGAGGCTAGGCCCTCGGGCTCGAAGTAGCCGTGCGTCGCCAGGTGCAGGAACTCGTATTCGGGCAGCGCGGCCTTCAGCACGCCTTCGCTCGCGGCCTCGCCCTCCAGCAGCTCGCGCGGCTCGGCGGCGCCGAATGCGTCGCGGTGGATCTGCGACACGGCGTCGGCTTCGGGGCCCGTCGCCGACAAAGTCGGCCAGTACTTGCGCGCCGCGGAAACCACCGTGCCCGGAGCCCGGCGGCCGTAGTCGACGCCGCCGATCGCCAGCAAGCCGTGGCCTTGCGGCCGCGCGCGCGGCGGGGTGAGGAGCGAAACCAGGTCTTCTTGGTAGACGAAGGCGAAGTCTTCGATCAGATAGGCCGTGTCGCCGCCCTGCAGGGTCTCGAAGGGCAGGCCGCCGAGAAAGGAATCGGGCGACAAGAACACCAGACCTGCTGGCCCGATCGCTGCGGCCAGCGGATCCCAGAGCCGCGCGCGAAGGACGTCGTTGGAGTTGGGACCGGCATCGCCGCCGTCCAGGCCCTCGCCACCGCGCCGCGCCACCAGATCTTCGAGGAAGGCGCGAACGAGAGTCTCGACTTCGTCGGCCGGTCCGATGTCCTGGCGTTGCACGCCCTCGGCGCCCGCGCGCACGGTCCAGACCAGCAGGCGTGGGACGCCGAACGCTCCGGCGCGGTCCGCACCGGCGGCGGGTTCGTATTGCGAAAGCACCAGGAAATCGACCGCGGCGGCATCCGGCGCAGCCGCTGCCAGCGCGTGGCGCAACGCGTCCAGGTCGACCGCCGGGTCGGCCTGCTGTTTGCCCATCGAGCGGTTCAACGCCAGCTCGAGCCGCGCGCGTTCGTCGCGCAACGCCGCGACCTGGGTGTCCCGCTGTGCGGTGTCCTTACTGAACATCAACGCCGAAAGCTCCGCCTGCGCCGCGCGCAGATCTTCGAGCAGGGCGCGCTGGCCTTCGTCGAGACCCGCCTCGAGTCGCGCCTTGCCGCGCAACATGGCCCGCGTGGCACCGCCCTTCCAATCCAATACGGCCTGGTAGGCGATGCGCTCGGCCTGCGGATCGCCGGATCGCTGCGCAAGCGAAGTGAGGATCGCCAGCGCCGTGTGCCGGGACTCGAGGAAGCGGAAACGCTCGCTCTCGGTCTGCGCCCACAAAACCCGCTGAAGGTGTTCTTCGAGCGCGCTCACGGCCTCGCGAGCGCGCGCCCAAGCCGCGGGGAAATCTCCGCGGTCGGCGTGCAGCAGCGCCAGGTCGTGCAGGTTGCGCGCCCGGTCCGGGTGTTCGGGGAGGAGCACTGCCTCGCGGATGGCCAACGCCTGCTCCAAGCGCTCGCGCGCGCCCTCCAAGTCGCCGCGATGCCACAACACGCGGCCCAGTCCGTGCAAGCTGGCCGCCACGTGCGGATGGCCGGCGTCCAGCACGGCACGGCGCACTGCCAACGCTTCTTCGAAATACCGCTGCGCCGCGGCGTCGTCGCCGCGTGCCTCGAGCACTTCGGCGAGATTGTGAAGGCTGAAGCCGACCTGCCGGTGCCGGTCGCCGAACACCTTGCGGCGCATGTCAAGCGCTTTCTCCAGTCCGGCCAGCGCTGCGTCGAGGTTGCCTTCGTCCCGGTCGAGCAGGGCGAGATCCTGGATGCTCGTTGCCACCAGGAAGTGGTCCTTGCCGAGAGTGCGTTCGCGGATCTCGCGTGCCTCGACCAGCAGCGGCCGCGCCTCGTCGTAGAGGCCCTGCTCGAGGAACAGCTTGGCGAGAGCGTGCAGAGTGACCGCCGTCTCGGGGTGTTCCCGGCCCACCTCCGTGACCTTGGCTGCGATCGCCTGGTCGTAGAGCGCCCGCGCTTCGTCCGAGCGGCCCTGGTTCTGGCGCACTATCGCGAGGTCGTGGACCAGGGTCGCGGTGTCCAGGTGCTCGGCGCCGAACACCTTCCGGCGGATGGCGATGCCGTCCTCGAAACAACTTGCGGCGCGCTCGTAGCGGCCCATGCGAAACTGACAGGCCCCAAGGGCCTCGAGCGCATAGGCGCCGCCCGGGCTGGCACGGACGCCGGCGTCGACGTGGATGGCGAGGGCGCGCTGGAACAAGGGCAGTGCTTCCCGGTAGCGACCGTCGGCCTCGACCGCGCGGCCGAGGTTGACCAACGACCAGGCGTAGTCGAGGTCGTCCTCTC
>DASWJW010000256.1:0-13032 GCA_036396955.1 Planctomycetota bacterium
GAGCTGCGGGGCTCGGTGTTCGGCCGCCGCGTCGACCTGCGCCGCCAGCTGGTCCACGACGTCGGCCGCTTCGGCCACCCGAGTTTCTGGGCGGCGATCGAACCGTTCCTCAAGGATCCCGACCGCGGCGTCCGCGCCGAAGCCGCCGCCGCGTTCGAGCAGCTCGGCGCACCCGAGTCGGTGAAGGCCCTGCGCGCCGCGTTCGGAAAAGAAGACGCAGCGGACGTGCGCAAGAACCTGGTCCGCGCGCTCGGCACCGCGGGCCTCGCCGACCGGGTGGTCCGCCAGCAGCTCGCCAAGTCGGCGCGCAGCGAGAAGGACCCCTTCGTGCGGCGAAACGCCTTGATCGCCCTGGCGCAGACCGCGGATGCGGAAGTCGCCCGCGAAGTGCTGGTCGAAGCGCTCGAAGGCAAGGACGCCGACCTGGCGCGCGCTGCCGCGCTGGGCATCGCCTATGCGCGCCGCGGCGAGTTGCGCGACGCCGTGGCCAAAGCGCAAGAAGCGCGCGGTCTCGACGACGAACTCTATGCGCGCGTGCTCGCCGTCCTCGACGGCGCCAACCTCGAAACCCTGCTCGGCGACTTCCGCGGCGTCGCCGGCGACGAGATCGTGCGCGAGCGCTTCTTCGCGCCGGCGCGCTAGGGCCGCCGGCCGGACCGTCGATGACCCGCCGGCGCATCCCCGGATTCCTGTTGGCCGCCGGCGCGCTCGCCGCGGCCGCTCCGGCCCAGGACGAGTCCGAAGCGGCCTGGCGCGAAGCCGCGCGGGTCCTGCCGGCTCCGCGGGCGCTCGGCGTGGGCGACCTGGTCCCCGACCTGGAACTGCGCGGCCTCGACGGCAGTGCATGGAGCTTGTCCGCGCTCGACGCGAAAGCGGTGGTGATCGCCATGCGCGAGAGCAGCTGCCCGATCGCCAAGCGCTACGGACCGCGTCTCGCCCGCCTCGAAGCCGACTACGCCGCCCGCGGCGTGCGTTTCGTGTTCTTGAACGCCAGCGCGAACGACGATCCCGCCGCCATGCGCGCGGACGCCGGACGCTTCGGCCTTGCCGGCCGCTACGTCGCCGACGCCGGCGGCGCGCTCGCGTCCCGGCTCGGCGCGACTTCCACCACCGAAGTCTTCGTGCTCGACGCCGCGCGCACCATGCGCTACCGCGGCGCCGTCGACGAACAGTACGGACTGGGGTTCAGCCGGCCCGAGCCGGGCCGCGCCTTCCTCGCCGACGCGCTCGACGCCGTCCTGGCCGGCCGCGAACCCGCGGTGGCCGCGACTTCGGCGCCCGGTTGCGCGCTCGAACTCCGGCCGGCGGCGGTGCCGCCGCCGGCGCCGACCTGGCACGGCCGCGTGAGCCGCATCGTGCAAGCCCGCTGCCAGGACTGCCACCGCGACGGCGCGGTCGGGCCCTTCCCCTTGGACAGCTACCGCGCGGCCGCGGGACGCAAGGCGATGCTGCGGCGCGTGATCGCGAGCGACGCCATGCCGCCGTTCGCGCCGGGACTCGCCGGCGGACCGTGGCGCGAGGACCGGAGCCTGACGCCCGCGGAAAAGGCCGACCTGCTGGCCTGGATCGACGCGGACGTGCCGGAAGGCGACCCCGCCGACGCGCCGCTGCCGCGCGAATTCCCCAGCTCGTGGACGCTCGGCGAGCCCGACGCGGTCTTCGAGCTGCCGCGCGAGGTCGCAGTTCCTGCGGAAGGAACGCTCGACTACGAGTACATGTGGGTGCCGACCGGCTTCACCGAGGACAAGTGGGTCGAAGCCGTCGCGTTCCGCACCACCGCGCCGCAAGTCGTCCACCACGGGCTGTTGTTCCTCGAAGAGCCGCGCCAGCCCGGCGAGAGCCGCCAGGAATACGACCGGCGCTTCCAGGGCGGTTTGTACGGCTACTTCGCCGGTCTGGTGCCCGGGCAGGGCGCCACGCAGTGGCCGGCGGGCTCCGCCAAACGGATTCCGGCCGGCTCATGGCTGAAGTTCCAGATGCACTACACGCCCGACGGAGTCGCGACCACCGACCGGACGCAGGTCGCCTTCCGCTTCGCTGCCGCGCCGCCCGAACACGAGATCCGCACCGCGGCGGTCTTCAACGTCGAATTCTCGATCCCTGCGGGCGCGGAGTCGCACCAGGTGGTGGCCGAAGGCCGCTTCGGGGCGCCGGCGTGGCTGCTCGGTTTCTCGCCGCACATGCACTTGCGCGGCCGGTCGTTCCGCTACGAGCTCGTGCACGCCGACGACAGCCGCGAGCTGCTCTTCGACCTGCCGCGTTACCGCTTCGACTGGCAGACCTTCTACCGCCGCTTCGAGCCGGTCCGGGTGGAGACCGGCGATCGCATCGTCTGCACGGCCGTGTTCGACAACAGCGCCGCCAATCCGGTCAACCCCGACCCGGCGCGCAACGTCGAGTTCGGAGAACAGACCTGGGACGAGATGATGATCGGGTACTTCGAATTCTGGCGCGATCCGGAGCCGCCGGCAGCTACCGAAACACGCGCGCCTGGCGCTCCCGAAGACGCCGATGAAGAGTAGACTGGCCACAGGACCGGGCCCCGGTCTGCAGCTCGCGCGCCGGCCCCCGGCCTTCTCTTCCCGGCGGAGGTTTTCCGATGCGACCGAGCTCTTGTGCCCCCAGGCGCCTGCTTCCCTGCGCCGCCTTGCTCCTCGCTTGCGCGCTCGCCGCTCCCGCAGCCGCCCAGGACAGCGACCGCCGCGAGCAAGGCGAACGCGGCCCGGACCTGCAGCAGCTGGAGCAGATCCTCGAAGGCCTCGAGCACGGCATGGTCGCTTGCGAGCGGCTCGGCAGCCGCGAGGAACTCGCGGCCCTCGCCCGCCTCGCCGCAGGCGTCCGCGCCAGGCTGCGCGAGGGCCGCGAGCAGCAGGAACGGCGCGGCGAGCGCTCGGAGCACCTAGAGCGCGAGATCGAATTGCTCCAAGTCGCCCACCACGCCATGCGCGAGATCGAGCGGCCCGATTCCGCCGAGCTTCTGGAGCGCGCCATCCACGCCAAGCGCATGGACCTGGCCGGCCGCGAGGACCCCGAGTCGCGCGAAATCCGCGCGCGCGCGCCCAAGCTCGGCGCACAGCTCGAACTCGTGACCTACGCCAGCAAGGTGTGGGACGAATTCGGGCACGAGGCCAAGGCCGCGCACTTGCGCGAGTACGCGCTGGAATTGCGCGTGCGCTGGGACCAGGATCGCGCGCGAGAGGGCGTGGCTGCGGACGCCCAACCCGCGCCGGGCGGCGTCGAAGCCCGCCTCCGGCGCCTGGAAGCGCAAATGCAAGAACTGACGGCGGCGGTTCGCGAGCTGACGACCGCATTCCGCCAGCGCGGTCCGTCGCGCTAGCTGCCCCCACGACCACCCGGCGCCGGCGCTGGGTGGTCGTGGCTATCTTCTCTCCCGCGCCATCGATTTCCCCATGAAGACCCTCTCCGTGTTCTTCCGCTGCGGCACTGTGCTCGCCGCTTTCCTCGGCGCGGCGATGGCGGCCGCGCAAGGCCCGCCGCCCGACTACGCGACCTTCGAGCGCGAGCAGCGGATCGACTACCAGCCGGCGCCGGCTTCGCTGCTGCGCATCTGGGTGGTGTACGTGGGGCAAGGCGACGGAATCCTGGTCCAATTCCCGACCCGGCTGGCGTACGACCTGCCGGACGGCGGGCCGGCTCCCGCCACGCGGGAGCGCCTCGATCTGCTGATCGACGGCGGCTCCTTCTACGCCAACAACGCCACGCGGATGCGCGACTTCGTGCACCAGCTCTATCCATCGGGAGTCCCGCACATCGAACACGCCGTGGTGACGCACCACGACGCCGACCACGTGAAAGGCCTCGCCGAGATCCTGCTCGACGCCGGCATCCAGGTCGACCGGGTGTGGCACAACGGCCTGGCGTCCTACCGGCCGGGGTTTCCGGTGCAGGGCGCGGAAGCCTTTCCGGAGACGGGCAGCCCCTCCGACGCGGTCCTCTCCAAGCGCTCCGACGGCACCATCGCGCGCGGCATGGCCTACGTGGTCCCCGGCACGACGCACTTGCGGCACGAGTACCTGCTCGATTCGATGAGCGACCTGGAGCGCGAGCGCGACCGCGGCGCGCTGCAAGGAGTCTTCGAATCGCTCGCCAACGCGGTGCTCGGCGGGCGGCCCGAAGCCCCGGACGCCTACCAGCGCGCGCTCGTGGGCCGGCCGTTCATCGACGACGTCGAGTCGGCGGTCCGCACCCCGCTCGCCGACGCCGGGATTGCGGTCGAACTCCTCTGGCCGCGCACCGAGTTGCACCGCTTCGGCGACTGGGGGGAAACGATCAACGGCAACAGCGTCACTTTCCGCCTGGTGTACGGAGACTTCGAGATGCTGTTCACGGGCGACCACAACGAAAAGTCCGAACGAGCGCTCCTCGACGACCTGCGTTCGCGCGACGAACTCGACCTCCTCGACTGCGACGTGCTCAAGGTCCCCCACCACGGCAGCGCGCACGCGCTCGAAGAATTCTTCCGCCGGCCGGGCTTCCGCCCGGTGCTCGGCGTCGCTTCGATGGGCGAGAAGGGCTTCATGTCCAAGGAGATGGATCCGAGAGCCTGGCAGCATCCTGCCGAGGACGTGCGCCGCTGGGTCGGCCAGTCGCACCGTTTCTACACCACGCTCTTGCAGGAGCGGCGCTTCTACTACGAGCACCTCACCGAACAGGCGCAGCTCGACGAGCTGAAGGAGTTCGACCACGTGCTGATCGAGACCGACGGCCACTGGTTCCGCGTGGTCGAGGTCCCCGTCGGCGACCCGGACCCCGGCGCGCCGCCGGCGGTTCGCGACACGCGGCGCGGAGACGGCACGCGCTGGATCCGCGCCAAGCGGACCCAAGGAGGGAATTGAGATGCTGCTCGACGTTCTCGGCGCGCTGATCGGTTTCGCGGGCGTGATGCTGCTCTTGAGCTTGATCGTCACTTCGCTCGGGCAGGCGAGCCAGCACCTGCTGCGGTTGCGCGGCCGCAACTTGCAGGTCGCGCTGGCCGACGTGCTCGAACGCATCGGCAAGGGCAAGGGCTGGACCGCACCCGCGCTCGCGTCCGAAATCCTCCGCGACGCCGCGCTCCCGCCGTCGGAGACCGGCGCGCGGGTCGCGCGCAACGTCGACAAGATCGGCGGCCCGGTCCGCTGGATGCGCAGCGCGCCGAGCCTCGTCTGGCTCTCGCCCGACGAACTGGACCACGCGCTGCGCAAGGCGTCCACGCCGCTGTCCGCGGCCAAGGCGCGCGAGGCGCGCGAGCTGTTCGAGAAGTCGCAGGAGCGGATGACCGAGCGTTTCAAGTCCTGGATGCGCTACCTTGCGATTTTCTGGGCGATTGCCGTCGCCGGTGTCTTCCAGATCAGTGCGCCGCTCCTGCTGCGCGACCTCTCGACCGATCCGGCGTTGCGCGCGCGCTATCTCGCCGAGACCGCAACGATCCAGGCGCAAGGAGCGGAAGCTGTCGAACAGCTCCGCGCCGTGGGTCCCGCGCCGGTCGATGCGCTCGTCGAAATGGCGCGGCGCCATCCGCGCCTCGCCGCGGTGCTCGAGGAAGTCAGCGGGGAAGGCCGCGACGTCGACCAGCTCGAACACGAGATCCGCGACGTCTTGCGGGACGTCCCCGGCCAGCGCGAAGCGCTGGTCGGCGAGTACCGTCAGATCCTGGCGGAGATGCGCACCGAACGGGTCGGCGGATCGCTCGACGTCGCCGAAGACCAGCTGGGCCAGCTTGCGCGGATCGACATCGTGCCGTGGCCGCACGGCTGGAGTTTCTACGGCCGCTTCGGCAACGTCCTGGGCGTGCTCATCACCGCGCTCCTGCTCACGCTGGGAGCGCCGTTCTGGTTCGACGCCATCAAGGTGCTCACCAGCCTCCGCGACAAGATCGCGCTCGCCCGCGGTGGTGGCGACGGGGCTGCCAAGGCGTCGCCGCCGCCGAAACCGGCAGCCGGCGACGCCGACAAGACCGACGGTTAGACGCTCCCCGCCGCGAAGCGCAGCACCACCACCACCGGGCCGGGCCGGCCGCAGCCCTCGCGCGCCGCGCGCGCGAGGAGCGCGCGGTGCGCTTGGCGGTCGGGGTCCGCGGCGGGCAGGCCTTCGAGCAAGGGCTCCAGCCGCGCTTGCAGCGCCGCGGCGTCTTCGCGGGCGATCGGCAGCACGGTTTCGAGAGCGATCGCCTGCAGACCGGTGACCGCGGCCATGGCGACGATCGCGGCGGCCGCGTGGTTGGCGTGGTGCACGCGGCCCTGGCGGCGGTCCTGCCGGCGCGACCAGGCGTCGACCGCCATCGCCACGCGCTGCTCGGGCAAGAGCGAATCGTTCCAGGGTTCGGCCACCACCACCCCGCTCCGCGCGATTCGCGCAGCGGCGGCGAGTGCGGCGGCGGGGTCGTCGAGGTGGTGCAGCACGTGCCGGATCGCCACCCAGTCGAAGCTGCCCGCGGCGAACGGCGGCGCGTACAGGCTGCCGGCCACGGCCAGGTGACCGGCCGCCCGCGCGCCGGCGACGCGGGCGGCAGCGAGATCGGCGCCCACAGCAGGCACTTCGGCCGCAGCGCACGCGGCGAGCAGGAATCCGGCTCCACAGCCGAGATCGAGCACCGATTCCGGTTGCTGGGCGAGCAGCTGCGCGGCGAAGGCCGCGCGCAGGCGGTTGACGTGCGCGTCCATGAAGGCGCGGCCGAGCGCGCGCCGCAGGTTATCCTGGCGTCACCAATCCGTTCCTCGGACGAATGCGCAGCGTGAACCCGCCCCGGCCCCTTTCCGCCCCGGCCACCGCCTGGCTCGCCGTGCTGCTCACGGCAGCGTGCTCCGACCAGCGGCCGGATGAACAATCCCTCCAGGCCGTCCAGACCATTCTAGACCACCGTGAAGCAGGCGTCATGGAATCCAGCAGCCAGAAGATCGAAAAAATCGTCAAGACCGACGCCGAATGGAAGGCCGAGCTCACGCCCGAGCAATTCCGGGTCACCCGCAAGGCGGGAACCGAGCGCGCGTTCACGGGCGAGTACTGGGACGAGAAGCGCTCCGGCAAGTACGACTGCGTGGCTTGCGGCCTCTCGCTGTTCGACGCGGAGACCAAATTCGAGTCGGGCACCGGCTGGCCGAGCTTCTGGAAGCCCGCGAACACCGACCACGTCGCCACCCGCTCCGATCGCAAGTTGTTCGCGGTGCGGACCGAAGTCCTGTGCGCGCGCTGCGACGCGCACCTGGGCCACGTTTTCGCGGACGGGCCCGCGCCCACCGGCTTGCGCTACTGCTTGAACTCCGCGGCGCTGCGCTTCGAGCCGGCCGTCGGCCAAGCGGACGGCTAGCCCACCGTCAGCGCGCGTGCCAGGCGGCCAGGGTCTCGGCCTCCTTCTCGGCAGTCCAGCCGGCGCGCACCCTCGCGCGGCGCTCGTCGGGTTGCTCGTTCCACCACGCGATCAGGTCGCCCACGGTCTCGGCGAGCGGCCGGGTGGTGAAGCCCGCGGCGACCGCCTTGGCGTTGCTGCAGGTGTTCAAGCCCGCGGACTCGCCGCCGCCCGGCGCCCACACCGGCAAATGCCCCCAGGGCTGGATCTGCTTCTCGGCGAGGAATTCGGCGTCGACCCAGGTGAAGCGCGCGTCGCCGCCGGTCACGGCCTTGCAGCCGTAGAGGAATTCCGCGTTGTCGGCCGCGAAGACCGGCCCCACCATGTTGTAGATCCCCGCCAGCGAGTTCTCGATGCTGCGCACCGTGAAGACGGCGAGGTCGCGCGCGTCGATCCACTGGATGGGATCGGCCGGCACGCCCGGCGCCAGCACTTCGCCGCCGTTGCGGATCCGCAGCGGCCAGTAGCTGAAACGGTCGGTCGGGTCGAGCGGGCCGACGATCAAGCCGGGCCGCAGCACCGTGGTGCGGCCGGGCATGGCGGCCTCGGCGGCCTTCTCGCACAGGACCTTGAGCGGGCCGTAGTAGCGGCGCGCGTCCTCGTCGGTCTCGTCTTCCATGGTCGCCAGCGGCGCCGACTCCGTCATGCCCGGAGCGGAGAAGTCCGTGTACGCCGAAATGGAGCTGATGAACGCGTAGTGGCCGACGTGGTCGGCGAGCAGACGCGCCGAGGCGCCGACGATCCGCGGGACGTACCCCGAAGTGTCGATCACGCCGTCCCACTTGCGGCCCTCGAGCGCCTTGAGGCCGTCGCCGACCTTCGGATCGCGGTCGCCGCGCAGCTTCTCGAGATCGGGGAAGAACTCGGCGTTCGTGCGCCCGCGGTTGAAGAGCGTCATGTTGTGCCCGCGGGCGAGCGCGGCTTCCACCACGTGCGGGCCGAGGAAACCGGTCCCGCCGAGGATCAGCAGGTCGAGTCTGCGCTTGGCGGGTTCCTGCGCCCGCACGAAGCGCGCTGCGCCGGGGAGGAAGCCGCCGGTCAAGGCGGCGGAGCGGAGAAACGAACGGCGGCTGGGGCTCATGCTCGGACCGGAGGTCGGGGTAGGAACCCGCGCGGCTCGGCGCGCTGCGGGCCTGGAATCGGAACCGCTAGTGTAGCCCTCCACCGGCCTGCGCGGCTCCTCCGCCAGGCCGCACGCCGTGACCGACCCCGGCTCCAACACCTACTCCCCCGCCGACGCGCGCCCCGAAGCGCCGCGCGGTCCGCTCGCGCGCTCGTTGATGCGCGTGGTGGACGTGCGTCCCGAGGAGATCAGCGCGCTGCTCCGCTCGCTGGCCTATTTCTTCCTGCTCTTCGCCAGCTACTACATCCTGCGGCCGGTCCGCGAAGAGATCAGCTCGCAGGACCGCGACAATCTGTCCAAGCTCTGGACCGCGACCTTCTTCGTGACTGTCGCCGCGGTGCCGCTCTATTCCGCGGTCGTCGCGCGCTATCCGCGGCGCGTGTTCATTCCGCGAACCAACCGCTTCTTCATCGCCAATCTGCTGATCTTCTTCGTCCTGCTCCTGACGGTCGAAGAAGGGCCGCGGATCTGGGCGGAGCGCGCGTTCTACGTCTGGTTCAACGTCTACAACCTGTTCGTGGTGTCGGTGGCCTGGAGCTTGATGGCCGACGTGTTCCGCAACGAACAGAGCAAGCGCCTGTTCGGATTCATCGCGCTCGGCGCGACGCTGGGCGGGGTCGCTGGATCGGGGCTCACTTCGCTGCTCGTCGCGGTGATGCCGCCGCCCTACTTGATCCTGGTCTCGGTCGCGCTGCTCGAACTCGCGACCTGGTTCGCCGGCAGTCTCGCCCGCAAGGGCGTCGGCGACCGCGAGCGCGCGCAGGCGGCCGCCGGACAAGCGACCGCCGACGCCGACCGTTTGATCGGCGGCGGCATCCTGGACGGCATCCGCGCGGTGTTCCGCTCGCCGTACTTGAGCGGCATCTGCGCGTACTTGTTCCTTTACACGCTGGTTTCGACCTTCGCCTACCAGGAACAGGCCCACATCATCGGCGAGGCGCTCCCCGACCGCGCGGCGCGCACCGTGCTCTACGCGCGCATCGACCTTGCGGTCAACGTGCTCACCGGTCTGGCCCAGGCGTTCGTGACCGGACGCCTGATCAAGTCGATCGGCGTCGGCGCCACGCTCATGATCCTGCCGGCGGTCGCCATGGTCGGCTTCGCCGGTCTCGGAGCTGCGCCCATCCTCGTTGTGCTCGTCGTTTTCCAGGTCACCCGCCGCGCCGCGAACTTCGCGCTCGCCAAGCCCTCGCGCGAGGTGCTCTTCACCGTGGTCGGGCGCGTCGAGCGTTTCAAGTCCAAGTCCTTCGTCGACACGGTGGTCTACCGCGGCGGCGACATGGTGAACGCCTGGCTCTTCGACGGCCTGCGGGCGATGGGCCTTGGTTTCGGCGCGATCGCCTTCGCCGCCATTCCCGCCGCCGGGGCGTGGCTGTTCACCGGGCTTGCGCTGGGCCGTGCGCAGGAACGCCGCGCCGCGGCACAAGCGGCCGCGCCCGCGGAGGACGGCGCCGGGACTACGCGGCCGGAATCGGCGCCGTAGTCGGCGCCAGGAAGAAACGGCCGATCTCGGCCTCGAAGGTCTCGCCGGCTGCGGTCCGCATGGTGTACGAACCTTCCATCGAGCCCCATTCGGTCGGCAGCGGACAACCGCTCATGTAGCTGAACGATTCGCCCGGCTCGAGCACCGGCTGCTGGCCCACCACGCCGGTGCCGCGTACCTCCTGGCAGTCGTTGTCGGCGTCGAGGATCACCCAGTGCCGCGACAGGAGCTGCACGGTTTCCTCGCCGTCGTTGCGGACGAGCACGCGGTAGGTGTACATCCACCGCCGGCGCTCGGGCTTGGACTGGGAAGGCACCAGCTGCGCCCCGACGCGCACGCGGATGCCGCGGGTGAGGGTGTCGGAGTGTCCGGTCGGTTTCGTCACGGTGCCTCCCATGAGCTGCCTCCACAGTAACCCGGAAGGCGCCGCGAACCCAGGGGCTCGCGGCGCCAGGACGCCGTCGGAAGGCCCGACGGCCCGTTTCCAGGCGGCTACGGCAGGATGAAGGCGCTGGAAGTGTTGGACTTGGCCGAGCCGGCCCCGCCGAAACCGCGGATCGCCACGGCTTGCGTGAAGATCTCGATGATCGGCGCGTTGTTGGGAATGTTGATCGTCAGGGCGGCCACTCCGGCCGGCGTCGCAAGCGCGCTGCCGATCCGCTTGACCGGCGCCATCACCTCCAGACAGGCGCCGCCGATCTGCGAATAGCAGTCGCCGCAGCCCACGCCGTTGAGGCCGTAGAGGAAGTGCACCCGTTCGCCGGAGTTGGCGCCGGTCACGGTGAAGGTCGCGCTCTGGCCCCGCAGCAGCAGCTGGTCGTGGCTGAGCGTGAGTTCGTAGCCCCTGACGCCGATCTCGAGCAGGCGGTAGTCGCAGTCGTCGAGGTCGTCGTCGTTGTCCATGTCCATGGTTTCCAGGCAGCCCGCCGAGAAGAAACCCTGGTTGCGGCAACTGATCATCGCCACAAGATCGGCGTTGGTCAGCACGCCGTCCATGTCGTAGTCGCCCTTGGTCAGCGTGACCAGCCGCTTGCAGCCGCTGCTGGTGACGGTGCTGCGGATGACTTCTTGCACGCGCGCGTGGTAGCGCATGCCGACCGTCTGCATGCCGTTGCCGTGGCAGTAGCTCATGATGGTGCCGCCGTCGGGACCCGAGCCGTCGTTACAGTCGATCGGCGGAACGTAGTCGAAGGTGTGCGGGCTGCCGAGGTTGTGGCCCCACTCGTGGCCGGTCACGAACAAGTCCCAGTTGGCGCCGTCGAGGTGGTGGATCGGATACGGAAAGAAGCCGTTGAGCGAGCTCAGCGCGTAGCCGTAGGTGAAACTGCAAACGGCCGGCAGCCAGGCGACGCCGCCGAACACCGGGTTGGTGAACAGGTGGACGCCGGCGCGCGGGATGTTGCGGTCGGGGTTGTTGGCGCTGTCCCACCAGTCGCGGAAGGGCGTCAGGCCGTTGAAGTCGTTCACCACGCCCCACGGCGGAGTGACGGTCCACAAGCGCATGTAGCCGTTGGGGATGTTGAGGACCACGCCGAGGTCGCGACGCCAGATTTCGCCGATCGCCGTCGCAAGGGTCGCGAAGTAGTCGATCGCGTCCTGGTCGCTGCCGAAGACCTGCCGCATCTGGTTGTCGATCTCCATGAACATGTCCAGGACGCGCACGCGGGCGACCGACGCATCTTGACGTCCCGTCGAGTCCTCGGGGACCGGCGGCGACTCCAAGACGCGGCAGAAGTCCTTGAGGAGACCGCCGCCGGGGATCGCGGCCTGGTGCGCGATCCACGCGCCGTTGGCGCTGCCCGCCGAAGACAGGAACCAGGTCTCGCCGGCGATCTCCAGATAGCCGTTGAGCAAGCCGCGCGACACCGCCAGGAAGGCCGTGCCGCCCTCGCCTTCGACGGTGCCGGTGAAGCAGCGCACGCTGGGCGCGAGCGCGTGGTCGCCGTCCTCCCGCACGACCACCGCGGCGGCGCCGGCGGCAAACGCGGAAATCGGGCGCAGCACCAGGTCGACGCTGCGGCCGCCCGGAAGCACAAAGTCGGTGAGCGCGACCACGTCGCCGGCGGCGTGCAGCGCGTCGAAGGCGCTCCACTCGCTGCCGTCGAAGCTCACCCGCGCCGAACCGGCGGGGGCGATCTGGTCGTCGATCGGCCGGAACGGCGAACGGAGCGTGCTCGCGGCGAGTTCCGATTGCGCGGGAGCGGCGCCGGCGGTCGCCAGCAGCGCTGCGCCGGCAATTGCGGCGGAGAACAAGGAGGAGAGTTTCATCTGTTTGGGAATGCTCGGGGTCGCGGGGGTGTGGTACGCGGCCGGGTGGCCGCGCTTCAGGACATGCGCTGGTCGAGAGTCCGCATGTAGGAATGGAGGCCGGCGTCCTGCACCGGCAAGAGGCGCGCAGGGCGCTCGGATTCGTTGTGGTGCGAGTGCCAGAGGCCCGGCGGCGTGACGAACACCGCGCCCGGCTGCCAGTCGACGCGCTCGCCGCCGGCGACGCGGCCTTGGCCGTCGAGGGTCTTGCCCACCATGGAGTAGACGCCTTCGCCGGCGTCGAGCACCAGGTCGACCGCGACGGAGTTGTGCCGGTGCGGCCGCTGCACGGCGCCGGGCGGCACGTGCACGAGCAGCGCCCAGAGCGTGTGGGTCAAGCTGCGCGTCTCGTGGCTGGCGCGATTGCCGTAGAGCACGCCGATGCGGTTGCGCTCCGCTGCGTCCGGTTCGGCGGCGACTTTTTCGATCTCGCGTTCGAGCATCGCGCCCGGATAGAGGGTCGACTCGAAACGCGGAGCCGCGGGCCGCACGCCGAGGTAGGCGAGCAGGGCTTCGTCCGTAACCCAGTAGAGCGCGGCATCCACGCTCGCGCAGTGGCGCGCTTCCATGTCGCCGGGCAGCACGAACATGTCGCCCTGCCCCCACTCCAGCACGCCGCAGCCGGTGCGGCTGCGGCCGGCGCCGCGGATCACGAAGAACATCTGCGAAGTCGCCGTGGCCCGCGTGCGCAGCGATTCGCCGGCGACCACGCGCAGGAAAGACGCGCACAGGTTGGGGCTGATCGCCGGGCCCTCGACCTCGAGTTCGGCGGAG
>DASWJW010000257.1:0-16274 GCA_036396955.1 Planctomycetota bacterium
GTGCCGGAAGGCGACCCCGGGCTTCGTCGCGAGGCCGAGGCGCTGCTGGCCTGGCGCAGCGGCGACTAGACCCCGGTGGGGAGCGGCTGGCAAAGCTATCCTTGCCGACCGCCCATGTCGGCTTCCCTCGCCCTCGTCGCGTTTCTCTGCGTGCCGTTCCTGCCGACGCAGGATAGTCCCGTTCCCGAATCCGGATCCGCCGATGCGCGGGTCCTTCCGCTTCAGGTCGCCGACGTCGTCCGCTTGGTGCGCGCCAACGCGCCGGCCGTCCGGCAGGCGTACTTGTCGGCGCTGACCGGGGCCGGTTCGATCCAGTCCGCCGAAGGCGCTTTCGACCCGATTTTCTTCGCGGAGGCCACCTACACCTACTCGGAATCGCCGTCGGGTGGCGGATTCCTGTCGGGCGGCGTCGACAACACCAAGATCCGCGAATGGCGTGCGAACCAGGGCCTGCGCACGGCGCTGATGACGGGCGCTTCGGTCGAAGTCAGCCTGAACGAGGTCTATCGCGAAGACAACCGGCCGAGCGGCTTCTTCGGCCTCAACCCGCGATCCGACGTGGGCTTCAACGCCAGCGTGTCGCAACCGCTGCTCCGCGGCGGCTGGCTGCTCGCCGGCACTGCCGACCTGCGCCGCGCGGAACTCGGCTGGGACCGCGGCGTCGCTTCGGTGCGCAGCGCAACGGTCGACGCGGTGCAGCGCGGCATCGATGCCTACTGGGATCTCGCCTTCACGATCGAGGACGTGAAAGTGAAGCAATTCTCGCTGACGCTCGCGCAGGAACTGCGCGAAGTCACCCGCTCCAAGTACCGGGCCGGAGCAGTGGCCGAAGTCGAGCTCGTGCAGACCGAGGCCGACATCGCATCGCGCCGCGACGCGCTGCTCACCGCCGAGAACCGGGTGCGCCAGGCCGAAGACGCGCTGCGCGCGCTGATCTTCGACTTCGAAGACGCGGAAGACTGGCAGCTGGTCCTGCAGCCGGTCAGCGAGCCGCCGCCGCCGGCTCCGTCCGACCTGGTATGGGAGCAGGCGCTGCTGGTGGCCCGCAAGCACCGGCCTGAATTGCACGAACTCGCCGTCGACGTCGAACGCGCGCGTCTCGACTGGGAAGTGTCGGAGAGCAATCTGCGGCCCAAGCTCGACCTGAACGCCTCGGGCAACAGCCTCGGCGTCGATTCGCAGGTCGCGGGCGCCTTCGACCCGATTTTCTCCTTTCTCTCCGCGGGCTACTCGGCCGGCCTCGTTTTCGAAGTGCCGCTCGGCAACCGCGCCGCGCGCGGCGCCGAACGCGCGGCGCGCGCCAATTTCCAGCTCGCCGTCCGCACCCTCCGCGACCGCGAACGCGAAATCGCCAACCAGGTGCGCGACGCCGTCCGCAACCTCGACTATCTGGCCGAGCGGGTCTTGGTGACCGTGACGGCGCGCGAAGTCGCGGAGCGCCAGCTCCAGGCGGAACAGCGGCGCCTGCAGGAGGGCGCTTCGACCAACTTCCAGGTGCTGCAGTTCCAAGAGGACCTGATCGAAGCGCTCACCAGCGAGAAGAACGCGCGCCTCGAGTACGCCAAGGCGGTGAGCCGCCTGTTCCTGGTGCAAGGGCTGGATTGGACCGGCGGTGCGGCGGAGGCGTCGGCGCTGCCCGCCGACCCGGACCAGGTCGACCCTTCGGCCCTGGCAGAACCTTCGCGCTAGCCGGGAACAGCCGCCTGCTGCGCGAGTTCGCGCATGTTCGCGGCCAGCTGGTCCAGGTCCGCGGGAGCTTCCAAGCGGTTCGATTCGGCGCGCAGCTTGGGCGCGCCGGACATTCCCTTGATGAAGTCCGCGGCCAGCCTGCGCATGATGCGCATGCCGCGGCGTTCGCCGTACAGGGCGACCACGCCGCGGCCGAGTTCGACCATCAGCTCGGCGCGGGCTTCCAGTCCGGGTGCCGGAGGGACGGCCTCGCCGGCCTGCCAGGCGCGGAGCTGGGCGAAGATCCAGGGTGCGCCGAGCGCGCCGCGCCCGATTGCGATGCCGCGCACTCCGGTAGCGGCGAGGCGGCTGGCGCTTGCGACGTCCGTGACGTCGCCGTTGCCGATCACCGGCACCGCCACCGCAGCCACGACCTTGCCGATCAGCTCGTAGTCGGCGTGTCCCGTGTACTTCTGCGCGCGCGTGCGGCCGTGGACGGTCACGGCCTGGGCGCCGGCTTGTTCCATTCGCGCGGCGAATTCAGGCGCGTTGCGGTTGTCGTCGTCCCATCCCGCACGGATCTTGACCGTGACCGGGATCGAGACCGCCGCCGCCATTGCGGCGATGCAGCGCGCCGCGAGTTCGGGTTCGAGGAGCAGCGCGCTGCCGCCGCCGCCGCCGGTGATCTTGGGAACCGGGCAGCCGACGTTCAAGTCGACGATGTGGTAGCCACGCGCTTCGATCCGGCGCGCGGCCTCGGCGAGCACGTCCGGTTCGGCACCGAAGACCTGCGCGGCGACGGGGCGCTCTTCCTCGCCGCGCTCGAGCATGCCCAGCGACTTTTCGTCGCCGTGCACGAGGGCGCGCGACGACACCATCTCGGTGGTGGTCAATTCGGCGCCGAAGCGCCGACAAAGGCGCCGGTACGCTAGGTTCGTGTTCCCCGCCATGGGCGCCAGCGTGAGACCGCTCGAAACGCGGTGGGGCCCGATCGCGAAACCGAGACCGGACTTGTCGCTACTTCCGTCCATGGCCGGCCGATTCTACAGGCGTGCTGCCGCGGCTCGCCGTGCGGCCCCGGTTCCGGCCCACGCTGCGGTCTCGCACGGAGCGCTCGGCGTGTTGCTCGCCACGCTCGCCGCGTGCGGCGGCGCCGATGCGCCGGCGCGCGGCGGCGTCGCCGGAGGTCCTTCGGCCGCCGTGCGGCAAGAGGCGGGCTTTCCGCGGTTTTTCCAGGGCCCGGCCTATCCGGGCGGAGTCACCCGCGCGGATCTCCTGGACCGTTGGCTGGACCAGCTCGCCGGCGGCAGCCGCGACGGCTTGCGCTTCGCGCAGGCGCGCATCGCCGAACTCGGTCCGTCCGCGGCACCGCGGATCACCGAACGGCTGCGCGAAGTGATGGGAGACTCGCGCCGCTTCGGCGTGGCTCACAATCTCTGCGAGGCCCTGTCCCGGACCGGGGATGAGGCAGCGTCGAAAGTGCTCGCCGAAGTGCTGGAGGCCACCGAGGTCCCGGTCTTGCGCAGCGCCGCTGTCGAGGGCATCACGCGGCTCGGCGACCGCGCCCGGGTACCGGATCTGATCCGCAGCCTGGAGCGCGAGAGCGAGACCAGCGTGGTCGCCAAGATCCTCGAAGCCTTGGCCACGCTCGGCGGCGATGAAGCGGGCCAGGTGCTCGAAGACGCCGCGCGCGGCTGGCTCGAAGGCGATCGGTCGGGGACTTTCGGGATGACCGCCTGGAACGCCGTGCTCAACATGCAGGATGCCGGCGCGGGGGACCGGCTGGCACGCTTGCAGGACTCCGTTCCCGCCGCTGGCGCTCCGCTGCGGCTGCAAACCTTGTTCGCGCGGGTCGCCCTCGGCGAGCCGGGGCTCGGCCCGGCGCTCAAGGAATTCCTCGATGCGGAAACCTATCCGTCGCCGCGCGTGCGCGTGCAGGCGGTCGCCGCGCTCGCGGAGGTCGGCGACTGGGCCGCAGTCCTCGCGGCCGCAGACGACCCCGATCCCATGGTCCAGTTGGCGGTCCTCGGCACCCTGCGCCGGCCGGATGCCGCGGCGGCGGACCTCGGTCGTCCGCTGCTCGAGCGGCTCGCACGCGAAGTCCAGCTCGAACAGATCCTCCTCGACGAAGACGCGCTCAACATCGCCGCCAACGCATGCGCCGCGTTGCGTCAGCGCGGCGCGCAAGGCGTTCTCGAACCCTGGTTGCGGGCGCTGCGTGGCTACCCCAACGGTGCGGGCTCGCGCGAAGCCTTGCGTCTGTTGCGCGAAGAGCCCTTGCACGATCCACGGACGTCCGCGATTCTGGAGAGCCGCTGGGGACACTGCGATTTCGACGCCCGCGTCGATCTCCTGCGCACAATGAGCGTCCTCGGCTTCGCCGAGTCCGTGCCGTTCTTCGAACGCGTCGCGAGCGATCGCGATACCGATCCCGAGTTGCGCCGCCTGGCACTCACGTTGCTCGCGAACTTCGGCCAGGCTGCAGCGCCCGCCATGTTCGCGCTTTGGGATGGCGAACTGTCCTGCTGGCCCGGCACCGCCGAAGACCTCCTCCACGGAATCGGCCGCCTTGCGCTCGAAGGCGATCCGCGCGCGAGGGCGATGTTGATCGACCTCGTTTCGGACCGCAGGGGCGAGGCCTTCGTGCGCCGGATCGCGATCGACTTGCTGCCCAAGGCCCTCGGGGCGGATGCCTGGGAAACCTTGCTCGCGGCGCGGGATGCCGAATCCGACCGCGACGCGCGCGCCTATCTCGATCGCGCGCTGCTGGAGTTCTACTAGAGCGGAGCCGCTGTCGTCACTCGGGCCGGAACGCCCTGGCGAGCGCGTGGACCAGGAGCGCGGCGGCGGGCGCGCCGAGCGCCCACAAGGGCTGGCCGGCGCCCAGCAGGGCGATTCCCGGCACGAGCGGAGCGGCGATCAGGGCGCGCCGCACGCAGGTCTGCACGCGAGACGGCGACCATTCGCCGTAGCGGTCGCGCAGCACCGGCGGCAGCAGCCAGAGCGCAAGGGCGAGCCAGCCTGGAGCGATCCAGGGCGAGAGACCGGGATACTGCGACAGGGGCAGCGGCGCGAGCGCCGCGGCGATCATGAACTGGACGCCGCGAAGTCCCGTGGTGCCGTGCTCCTCGTTCGTGGCGAATCGCGCCACGAACAAGAAGTAGAGCGAATAGGCCGCGGCGCCCCAACGCAAGCCCTCGGGGGCGAGGGTGGCGTGCGTGCCCGCGAGGGTGAGCGCGCCCATGCCGAGGCTGCCGGCGCGCGTGAGCGCCAGCAGCACCGGCCCGGCGGGTCGGCGCAGCGCGCGCCCGCCGAGGTCGTAGACGAGCACGGCCGCGATCAAGCCGATCGACACCTGGAAGGCCGCGGGCGGCAGCTGCCAAGCGGCCAGTCCGGCCGCGGCAGCCAAGGCGCCGAGGCCGGCCAGCAGTGCGGACGGTGCGGCGATCCGGCCGCTCGGCAGCGGACGGCCGGGCCGGTCCTGGGCGTCCGCGTGCCGGTCGGCCCAGTCGTTGAGGACCATCCCGGCGTGATAAATGAGCAGGACCACGCCGATCGCGGGCAGCGCGCGCGCATCGGGCCGCGCGCCGGCGAGCACGATGCCGGCCAATACGTCCCACACGATGGTCGGGGCGAGGGCGACCCGCGCGAGTTCCAGCCAGGCGCGCACTGCCGCGTTCACTCCATCAACCGGCGGACATCGTTCCAGGTGACGAACAGGATCAAGGCGAGGACCGCCGCGAAGCCGAGCATCTGGAACCAGGCTTGCGTGCGTTCACCGACCGGCCGGCCGCGCAGCTTCTCGATCAAGATGAACACCAGGTGGCCGCCGTCGAGCGCGGGAATCGGCAGCAGGTTGAGAACGCCGAGGTGGATGGAAATCATCGCCAGGAAGAACAGCAGCGGCATCAAGCCAGCGTCGGCGCGGTTGCTGGTCATCTGGCCGATGCTGATGATCCCGCCGAGATTCCGACTGTCGACCTGGCCGCTCACCATTCGGTTGAGCGTGAGCAGCACGTCCCGGACCATCCGCCGCGCCTGGCTCAGGCCCATGCCGAGCGCGGAGACGAGGTTGTCGCGGCGCACCACCTCCTGCATGAGGTCGGTCCGGAAGCCGTAGTCGGGTACCGGCAAGGCTTCCGGAACGAGGCGCACCAGGAACGGTCCGCTGGCGCCGGCGCGAGCCACGAGCAAGTCGAAGGGTTCGGCGCCCTGTGCCGCCACCAGGCTCACGAAGTCGGTGAAATTGGCGACCGGATCGGCACCGACGCGGAGCACCACGTCGCCGTCCAGCATGCCGGCGCGGCCGGCCGGGCCGTCTGGACGCGGCCATACGGTGAGTTCTCTTCCGGGCGCGAGCCAGACGTCCGCCGTGAATCGCGCTGCGTCGACGTCGCCGCGCGCGGGCAGCAGCACGCGGCTGCCGCCGCGCTCGACCGTCAACGCCGGGAGCGAACTGTTCCGCAGCGCGGCTTCCGCGACGTCGACCATGCTGTGCACAGGCCGGCCGGCGACGGCGACGATCCGGTCGGCGACCAGCAGATGCGCCTCCAAAGGTCCGGGCCGGACATGCTTCACTTCCCGGACGAGCTGCCACAGCCCGATCCGGGGCGGATCCTTGGGCGCGGGCGCCCGCGGTGCGAGCGAGAATTCCAGTTCCGCGCCGGCCCGGAGAATGGTCACTGGAAGCGGGCCGACGGCGAGCAGCAAGCGCTGGAACATCGTCGAAATCGCCAGCGGCGAATCGAGCGGCACGCCGTCGACCGAGAGCAGTCGGTCGCCTTCGCGCAGGCCGGCCGCGTGCGCGACGGTGTCCTCGGGAACCACCAGGACGACTTGCGGATCCACGGCGGGGCCGATTCCCATGCGCGGGAAACCGCGCGCTTCGTCGTACTCCGCGCGCACGGAAACCGTGCGGGAAGTCCCGTCGGGGCCTTCCAATTCGATCCGCAACGCGCCGTCGGTGTCCGAGAGCGCGACCGCCGAAGCGAAGTCGAGGAAGGAATTCATTTCTTCGCCGTCGACCCTGCGCATGCGGTCGCCGGCCTCGATGCCGGCTTTCCAGGCCGCGCTGCCGGCCTCGACCGTTCCGGCGACCGGCGCTTCGAAAGGAACCCCGATGCGGAAGAGCAGCGGGATCATCACGATCGCGAACAGGAAGTTCGCGACGATGCCGCCGGAGAAGATCAGGAAGCGCCAGCCGGGCGACTGCGCGCCGAGCTCGTCGGGCGCCGGCGGCCGGTTCATCTCTTCTCCCGCCATCTTCACGTAGGCGCCGATCGGAACCAGCGAAAAGCGGAAGTCGCAGCCGCGGGCTCGGAACCCGAACAGACGCGGACCGATGCCGAGAGAGAAGACTTCGACGCGCACTCCCGCGAGCCGTGCCGCGTAGAAGTGGCCGGCCTCGTGGAGCGCGAGCAGGAAGCTGATGCCGAGAATCGTGAGGAGGACCGAAAACATTGCAGATCAGCGCATGGCAGCGAGCAAGCCGCTCGCGTGTTCGCGCGCGCCGCGGTCGGCATCGAATACGGCGTCGAGCGAGTCGGCCGGCAGGCCGCCCAGGGCCTCCAACGTTTCAGCGCAAAGCGAGTGGATTTCGCGAAAGCCAAGGCGGCCGGCGAGGAAGGCCTTCACCGCGACCTCGTCTGCGGCGTTGAGGACGGCGCCGGCCGCGCCGCCGAGTTCCGCCGCCCGCCAGCCCAGGCTCAGCGCCGGAAATCGTTCAAGGGAGGGCTCTTCGAAAGTCAGCTCGGCGAACAGCGCGGGATCGAAGCCCTGCAAGGGCGCGGGTACGCGTTCGGGCCAGTGCAGCGCGTAGTGGATGGGAAACGCCATGTCCGGCGGTCCGAGCTGGCCGAGGATCGAGCCGTCGATGAATTCGACCATCGAGTGGACGACCGACTGCCGGTGCAGAAGGATCCGCACCTTGTCCGCTGCGACTCCGAACAGGTGCGCGGCCTCCAGGATCTCGAAGGCCTTGTTCATCATAGTCGCCGAGTCGACCGTGATGCGCGGGCCCATGTCCCAGTTGGGATGGGCGAGAGCTTGTTCCGGCGTGACTTCGGCCAGCTCGTCTAGGGGCCGGTCGCGCAGTGCGCCGCCGCTCGCGGTGAGGAATAGCCGGCGCACGTCTCCGGGTTCGCGGCCATCGAGGCACTGGTGGATCGCCGAGTGCTCCGAATCGACCGGCACGATCCGGCCGCCGGTGCGCCGGGCCAGGCGGAGCAAGTGTTCGCCCGCCAGGACCAGGGACTCCTTGTTGGCGAGCGCGAGCGATTTGCCGGCCCGCAGCACGGCCTCGGAGTACGGCAAGCCCGCTGCGCCGACCATGCCCTGCATGCAGACCTCATAATCACCGGCAGCCAGGAATTCGAGCAGCGCCTGGTTCTGACCTGCATCGCTGGTCAGAAAGGTCCGCGGCGCCGCCTGCGCCGCAGCCAACGCGGCGAGTTCCCGTTCGCGGGTGTGGGCGCTGAGCGCCGTCACGCGCAATGGCGAATCCGCGCGGCGCAGGATCTCCAGGGTCTGGACGCCCACTGTGCCGGTGGCACCCAGCACGACCAGTCGCCGGATCGCGTTCGCTTTGTGACTCTTCAAGGCCTCCAGGATAGGGGGGCCGAGGCCAGACGGAAAACCGGCGGAGGCCGTAGAATCCGAGCTTCCCATGAACACGGAGCCTTCCGGCCAGGCCCTGACGTACCGCGACGCGGGCGTCGACATCGATGCAGCCGAGAGCGCGCTGGCGCGCTCCAAGGCCGCCATCCGAGCCACTTTCGGTCCGCGCGTCCTCGCCGACGTCGGTTCGTTCGGCGGCTTGTTTCGCGCCGATGGACTCGGCGAGGATCCAGTCCTGGTCGCCACGGCCGATGGCGTGGGCACCAAGGTGCGCATCGCGGCCGCGACGGGGCGCTTCGACAGCGTCGGCCGCGACCTGGTGAACCACTGCGTGAACGACGCGCTGGTCCAGGGCGCCGAGCCATTGTTCTTCCTCGACTACGTCGGGGTTGGAAGCATGGATCCGGTGAAGGTGGCGGCGCTCATCGGCGGCGTCGCGGCCGCGTGCAAGGAACACGGGTGCGCACTCCTGGGTGGGGAAACCGCGGAAATGCCCGGCGTGTACCCTCCCGGCGAGTTCGACCTTGTCGGCACTCTCGTCGGGGTCGTGCCGCGCGCGCACCTGCTCGATGGATCGCGCGTGGGGCCCGGCGACCGCCTGGTGGGGCTGGCCTCGAACGGGCTCCACACCAACGGTTATTCGTTGGCGCGCCGGATCGTCGAAGAGCGCTTGCGGCTCCGCTGGGAGGATCCGTTCCCCGGCAGCGACGGCGCCAGCTGCGCCGACGTCCTGCTGCGCGTGCATCGTTGCTACCTCGAGAGCTTGCGGCCGGTGCTGAAAGACCCGGGACTGCATGCGCTCGCCCACATCACCGGCGGCGGCGTGGCGGGGAATCTGCCGCGCGTGCTCGGCGGGCACGGCGCGCGCGTCTCGCGCGCAGCGGTCCCGCCCCTGCCGGTCTTCACGGCTTTGGTGGACGCCGGCAAGGTCCCGCACGACGAGGCGTGGCGGGCGTTCAACATGGGAGTCGGCATGATTCTCGTGGTCGAGGCGGGAGCCGAACCGCACATCTGCGAGCGTTTGCGGGAAGCGGGGGAGGAGCCCTTCGCTCTCGGCGAGGTCGTCGCGGGTGTGGCTGGCGTCGCCTGGATGGATTGAACATGGCGTCTCTTGCCGGCCCCCGATCGCGCCGTGCGGCGGCGATCTGCCTTGCTGTTTCCGTCGTCGCCCTTCGGCAGGACACGCCGGCGGGTTCCTGGGCCGCTCTCCAGCAGGACGCGTCGCTCCGGCAGCTCGAAGCCCTGCTCGCTGAACCGGCCGAAGCCGAGACCGTTTGGCGTGCCGATCTGTTTCGCGTGCTCTCGCGCCTGGAACACGCGCCGGTTGCGCGCGTCCTGCCGGGCTGGGAGGCGCTGGCCACGAGCCATAGCGAGGGTGACCTCGCGAATCTCATTCTCTATCGAAGACGACACGTCCTTCCTTTGGCGCCCGAAGATCCCGCAGAAGGCGCCGAGTGTGCCCTTGAGCGGGCCTTGGCCCACTGGGGCGAGAGGCGGTTTTCGGCATCTGAGGCGGCCTTCGAGGCCGCTGCCGCGCGTTTCCCAGCCGACGCCCGCCTCGCCGAGAACCTGCACTGGCTCCAGGGCCGGGTTCCAGCAGCCCTCGCGGCCGACGCGGCTCCACGGGCCGTAGCTTTGTCCGTCCTTTCGAGCCGTTGGCCGTAGCCTAGACTCTGTCCACGAAGCTCATGCTCACCGCCGCAATCCTCCTCCTCGCCGCTTCCGGCGTTTCCCTCCCTCCGCAGCAGGCCGCCGTCCTCAAGGCGGGCGACCAGAACAAGCTCGCCAAACCGGTCACCGACTGGATCGAGGCGCGGATGGCGGCTGACACGGTCGAGCAACTGAAGGCTCGCGAGAAGATCGAGGCTGCGGTCGTCGGCGCCAAGCGCGCTGCCAAGGGCAAAGATCCGCTGAGCCTGGTCGGCGATTGGGAAGTGGTTTTCGGGGAAGCCCGCGAATTTCCCAAGTCGGGGTTCAAGAAGGCCAAGGTCGAATCGCTCGAAGGATTCGCGGTCTGGGTTCCCAAGAACTACAACCCGGCCAAGGACCCGTTGCCTCTGGTATTGCTCATCCCGGACGACGGCGTCTCTCCCGAAGTCGCGATCGAAGAGGTTCCGAGCCCGGTTCGCGACCAGTGCCTGATCGTCGCCCCCGACTTGCGGGGGCTCGCGATGGATGAACTCAAGGCCTCGCCGCGCTCGATGCTCGCCGGCCTCGGGCACGCGACCAACACCTTCCGCGTCGACCGCAACCGCATGTTCATGGTCGGGGTAGGCGCGGGTGCCGGGCCGGCCGCGCTCTACGCGGCGCTGCTGCCGACGTTCTTTTCCTGCCTGTCCCGCGTGGGCGGAGAAGTCCCGGCGGGCGTTCCGGCGGGCAATCTGGAATTGCGGCCGCACCAAGTGCATGGCAGCGTGGAAGAAGCCATCACCTGGGCTCTCGAACAGGCGCCCAGGAATCCATATCCGAGTGCGTTCGAGTATTCGTTCACACTGCCCTGGGCAGGCCGCGTCTACTGGGTCCAGGCGACGAAATTCGATCCGGAAGGATCGATTCCGGACGGCAAGCTCGCCACGATGAAGGTCGCCGTGGACCGTGCAGCGAACCGGATCACCATCGACGGCGATTTCGTCTACCAGGTCACTCTGTACTTGAACGACGTCATCGTCGACCTCGACATGCCCGTGATGATCGTGCGCAACGGAGTCGAGTACGAATACCGGGCTTCGCGTTCCGTCGGGACTCTGCTCGAGTCCTACTACATGAGCGGCGACGCGAGCGCGGTGTACCCGGTCGTCGTTCGCGCCATCGATTTCCCGGCCGCGCCAGGCAAGTGATCCTGGCCGCAGCCGGCCTCGCCGGCTTCGCCGCCCTCACCCTCGAAGTCCTCGGGGTGCACTGGCTGGCGCCATGGTTCGGCGCATCGGTGCAGATCTGGACCAACCAGATCGGCATCGTGCTGCTCGCCATGGCCGCGGGCGCCTGGATCGGTGGCCGGCGCGCACGGGCCAGCGGCGACCCGATCCGCCTTGCTGGGGGACTGATGTTCGGCGCCGGCCTGCTGCTGGTGGCCGGCCTGGCGGCGTTGCCCGCATTCGCGGAATGGATCCTTCCGGACGAGTTGTTGCTCTCGGAAGCCGGTCCGGTCTTCTTCAGAGGCTCGCTCGGGACGGCGCTGGTTTTCTTTGCGCCACCGGTGTTCCTGCTCGCGATGGTTGCGCCGCTGCTCGTGGAAGCCCGCGCAAAGGCGCGGGGCGCGGGACGCGCAGCCGGAGAATTGTCCGCTGCCGGCACGCTGGGCTCGCTCGTCGGAGTATTCGGCAGCAACACCGTCGCGATTCCCTACCTGGGTCTGCGCTTGACCCTGGCGCTGACCGCCGCGGCCATGTTGCTCGCCGGACTGCTGCTGACGCGCGCGCCGCGCCGCGCGGGCGCGCTGGTGCTCCTCGCGTTCGCGCCTTTGCTGGCGTCCGACCCCGCGCGCGCCGCGAACCTGCCGCGCGATCCGCGCGGCGCTGTGGCGGAAGTCCTCGCCGCGGTAGAGACGCCTTACCAGCACTTGCGCGTGGTCGAATTCCGGGATGGCAGCCGTTGGTTGCAGATGAACGAAGGCCTCGACAGTTTCCAGGCCGTGCAGCGGCCGCAGACTGCGTGGCCTGGCGGCTACTACGACGCCTTCGTCTTGGCGCCTCTCTATGCTCTGGAAGGTGCCGAACCAGGCCGGGATTGGCGGATCTGGATTCTCGGACACGGCGCCGGATCCTTGCTCGGGCCCGTTGCCGCCGGCTTGCGCGGAGTCGATTGGCACGCCACTGGAGTGGAACTCGACCCGGCCGTGGGCGATCTCGCCGCCCGGTTCCTGCCGTTGCATCCGGAACTCGCTCGCCGGGTCGACGTCGTGCTGGGCGCGGACGGCCGTTCGATGCTGCGGACGGCGCCGCGCGATCTCGACCTCTTGCTGGTGGACGCGTACGCGCGCCAATTCGAGATCCCGTTGCACTTGTCGACCGTCGAGTTCTTCGAAGAAGCCGCCGCGCACCTGCGGGTCGGCGGGGTCCTGGCGCTCAACGTCGGAACCGCCGAAACCGCCGGGACCCTCGGGGATGTCGCCGGTGCGTTGCGGGCCGGTCTCGCCGTGGCGTTCGAGGGGCGGGTGCGCACGCATGCCGTGGCGGCGAGCCGCAACGTCCTGCTGTTCGCGCGCAAAGGCGTCGACCTGCCGCCGCTGTCCTATCTGGCCGACGCGCTTCCGGCCGGCGTGCCGATCGCGGTCGGCGCAGCTTGTCTCCCGGACGCCGTGGTCCATGGGCACGATCCGGCCACGAGCCCGCCGCCGTTGACGGACGACCGCAACCCGCTTGCCCTCGCCCAGAGCCGGCAGTGGCTGGAGGGCGGCGAGTGATCCAGCAGCGGGGCAACTGGGCGCGCGGCCTATGGGCGTGCGCTGCGTGCTTGTTCTGGATCGCCCCGGTGGCCACGGCCCAGGCCGACGATCCCTTGTTCGGCGACCCGGAGGATGCACGCGGCCTGCTCGCTTGGGAGGCCGTCGCGTATCCGCACCGCGCGACCGACGACTCCCAGGCTCTCGGCTGGATGGCCTACGTCTACCTGAAGGCGCTCGCATTCGATCGATCGGAAGTCCTGGTCGAGCGTCTGCTCGGGCAGGACCCTTCCAATCCCGACGCCCGCCGCTACTGGATCGAAGTCGCGGCCTATCGGGGGGCCAACCCGGGACGGGTTGCGCAACAAGCGAGAGACTGGTTGGGCACCCACGAGTTGCTCCCGGAATCGCACCGGTCGAGCGTTCGCATGACGCTCGCGGCGCTGGAGCGTGAACAGGTCCGGCGGGCCGCGGTAGCCGGGGCACGGAAACGTGCCGTCTTGGCGCCGTTTCTCGGCCTTCTGGCAGTGGCGGGAGTGGCTCTTTGGGCCACGCGCTTCCGCGCCCGTTAGCCTGTCGGCGTGTCCGCCCTTGCAGCCTCCGGCCGCCTTCGCATCCGCTGCCGTGACACCCGGGAGAGCTTGAGCCGCCGGGTGCCGGGCGGCGAACTCGGCGACCTGCTGCAAGAGTCCCTGCGCCGAACGGGAGCCGGGGAGCGCATGGGCTGGGACCGGAATCGGCGCCTGGGCGCGAGTGCGCTTGCCTCTTGCTGGCCGGGGCAGCTCCCGCCGCCTCTGGAAATGAAGCTGCTGGAACGCGGTTGGCTGCGGCGGCGCCTCGAACTGCGGCTCGAACTCGCCGGTGGCGATCCGAACGCCAGCGCCGATGCCCTGCTTCAGCACTGGCGGACTTTGCGCAGCCCCAAGAGCGCGCGCAGCGACGCAGGACGCACGGACGCCGCCGTTGCCGAGGAAGTGGCAGCGACCTCCGGTGCGTCCGTGGTGCCGCCTGGACAACGGACGGAAATGCGTGCCGGCCGGCGTTGGAAACTGGGTGCGGACGACGTCTTCACCCTGGTCGGCCCGTTGCAGGGCGCCGACATCCGCGACGACGGGCTGGACGTGCGTACGGAAGACCTTCCCTGGTTGACCCCGGGTGACCGCCTGTGGTCCGAACGTCGTGGCGCGTGCCGCGTCGTCGCGGTGGAAGTGGAGGATGGGCGCATTCGTCTGCGCGATCGGGAGGGGGGCGCTTTCAAGGTTCGCACTGCGGAACTGACCGCGGAATTCTGGTTCGACGACGGGCAATGGACGCGCGAGCGCGTCGAGAGCCGCCGCCGCTAGGGCGCGGTTCGGAGCGGCAGTGGGCTGCTACGCGCCAATCCGGCGCTGAGTCCGGCCGGACGAACACCGGGTCCAGCCCGAAAGAGAACACCGGGTCCAGCCCGAAATAGAAGAAGGGGAGCAGCGGCTGCTGCTCCCCTCCGGGCGATTGCAAGAGTGCGCGGGCGAGGCCGAACGCCCGCGCAGCGCCGTTGCCGTCTACAGGATGTCGAGGAGGCCCGAGCCGGAACGCGAGTCGGTGAGCGTGTCGACCGCGGCCCGGTAGTTCAAGTCTTCCGACACCTTGGAGTTCCAGGGCAGGTATTCCTTGTCCGCGACGATTCCCAGCGCCACTGCCGCAAAAGCGCGGGCGAGCGGCGTGTAGTCGTTTTCGTTCTCGAGCATCCGCACCAGCGGGTCCACCGAGCTCGCGTCGCCGATGAAGCCGAGCGCCGTCGCCGTCGCCGCAAGCACGGACAGCGGCGGAGTGCTTCCGTCTTCGCCTTCGAGCAGCTTGAGCAAGGTGGTCACCACTTCACGGTCGCTCATGAGGCCGAGACCGATGGAGGCCTGCCGCAGCAGGTCCGGCAGACGCCGGCTGTCCATCACGACCTTGGAGATGTAGTCCTTGTGTTCGCGGGCGCCCATCAGACCGAGTGCGACCGCGGCGTAGCCGCGGAACGAGGGATCACGGGCATCTTCCATCGCCGCGCGGATGTCGTTCTTGGCCGATTCGTTCTTCATCAGGCCGAGCGCGACCGCATAGCAGGCCTTCTCGGAAGGGTTCTTGGCCTTGTTGAAGGATGCCAGCAGCGCAGCCGGGACGACCGAGGACACTTGCCCGCCTCCCTCCTGCACCTTGAACGCCATCACGCCGAGACCCAGCCCGGCCCAAGTGCGGTACGGAGTGCTGAACTTGCCATCGAGGCCGCCGAGCAGGAACTCGGTGATCTTCTTGCGCGAGCCGACGTCCGTGGTCGAACCGATGTAGGCGAGCGCGATCGCGCTGAAGTTCTTCTCCTGGCGGTCCTTGCCCTTGTCGGCAACTTCCATCAGCGTCGACACCACCTGACTGCTGTACGGAGCTTCGAACTTGGTCAGCATTCCGAGCGCTTGCACGCAGGACTCGCGGATCCAGTTGTTGGTGCTCCTGCCGCCGAGGAGGGCCAGGAATTGGTTGACTGCGTCCTCGGTCGCCGGAGACTCGATCGGAGCGCTGCGCAGCAATTTGGCGATCGCATTGGGGCAGTGCGAGCGGACGAGGTCGTCGTTGGAGTCGTTCGCAAGGTAGGTCGAGAGGTTTCGGACCATCTCGGTCGGGTCCTCGAGATTGAGAAGGCCCAGTGAGATGACGCACGCGACGCGCATGTCCTTGAGCGCGCTGTCGTCGGCGTTGAGCACCTGCCACAGCGTCTTGGCGATGTCCTGCTTGACCGCGGGATCGCTCTCCGCCCGGCCGATCATGCCGAGTCCGTACGCCGCGAAGGTCCGGGAGCGGATGTCGACGTTGGTCGCCTTGCCCGCGAAGCCGCGGCCTTCCGCGTTGTCGAGCAGGAGCGCACGCAAGGTCGGCAGCGCTTCGGCCGCCTGGTAGATGCCGTATGCGAGACCGGCGGTCTCCTTGATCTCCTGGTTGCGATCCGCAAGGAACGGCTCGAACAACGGCGGAATGCTGGGGTCGGCGCCGATCTTGGCGAGCGCGACGAGTGCCGCGGTCGAGATGTCACGGTCGTCCGAGTTCTGCAGCGCGCTGCGCAAGGCCGGGACGATCACGCCCTGGATCTGCTGCTTGGACGGCGCCCGGGTCTTTGCCTGGTTGACGCCGGCCGACATGCCGAGCAGGAGGTCGCCTTCGCCAGTCGTGGACTCGGCGCCTTGCACCTTGGCCTTCAGGTTCAGGTACGGCTCCTTGTTGAACTCCCACCAGAACTCCCAAGTGGTGAGGTCGGGACCCGCGCTCGTACCGGTCACCGCAGGCGGGGTGGTCGTGGTGGTCGCCGGGGCGGCTGCCGGAGTCGTCGGAGTCGCCGGCGCTCCGGGCGCCGAAGGCGTGGTCGGCGAAGAGGGTGCCGACGGGGTGGTCGGTGCAGTCGGGGCGGTCGGGGTGGCGGCGCCGCCGCCGGAGGGCGGAACAGTGTCGCCGGGGCCCCGGTAGGTGCCGCCGTGAGCGCTCAGTTCGCCGGCGAGCAAGAAGCTCGCGGCGAGGGCGAGAGGAAGGATCCAGCGGGTCATCGAAGTTCTCCTGGACGTGGTGTTTCGGCCTCTAGGGATCCGTGGGCTGGTGGAAC
>DASWJW010000258.1:0-3170 GCA_036396955.1 Planctomycetota bacterium
GGCGACCGGTGACAGCGCGGTGGAAGGCCCGACCACCAACGAGGAGGGCGACACTTCCGGCTCGGCCCGCTCCGGCAAGAACAGCGCCGGCGCCACCGGCAACCCGAACACGAAGCCGGCGAAGACGCGCACGCGATCCTCGCAGGACAACCAGTTCGGCTCGCTCGACGCCAACGGCGACAACAAGATCAGCCAGGACGAGTTGAAGGTCAGCGCGACCTGAACCGCAAGCTGCCAGGCCAGTAACAGGCCAGTAAACGGGCCGCGGACGTCCGCGTCGCCACACCGGCGGCGCGGACGGGCCGCGTCCACCACTGTCACCCGCGCGTGACCGGCGTCGCACCCGGACCCGTGTGGACGCTGCCCGGAGGCGAACCCACTGCGGCGTGACGGGGTCCGAGACAAGCGAAGGGATCCGGGACAATACCCATGCGGGTTGCGCTGCAGAGCGGTCAGCAGGTCCGGGCGGACGAGCCCACGCCGTCCGGCCACGCTTTGGGCGCCCGCTATGCGGCGGTGCGCAGCGCCACCACCGAACTCTGCCGCGACCTGAGCGCCGACGACTGCCAGGCCCAGAGCATGCCCGATGCTTCGCCGGTCAAGTGGCACCTGGCCCACACGACCTGGTTCTTCGAGACTTTCGTGCTGTCCGGGGCGACGCAGTACCGGCCGTTTCACCCCGCCTTCACGGCGTTGTTCAACTCCTATTACCACAGCGTCGGCGCGCAATATCCGCGCGGGCAGCGCGGCCTGCTGACCCAGCCGGCGCTCGACGAGGTGCGCGCCTGGCGCGGCCACGTCGACGCCGCGGTGCAGCGGCTGCTCGAGGAGGCGCCGGAGCCGGCGCTGCTCGAGCGCCTCGAACTGGGACTGCAGCACGAGCAGCAGCACCAGGAACTGATCCTCACCGACCTCAAGCACCTGCTCGCCGCCAACCCGCTCAAGCCCGCGTACCGCGCCGGACCCCTGCCCGCGCAGCCGCCGGCGCTGCCGGCGCGCTGGATCGAGCGTCCCGGCGTGCTGGTCGAAATCGGCCACCCCGGCGGCGGCTTCGGCTTCGACAACGAATTTCCGCACCACCGCGTCTGGCTCGACACCTACGCGCTGGCCTCGCGGCCGGTCAACAACGGCGAGTACCTCGGCTTCATCCGCGACGGCGGCTACCGCGAGCCGCGCCTGTGGCTGGCCGACGGCTGGGACGCCGCGCAGGCCCGCGGCTGGACGCGCCCGCTGTACTGGAACGAGGCCTGCGATGGGCTCTACACGCTGCGCGGCGAGCAGCCGCTGGCACCGGACGAGCCGGTCTGCCACGTCAACTATTACGAGGCCGACGCCTACGCGCGCTGGGCCGGCGCGCGCCTGCCGCGCGAGCAGGAGTGGGAAGCCGCGGCCGCGGCCTGGCCGGTGCAGGGCAATTTCATGGACGGCGGCGCGCTGCATCCGCGCGCCGTGGACCCGGAGCAGCCGGCGTTTTTCGGCGACGTCTGGGAGTGGACCGCCAGCGCGTATGCCGCCTATCCGCGGCATCGTCCCGGCGACCGCGCGCTCGGCGAGTACAACGCCAAGTTCATGTGCAACCGGTACGTGCTGCGCGGCGGCTCGTGCGCGAGCAGCGCCGCACACCTGCGGCCGAGCTACCGCAACTTCTTCCCGCCGGCGGCGCGCTGGCAGTTCAGCGGCCTGCGCCTGGCCAAGGACCTCGCATGATCCCCCGCCCGATGGCCGCCGGCCTGGCCCGGCCGATTCCGCGCCTGCGCGCCGACGAGATCTGGCGCGCGGAATGGGAACTGGCGACGTTCCGCGCCGACGTCATCGCGGGCCTGTCGCGCGCGCAAAAAGCGATCGCGCCGAAATATTTCTACGACGTCACCGGCGCCGCGCTGTTCGAGCGGATCTGCGACCTGCCCGAGTATTACCTCACGCGCGCGGAGCTCGACATCCTGGCCGGGCGCGCCGATGAGATGGCCGCGCTGCTCGGCCCCGACGTGACGCTGGTCGAGCTTGGCAGCGGCAACAGCCTGAAGACCCGCCTGCTGCTCGACCGCCTGCGCCAGCCGCGCGCCTACGTGCCGGTGGACATCTGCGCCGAGGCGCTCGCCGCGGCCGCGGCCCGCCTGCACCGGGCCCATCCCGGCCTGCTGGTGCTGCCGGTGCGCGCCGACTTCACGCAGACTTTCGCGCTGCCGCCGGCCGCGGCGAAGGCCCGCCGCATCGCGGTGTTCTTCCCCGGCTCGACCATCGGCAACCTCGAGCCCGGGGAAGCGGTGCTGCTGCTGCGCAAGATCCGGCGGCGGCTGGCACCCGGCGGCTGGCTGATCGTCGGCGTCGACACCAGGAAGCCGGTCCACCTGCTGGAACGCGCCTACAACGACGCGTCCGGGGTAACCGCCGCGTTCAACCGCAACCTGCTGGTGCGCATCCGCGACGAGCTGGGCGGCGAACTCGATCCCGATGCGTTCGAGCACCACGCCTTCTACAACGCCCCCGCGGGCCGCATCGAGATGCACCTGCGCAGCCGCGCCGACCAGCCGCTGCGCCTCGACGGGCACAGCTTCCGCTTCCTCGCCGGCGAGACGCTGCACACCGAGAGCTCCTACAAGTACGCGCCGGCCGAGTTCGCGCAACTCGCCGCGCGCGCGGGCTTCGCCCCGGCGCACCTGTGGCAGGCGGACGGCGGCGCGTTCAGCGTCCACGGCCTGGAAGCCCGAACCGGCTAAAATGGGCGCCCCAACGGCGCCCCCATGACCCTTCCCGAACTCTGCATCCGGCGTCCCGTCTTCGCGACGGTGCTGTCGCTCGTCATCGTGCTGATCGGCCTGGTCTGCTACGAGCGCCTCAGCGTCCGCGAGTACCCCAACATCGACCCGCCGGTGGTCACGGTCGAGACGGTCTACCCGGGCGCCTCGGCGCAGATCATCGAGTCGCAGGTCACCCAGGTGCTCGAGGACGCGCTGGCGGGGCTCGAAGGCGTCGACTTCACCAGGTCAATCTCGCGCGAGCAGTTCTCGCAGATCACCGTCACCTTCCACCTGTCGCGCGATCCGGAGAGCGCGGCCAGCGACGTGCGCGACCGCGTGGCCCGCGGCCGCGGCCAGCTGCCGGACGAGGTCGAGGAGCCGGTGGTGCAGAAGGCCGAAGCCGACGCGCAACCGATCATCTTCCTGCCGATC
>DASWJW010000259.1:0-3073 GCA_036396955.1 Planctomycetota bacterium
CAACCGCGACGGCTGGCCGGACGTCTTCCTGATCGGCGGCGGCGGGCGGCCCGACGCGCTGTTCATCAACCAGGGCAACGGCAGCTTTGTCGACCAGGCCGCGGCCTGGGGCGTGCAGTATTCGCACCGCGGTGGCAGCCCGGCGGTCGGCGACTTCGACGGTGACGGCTGGCTGGACATCTACGTGACGAGCCGTGGCCCGGTGGGCTCGCCGCCGGAGATCGGTCGCCACCTGCTCTACCGCAACCAGGGCAACGGCACTTTCGTCGACGTGGCGGCCGCCGCGGGCGTCAACTTCTCGACGCAAGGAGACCCCGACGGATTCGGCGCCGCCTGGGGTGATTACGACCTCGACGGCGATCTCGACTTGTTCGTGACCGGCTGGAACCAGCTCAACGGCGGCAACCGGCTGTTCCGCAACGAGGGCAACGGCACCTTCGCCGACGTGACCGTCGCAGCGGGAGTTTTCGACGTCACCGTCGGCGGCCTGGTCCCCGGATTCGCCGACATGGACGGCGACCGCTATCCCGAGCTCCTGCTGATCGCCGACTACGGCACCAGCCGTTACTTCGCGAACAACCGTGACGGCACGTTCTCGAGGCTGCCGGCGCTGCCGCGCCTCGAAACCCTGATCGGCATGGGCCTCGCGGTCGCCGACTTCGACAACGATCTCGACCTGGATTTCTACGCCACTTCGGTCTACTTGCAGCCAGGAACGGGCAACGCCTTCTACCGCAACCAAGGCGGGCACGCTTACACCGAGGAGGCGCAATACGCTGGCGTCGACAATGGCGGATGGGGCTGGGCCGGCCTGGCGCTCGACTGCGAGAACGACGGCTGGCTCGACCTGGCTGAAGCGAACGGCTGGGGTAACCCGGTGTTCAAGAACGTGCCGACCAAGCTGTTCCTCAACACCAGGGACGGCAAGTTCGCCGAGAACGCGGCGCAGGCCGGGATCGTCCACACGCTGCAGAGCCGGACTCTCCTGCACCTCGACTACGACCGCGACGGTCTCGAGGACATGCTGGTCCTGTGCAACCGCGACCGGGCTTCGCTGTACCACAACGAGACCGCGAGCCCCGGCCACTGGCTGTCGCTTCGCTTCGACACCAGCGCTCATCCGCGGCTGGCTCCCGACGGCTATGGCACTCGCGTCACCATCCGCAAGGGGGGCGTGCGGCGGATGCGCTACCTCGACGGCGGCCAGAGCTTCTTCGGCACGAGCGATCTGATGCTGCACTTCGGCCTGGCGATGGAGGCCACGGTCGACGAAGTCCTGGTGGAGTGGGCCGACGGTTCGTTCTCCGCGCTGGGACCCTTGGCCGCCGACCAGGAGTTGTCGATCGTCTCCGGCCTGCCCATCTCCGGCGATTCGGTGCGGCGCGGCGAAACCGCCGAGTTTGCGCTGGAAGGCGCGAGCCCCGGCGAATGGGCGTTGTTCCTGTACAGCGCGGCGGGGGTCGGTCCGGGCGCGTGCCGCTCGCCTCTTGGCGGCGTGTGCTTCGACATGCGCGCGCCGGTGCGGATCCTGGGCAGCGCTTCGGCCGACGGCCAGGGAACCGCGACGGTCCGCTTCACCGTGCCGGCCGCCACACCGTTGCAGGACTTCGCGATCCAGGCGGTCGTTCCGCGCGGCAACGGCGGCGCAATGACTCTCAAGAGCAACGCGATCGTGCGGTCCGTGCTTCCGTAGACGCCTTCCTGGCGATCAAGAACGGGTGGCCCCGCCGCTGCGACGGGGCCAGGTCATTCCCGCCGTGCCTTCGTTGCCGCTATCCTCCACGGCGCGCGGCCCGCCGGCTGCGACCCCCCAAGGAAATGCAAGACAAGGTCTGGCACAGAAACTACGACCCCGGAGTGCCCCGGGAGATCGAGTTCGAGGACATCTCCCTTTCCGGGCTCTTCCAGCGTTCGGTCGAGAAGTTCCCCGACAGACCGGCCGTGATCTTCATGAATTGCCGCTTGAGCTACCGGCAGCTCAAGGGCGAAGTCGACCGCCTGGCCACCGCGCTCGCCGGGATGGGGGTGCGGCCGGACACGAAGGTCGCCATCCACATGCCGAACCTGCCGCAGACCGTGATCTCGGTCCTGGCGGTGCTCTCGCTCGGGGCGCAGGCGGTGATGACCAACCCGCTGTACGTGGAGCGCGAGATCGAGCACCAGTGGCACGACGCCGGCGTCGAAGTGGCCATCACCACCGACTGGCTGTACGCGCAGCGGATCAAGGGCATCCGCGACAAGTTGCCGGTGCGCAACTACCTGATCGCCACGATCGCGGAGTACTTGCGCTTCCCCCTCAACCTGCTCGCGCCGTTCAAGCTCAAGAAGGCCGATCCGCCGCTGACGGCGCACGTGGCGGTCGAGAACGGGGTCTACTTCTTCCGCAAGCTGCTGCGCGCGACCACGCCGGCGCCGCCGCGGCCCATGATCACCCTGGAGAGCGTCGCCCTGCTGCAATACACGGGCGGGACCACCGGCGTATCCAAGGGCGCGATGCTTTCGCACGGCAACCTGTCGTGCAACGTGCAGCAGCTCACGGCGTGGTTCCCGAACCTCGAGCCGGGCGGCGAGGTGATCCTCGCCGCCTTGCCGTACTTCCACGTCTTCGGGATCAACATCTGCCTGCTCTGGCCGTGCAGCGTGGGGGCCGCCATGGTGCTGATGCCCAACCCGCGCGACATCCCCTTGATGATCAAGAACGTGGCCAAGCACAAGGCCACGCTGATGCCCGCCGTGCCCGCGATCTTCAACGCGGTGAACCAGTTCCCGGGCGTGGAGAAGTTCGACCTGACCAGCGTGAAGAGCTGTTTCTCGGGCTCGGCTCCGCTGCCGATCGACGTGATGGAGCGCTTCGAGCGTCTGACCGGCGGCAAGATCGTGGAGGGATTCGGACTCACCGAGACTTCACCGGTGGCCACGGCGAATCCGCTTTCGGGCTTGCGCAAGGCTGGCAGCATCGGGCTGCCCTTGCCCAACACGGTCGCCAAGATCGTCGACGCGGAACTCGGCGACACCGAATTGCCCGTCGGCAAGGAAGGCGAACTGATCCTCCGCGGTCCGCAGGTGATGAAGG
>DASWJW010000260.1:0-2018 GCA_036396955.1 Planctomycetota bacterium
CGTGATCGAGTCGGCGGCAGCGGAGCCCGAACTCGCCGAACTCGCCGCGTTCCTCAACGCCTGCGGCGCGAAGATCCGGGGCGCGGGGACGCACTGCGTCGAGATCGAAGGCGTGGCGTCGCTCGGCGGGACCGAGTGGACCATGCCTCCCGACCGCATCGAGGTCGGAACGCTGCTGCTGGCCGGCGCCGCGACCCGCGGCGACGTCGAAGTCGAAGGCTGCCGGCCGGACGAGATCGCGGTCCTGCTCGACCTCTTCCAGCGCGCCGGCGTGCCGTTCGAAGAGCGCCGCGATCCTTCGGGAGGGGGATCGGTCCGGGTGCTGCCCTGGGAGCGCCCGCCGCGGGTCCTGGACGTGAGCACGCGGCCCTATCCCGGTTTTCCGACCGACTTGCAGGCGCAATGGATGGCGTTCTGCACGATCGGCGAAGGCCTCGCCGTGATCACCGACCGCGTCTATCCCGACCGGTTCATGCACGTTCCCGAGCTCAACCGCCTCGGCGCTTCGGTGCGCCGGGAAGGTCCGACCGCCCTGGTGGTGGGTCCGGCGGCGCTGTCGGGCGCACCGATCACCGCCAGCGACCTGCGCGCTTCGGCCGGTCTGGTGATCGCCGGTCTGGTCGCCGAGGGCATGACGACCGTGCGGCGCGTGTACCACCTCGACCGCGGCTACGAGGCCCTCGAAACCAAGCTCCGCGCACTCGGCGGAGACGTGCGTCGCGTCGTGGACGAAGCGGGCCCCTAGGGCCTACAATCCGGGATCCTCGCCGCATTGGCGGGGACAGACAGCGATGTTCGAAAACCTCACGCGCTCGTTCGGGCAGGTCATGGACCGCTTCCGCGGCCCCGGCAAGCTCGGCGAAGCCGAACTCAAGGAGGGCTTGCGCGAAGTCCGGCGTGCGCTGCTCGAGGCCGACGTCCACTTCGAGGTCGCGCGCGACTTCACCAAGAAGGTCGGCGATCAGCTGCTCGGTGCGGACCGCCTCGGCAGCGTGCAAGGCAGCCAGCAGGTGGTGCACGCGTTCCACCAGGAACTGGTCGCGCTCATGTCGAGCGACCAGGAGCCGCTGCCCAAGAATCCGGGCCACCCGATGGTGCTCCTGCTCGCCGGCCTGCAAGGCGCCGGCAAGACCACCACGGCGGCCAAGCTCGGCCTGTGGCTGCGCCAGCGTCAGAACCGCCGCGTCCTGCTCGGCGCGTGCGACTTGCAGCGCCCGGCCGCCGTGGACCAGCTGGTCAAATTGGGCAAGCAGCTCGAGATCGACGTCCACGCCGAGACTCCCGGACCGGGAGTCGACCCGGTGGGAGTGGCGCGCCGCGCGCTCGAGCGCGCGCGCAACGAGCGCTACGACGCGCTGATCCTCGACTCGGCCGGGCGTCTGCACGTCGATACGGACCTGATGGCGGAAATCCAAGCGGTCGCCGAGGCCGCCAAGCCGGACGCCACCTACCTGGTGCTGGACTCGATGACCGGCCAGGACGCGGTCGAGTCCGCGCGTGCGTTCGCCGAAGTGCTCGATCTCTACGGAGTCGTGCTCACCAAGATCGACGGCGACGCCCGCGGCGGCGCGGCGCTCTCGGTCCGGCAAGTCACCGGCAAGCCGCTCGCTTTCCTGGGAGTCGGGGAGCGCCCGGGCGACCTGGAACCCTTCGACGCCGCCCGCCTGGCGAACCGGATCCTGGACATGGGCGACGTCGTCGGCCTGGTCGAGAAGGCGCAGGAGCTGGCCCAGGAAGAGGAAACGACCCAGGACTACCTCCGGATGATGGAGGGCCGGTTCACGCTCGAGGACATGCTGGGCCAGTTCCGCACCATGCGGAAGATGGGCAGCATGAAGAAGGTCCTCGGCATGCTGCCCGGAGCCGGTAGAATGTCCGGCCTTTTGGACCAGGTGGACGACCGCGAGTTCGCCAGGCTCGAAGCCGCTCTCCTGTCCATGACCCCCCGCGAAAGGCTCCATCCGGAGCTGCTCGACGGAAGCCGTCGGCGGCGCATCGCCAGGGGAAGCGGTGTGACC
>DASWJW010000261.1:0-12471 GCA_036396955.1 Planctomycetota bacterium
TCCTCGAAATCGTCGCGCTGCGGCCGTGGCGCGCCACGCGCGCGCCGGCCGGCACCGCGGCGGCGCTGCTGCAGCGCTCCGACCAGCCCGCCGCGATCGACGCGGGCCAGCGGATCGACTGGCTGCTCGGCCAGCCGCGGCTCCCCGATCGCGCCGCCTGGCTGCAGGCCCCCGAGGAGCCGGAATAGCCCCGCGCGCGGCTATTCTCCCGTTCATGCCGGCCTGGTTCCGCAGCCTTCGCCCGCGCCAGTGGGCCAAGAACCTGGTCGTCTTCGCGGGCCTGGTATTCGGCGGCCTCGCCGAGGACACCACGGCGATCTGGCGTGCCGTGGCGGCGTTCGCGCTGTTTTCGGCGCTGTCTTCGGCGGTCTACCTGCTCAACGACGTGCTCGACCACGAGCGCGACCGCCTGCACCCGTTCAAGCGCCACCGGCCGATCGCCGCCGGCACCTTCGCCCCTGGCGCCGCGCTCGCCCTGGCGGCGGCGCTCGCCGCCGCGGCGCTCGCCGGCGCGGCGCTGCTGGGCTGGAGGGTCCTGTCGATCTTCGCCGGCTACCTCGCCCTGCAGGTGCTCTACGGCCTGCGCCTCAAGCACGTCGTGATCCTCGACGTCTTCTGCATCGCCGCGGGCTTCTTGCTGCGCGTGGTCGCCGGGGTGTTCGCCGTCGGCGCGGAACTCTCGCCGTGGCTGGTCGCGTGTTCGGTGCAGCTCGCGCTGTTCCTGGCCTTGTGCAAACGCCGGGCGGAAGCCACCGCGCTCGGCGAAGGCGACGCCGCGCAGCGCCCGGCCTTGAGCGCCTACGCCGGACCGGCGACCGACTTGATGGTCTCGGTGGTCGCTTCGGCGACGCTCGTCACCTACACGCTGTACACGCTGCTGCCGGGCGAAATCCTCGAGCCCTCCGCGCCGGCGCTCGCTTCCAAGGCCGGCCGGCCGGGCATGATCTGGACGCTGCCCTTCGTGCTGTACGGGATCCTGCGCTACCTCTACCTGGTCTACGGACAGGCGCGCGGGGAGCGGCCGGAGCGCCTGCTCACCGGCGACCGCCCGCTGCTGCTCGCGGTGCTCGGCTTCGGCGCCGTCGCCGGCGCGGTGATCTACGCCGGATGAGCGCGCGCGCCCGCGTTGCGGTGGTGCGCGCGAGCGCAGACAACGCGCTCCAGGACGTCGCCCGCGTGTGCGCGCTGGCCGGCATGGACGCCGCGCTGCCCGCCGCGGCTCCGGTGCTGCTCAAGGACAACATCAGCTGGCACTTGCCGTTCTTGTCCGCGAACACCACGCCTTGGCAGCTGGAAGGCGTGATCCGCGCGCTGCGCGCCGCGGGCCGCACCGACTTGACCGGCCTGCACAACGACACGGTGGTGTGCGATCCTCACGAAGGCTTGCGGAACTTGAAGCTGCAGCCGGTCTACGAGGCCTACGGCATCCCGCAGCGTTTCGTGAACGAGGCCGAGAGCGTGGCGTGGGAACCCTGGGAGCGCGCCTGTCCGACGCCCTGGCTCGACCGCGTGTACCCGGAAGGCATGGCCTTCCCCACTCTCATGCGCGGGGCTTCGGTGGTGCACCTGCCCACGGTCAAGACCCACATCTACACCACCACCACCGGAGCCGTGAAGAACGCGTTCGGCGGGCTGCTCAACACCAAGCGCCACTACTGCCACACCTGGATCCACGGCGTGATTGCCGACCTGGTGGCCGTGCAGAAAGAGCTTCACGCCGGCATGTTCGCCGTGATGGACGGCACGCTCGCGGGCGACGGCGCCGGCCCGCGCACCATGCGGCCGGTCGAGAAGAGCGTGCTGCTGGCCTCCGCCGACCCGGTGGCGATCGACGCCGTGGCCGCGCGGCTGATGGGCTTCGAACCCGCGCAGATCGACTACCTGCGCGAGTGCGGGGAGCGCGGACTCGGCGCGGTGGCCGCCGAGGACATCGACCTGGCCGGCGACGACGTCGAGGCGGGCTGGGGCTTCTCGGTGGGCGACAACCTGGCGAGCCGAGCCGGCGACCTGCTCTGGTTCGGCGCGCTCAAGGGCATCCAGAACCTGTTCTTCCGCACTCCGCTGGTGCGCGTGTTCATCGCCGGCAGCGCGCTCTACCACGACGAATGGTGGTGGCGCCGGCACGGCCGCAAGCGCATGGCGCGCGTGGCGCGCGAATCGGCCTGGGGCCGGCTGTTCGCGGACTACGCGCCGCAGGACGACGCCGGCTAGGAGCCGGCCGGACGGCCGGCGGCTTCGACGGGCGAGCGCTGCGTGAAGATCAATTCTTCGATCTGCCAGACGTCCGGCCGCTCGGCGCCGGCGGGGAGCTGGCGGCGCCGGTTGTCGCCGGGCGAGGCCGGGCGCAGCACCAGGGTGGTGCAGCGCATCCGCGGCACCAGTTCGGCGTTCCAGAGGAAATTCACGATCTGCGTGCGCTTGAACTCGGGCGCTTCCTTCTCGAAATCGATCGTGTAGATCCGGTCCAGGTAGGTCCGTTGCGGGCTGGTCCGCGTCTTGGGGTTCACCGTGCCCATGTACGCGTCGATCGCGCGTTCCTGGAAGTGGCGGAGCACCGCCGATTCGTCCTTGGAGACGTTCGAACTCGCCAGGCGGTCGCTCAGCTCGTCGACCATGGTGTACACGGTCTCGAGCTGTTTCCGGCCCGCACTGCACGCGACCGTGTTCTGGTCGAGCTGGCTCGACACCCACCACCGGCCGATGGCGGCGGCCACCACCAGGATCCCGAGCAGCATCAGGGTCTGGCGCCCGTTCATGCTCCCGCCTCCCGGGCCTTGTCGACGTCGATCTTGATCTGGAGCGTGCCGAAGCGCGCGCCGGGGGTCTCCTTGACCGCGGCGAAACCGTCGGAGTTCTCCACGCTGAGGATCCAGGGCAGTTCTTCGAGACCGTTCTTGAGTTCCTCGAACGCGCGCGTGGACTCCAGCGCCTCGCCGAACAGGGTCAGGCCAAGCGTGGCGAGCACGTGGGCGGTCTCGTTGCGGCGGCTGCTCTGCGCGACGAAACGGAAACTCTCGGCCATCCAGCGATCGCCGTAGGTCTTCATCCGTCCGTCGAGCTCGAAGACCAGCAGGCGCCAGGCGTCCGTGCACGACTGCGGCATTTCCACGCCGGCTTCGCCGACCAGCTCGTGCAGTTCCTCCTGCTTGCGGGTCATGCGCGAGGCGAGGCTCGGCAGGCGGCGCAGCGGCTCGAGCGTGCCGGTGTCGGTGCGCACGGTCCAGTCCTGCTTCTGGTCTTCGCCGAGGCCTTCGTTGTACTGGTCGATCTTGCGCTCGGCGTAGGCAATCAAGCCCTCGACGTCGCCGCTCACGACCTGCAGCTTCTTGTAGTCGATCACGGCCGAGACCAGCAGCCACGCGAGCAGCCCGAACATGGCGAAGGTGACCGGCCCCTCGATGCGCTCGAAGCCGCTGGCGAAGCGGAACTCCTCTTGCCGGAAGTTCATCTGCGAACTGCCGACGCCGAGGCCGCGCAACGCCGCACCGACCGCAACGGGGTCCGCAGACCCGCCAACGCTTGCCGCGGACTCGCCGCCGCCGGCCGCGGGATCCGCGCCGAGCAGGCCCTCGCCGTACAGCGCCGCAGTGGGAACACCAAGGCGCGTTTCGAGCGCCTCTTCGAAGCCCGGCGGGTTGGCCCCGAGCAAGTGCAGGCGCGCGACCGGGCTGGAACTGACGGCCGCGAGTCCGCGCCGCACCTCGCCGACCACGCGCCGGATCAACGCCGCGCGCGTTTCGGGGCGGCCGCGTTCGAGGACTTCGGCGTAGCTCAGCCGCACCGGCAGCGCCGGATCGCCCCCCAGGAAGCGGGCGGGCCCGGCAGGAGCCGCGTCGGTTTCGCCTTCCTCGCCTTCCGCGCCGCCGGGAGCGGTTTCGAGCTCGTCCTCCGCGCCGATCCCGGTCTGTTCGACGGCAGCGAGGACGGCCTCGCCCTCCGCTTCGATCCCTTCGTCCGCGTCTTCGAGGCCGCGCCCGAGCTCGCGCCAGCCGAGCGGCATGGCGCGCACGGCGCGCAAGCCCTCGCTGTCGCGGACCAGGAGCAGGCTGTGCGACGGGCCGAAGTGCAGGTACGCATCGAGTTCGCCCGGGGCCGGCGGCGCGCTCTGCGTCTCCAGCAGCGCCAGCAGCGCGCCGAGGTCGAGTTCGACTTCCGGCGGGTCGAAGCCCGCCGCTTCGGCGACGTCGAGACCAGTCTCCAAGTGGCTCTTGGGCACCGCCGAGACCAGGATCGACGAAGTCGCGCGCTGGTCGTGCAAGTCGACGAAGTCGCAGATGACGTCGTCGATGTCGAGGTGGTAGAGGTCGGACTCGACCTCGAACTTGAGCACCTGGCGGACCTTGTCCCGTTCGGTGAAGGGCAGCGCGAGTTCGCGCAGCACCGCCTCGGTCGACGGCACGCTCAGCACCTGGTGGTCGGTCTTGCCGACGCCCGCGCTCTTGAGCGCCCGTGCCAGCGCCTTGCCGAGCGCTTTGGCGCCGTCGCGCGAGTTGAGTTCGAGCGCGACCGAGCCCCAGGCCTTGAGCACGGGCTTCTTGGCACTGCCGTCGAGCAGTGCGAAGCTGCAGCCGTCGGGTTGCAGGCTGATTCCTAACGAGCGGGCCATGGCTGCAAAGGCGCGGTCAGGTTAGCGGTCCGGTGCGGACGCGGGAAGCGCCGCCGCGGGCGCGTAGGGCGAAGCGACCAGTCGCGCGGCGTGCGTGCGCTGCTTGCCGCGCAGGATCCGGTTCCAGATGAGCAGCTCGAAGCGGGCGTCCAATTCCGCGAGTTCGGGCTCGAGGACCCGCAAGCGGGCCAATTCGAGCCGCCGACGCTCCCGGTCGTAGTAGCGCAACAGGATCCGCAGGTCGGCGGCCTGATCGTCGACCAGTCCGAACTCGTCGACCGCGGCGGCGTGCCACGCGGCCAGTTCGGGATCGAGGCCGGGCTCGAGGGGGGCGACGCTGCGCCGGCCCGCGACCCAGCCGAGCAGCAATCCGGCGGCGAGGGTCGCGAGCGCCGGAATCAGCAGTCTGCGGCCGGCGGCGTTCATCGGCGCTGGGTCGCCGCAGGTGCGGGAGCGGTGACCGGGCGCTGCAGCAAGTCGACGATTTCGCGCTCGATCTCGCGCTCGATGCGGCCGGGCTCGGTGGCCTCGGCGCGCCGCGGCAGCACCAATTCCTCGGCGGCGACCAAGGCGAGGCCGAGCGCGAGCAGCACCGCTGCGGCGATGCGCCACACGTGCAAGCTGCGCGCCATCGACAGAACCTCGCCGGCGAGGCCGGCTTCGAATCGGTGCACCATGCGGTCCATCGCCACGGCGTCCGGGCCGGCGGGCTGCAACAACGCCAGATCCTGGCCCAGGCGCGACCAGCGGCTCGCGGTCGCGCGGCAGCCTGCGCAATCGATCAAGTGGCGGCGGACTTCTTCGGCTTCCATCGCCGAGACTTCGCCGTCATGCCAGGCGGTCAGACGGGGGCTCCATTTGCGGCAGGATTCCATGGTTATGTGCGGCACGTCGCCGCTTGGGGCTAGAGCGCGTCCTCCATGCGGCCGAGATCGCGGGCCAGGCGCTCCCGCGCCCGGAAGATGCGCGACTCGACGGTGCCCTGGGCCACGCCGAGGATGCGCGCGATGTCGCGGTAGGCCAGGCCTTCGAGCTCGCGGAGCACCAGGACCTCGCGGAATTTGGCGGGCAGGCGGTCGAGCGCCTCGCGCACCAGGAGGCGGCGTTCGCCGCGTACGGCCTGCTCGGCGGGTCCGCCGGCGCGGCACGCGTCGACCGGTTCGCGCGGGCCGTCGGATTCGCCGAGCGGCTGGGCGCGAGTGAGCCGGCCGACCCGGCGGCGGTGGTCCAGCAATGTGTGCAGGGCGACCTGGTAGAGCCAGGTCGAGAGCGCGGCTTCGCCCCGGAAGGTGTCGATGCGCCTCTGCACTTTGAGAAAGACCTCTTGCACGCCGTCTTCGGCCTCGGCCTGGTCGAGCCCGCAGCGCAGCGCCAGACGGTAGACCTTGGGCGCGAACTCGCGGAACAGCGTCTCAAGGCGCCCGCTCCCCGTGCCGGAGGCGGGCTCCGGAGCGGGCTGGGACGGGCGGTTGTGCCGGTCGGTCATGGCGCGGGCGAGAGCCACGCGGTTGGGACGCCCCTGTGCGCGGGCCTCTTCCTTCCAATTTACCGGCCCGCGGGCGCGTTTTGGCGCCCCGCGGCGCCCATCCGGCCGCGAAACGGCCGGATTACTCGTCGAGATGCGGCAGCAGGTGCCCGAGCTTGTCGCGCTTGGCCTTCAAGTAGTCGCGGTTGTGCTCGTGCGCCTCGATCTGCAGCGGCAGCTGCTCGGCGATCTCCAGGCCGTAGCCGTTCAGGCCGGCGAGCTTCTTGGGATTGTTGGTGAGCAAGCGCATGCCGCGCACTCCCAGGTCGGAAAGGATCTGGGCGCCGATCCCGTACTCGCGCATGTCGGGCGGGAAACCGAGCAGCTCGTTGGCCTGCACGGTGTCGTGGCCTTCGTCCTGCAGCTTGTAGGCGCGCAGCTTGTTCTCCAGGCCGATGCCGCGCCCTTCCTGGCGGATGTAGAGCAGCACGCCGCGGCCTTCCTCGGCGATCTGCCGCATGGCCGCGCGGAACTGCGGCCCGCAGTCGCAGCGCAGGCTGCCGAAGAGGTCGCCGGTCAGGCACTCGCTGTGCACGCGCACCATCGTCGGATCCTTCTGCGGCGCAAAGCGCACGCTCGCGTCGCCGGGCCCGTGCGGCCAGCCGAAGGTCAGCGCGACGTGTTCCTTGTCGTCGACCAGCGAGCGGTACAGGTGCGCGAAGAAGTCCCCGAACGGGGTCGGAATGCGGACGTCCTCGACGCGCCGCTCGATCAGCCGCTCGCGGCGGCGGCGGTACTCGATGAGGTCCTCGATGGTGAGGATCCGCAACTCGTGCCGCGCCGCGAAGATCTCGAGTTCGGGCATGCGCGCCATGGTCCCGTCCTCGTTCATGATCTCGCAGATCACCGCGCCGCCGCGCAGTCCGGCCAGCCGCGCGAGGTCGACCGAACCTTCGGTCTGCCCCGGCCGGACCAGCACGCCGCCGTCGCGCGCGCGCAACGGGAACACGTGTCCGGGCCGCGCGAGGTCGGCCGGCCGCACATCGGGCTCCATCGCCTTCAAGATGGTGGTGGCCCGGTCGGCGGCGGAAATGCCGGTGGTGACGCCGTCGCGGGCCTCGATCGATTCGAGGAAGGCGGTGCCCATCCGCGACGTGTTCTCGGCGACCTGGGGGCGCAGGCCGAGGCGTTCGACGATCTCGCCCTCGAGCGCCAGGCAGATCAAGCCACCGCCCTCCTTGCGCATGAAATTGATCGCCGGCGCGTCGACGACCTCGGCGGCCATCACCAGGTCGCCCTCGTTCTCCCGGCGCGGATCGTCGACGAGGATGACCATCCGCCCCTGGCGGATGTCTTGGAGCGCGGCTTCGACGCTGGCGTAAGGCATGGGATTCCCCGGCGGGAACTACCCATTCTAGATGGCCGGCGCCGGGGACGACCCCCCCACGTTTGGATGTCGCTTTTCGAGGGGGATTACCCTGCCCCGGCGGCCTCGAGCCCCGATCCGGGCCGGAGTCAGCTCGTTCGCTGCCGGTCGCGCAGCCTGCGGACCGCGGTCTGTCGAAAGAAAGCCGTGAAAGGCGGGTTCAGGGTCTTACGAACTGACCGGCATTACGGCATAATCTTGCCCCCAAACCGCGGGACATCGGTGGAGTATCGCAACGGCGAATCCAGCGTCGTCGCGTGAGATCGGTTCGGGGCGTTTCCGGGGGGCGTCCCCCCTTGATTGCTCACCGGGCGCATCCTCTGCCCAGATTTCCTTCCCCAAGCTCGGGTTCCGCGGCGCTCCGATCGGAGAAGCCTCCGGACGGACCCACCGCGTCCCTTCCTGCCACGTGCTGGAAATCGGACCCAACCTCAAAGCAGCGACTCCGCTCATGAAACTCCTCAATCAAAAATTCGCGCTGGGCCTCGTCCTGGCCGCAAGCATCGGGCTCGGTGCCTGTGCTAGTTCGTCCCCCACCAAGAAGAGCAGCTCCGGCGATGAAGGCCGCGTGTACGCCGCACCGGCGAGCATGCAGCTCGACACGACCACGGAAGTCCTTCCCGTTGGTGGCCGCCACATCGTCGTCGCCACCGTCCGCGATGCAGAAGGCAACCCCGTCGCGGGCGCCTGCGTCGAATGGATGATGGTCATGGGCGGCGTCGGCGCCATCGTCGAGGTCGACGCGAGCACCGATCCCGCTTGCGGTGGTCAGTGCTGCGGCCAGGCCGCGGTCACCGCGACCGGCTCGACCACCCGCGTGCTCGACATGGGCACGCCGGACACCTCGGACGACCTGCGCATCGGCCCCGGCCAGACCTGGGTCGGCGTCGCGTCGCCCGTCGAAGGCACCGGCCACCTGATGGCCATGGCCGCCGGCGTGCGCGACTGGGACAACCGCCACGACAGCGTCGCCGTCCAATGGCGTGACGCGCGCGTCACCGTCCCGGACTGCGAGACCATGCGCGTCGGCGACACCAAGGACTTCACCGTCCAGGTGAACCGCTACTCCGACGGCATGCCGCTCGAGAACCACGTCGTCAACTTCCGCGTCGTGAGCGGCCCCCAGGCCACCCTCAACGGCCAAGGCGACATGGTCAGCGTCCGCACCGACGCGAACGGCGAAGCCACCGCCACCCTCGCGCAAGTGTCCGGCGCCGAAGGCATCACCGAGATCGAGATCCAGGTGATCCGTCCGGAGAACACCGAGTGCTGCGAGCCGCAAGTCATGCTCGGCACGTACTTCCTGGCTTGCCCGTGGGTCGCCCCGAGCATCGACATCATGAAGTCGGCTCCCGAGACCGCCGCGGTCGGCGAAGCCTTCAACTACGACATCGTGGTGAGCAACGCTTCGACCATCTCGGCGCGCGGCGCCACCGTGGTGGATGCGCTGCCCGAAGGCATCGTCTACGTCTCCAGCCAACCGGCCGCCGACGTGAACGGCAACACCCTCACCTGGACCCTCGGCGAGCTGCCGAGCGGTGCCGAGCGCTCGATGCGCGTGACCGTCCGCGGCACCCACACCGGCCGCTTCCGCAACTGCGCGGTGGTGAACGCCGAAGGCGGCGCTCTGTCCGACGAGTCCTGTGCGAACACCGTCCTGACGGCTCCGGCGATCTCGCTGGTCAAGACCGGCCCCGCCGAAGTCATGGCCTGCGACCCGATCCGCTACGAGTTCACCGTCTCGAACAACGGTGACGCGCCGGCTCGCAACGTCCGCATCATCGACGAGCTGCCGAGCGGTCTCGTCTCCGAGGCCGGCGGCCGCAACATCTCCATGGACATCGGCACCCTGGGTGCTGGCGAGTCGCGCACTGTCAGCGCCATCGCCCGCGCCGAGCGGCCCGGTACCTACGAGAACTGCGCCACCGCGACCGCGGAAGGCGGACTGACGACCGACCCGACCTGTGTCAGCACGACTGTCCGCCAGCCGGCGCTCAGCGTGACCAAGACCGGACCGGACGAGCGCTTCGCCGGTCGCCCGATCGAATTCGAGATCACGGTGACCAACACCGGAGACGGCGTCGCCCGCGACACCGTGCTGCGTGATCTCGTGCCGGCCGGCACGACTTTCGTCAGCGCCTCCGACAGCGGCAGCGACGTTGCCGGCGAAGTGGTCTGGAACCTGGGCAACCTGGCTCCGGGAGCCACGCGCACCGTCTCGTTGACGGTCCGTGGCGACGCGCCGGGACGGGTGGTGAACAACGCCACCGCCACCGCCTACTGCGCGGACGCCGCCTCCGGCTCCGCCACTACCGACGTCCGGGGCATCCCGGCGATCCTCCTGGAAGTGGTCGACACCGACTACGACCCGATCGAGGTCGGCAACAACGTGGTCTACACGATCACGGTGACCAACCAGGGCTCGTCGCCCGGCCGCAGCATCAAGATCACCTCGATCATTCCCGATGCAATGGACTTCGTGTCCGCGGTCGGTCCGACCAACGCTTCGGTGAATGGCAGGAACGTGACCTTCGAACCGCTGCCGACCCTGGCGCCCAAGGCCCAAGCCGTCTACCGCCTCACGGTCCTGGCCCGCGAAGCTGCCGACGTGCGGATGCAGATCAGTCTGACCAGCCTCCAGCTCGGCGACCGCCCCGTGTCGGAGACCGAGTCGACCTACATCTACCAGTAGGACCCGACGACGGAACATTCGGAGGCGCCGGCTTCGGCCGGCGCCTCCTCTCCGTTTAAGGGAAGGCCGGGCCGAACGCCCCCTTCCCGCCGGCGCCGCGCGCCGTGCAAGACCTCCAATCCCCCACTACGAAAAACCATGATCGCCATCCTTCCCGCCGCGCTGCTCGCGGTTCTCGCTCCGATGCAGGATCCCGTGCAAGACGGCCCCTGGTCGGGTACCGCCGACGCCGGTCTGTCGCTCTTGTCGGGCAACAACAAGAGCATCACCGGCAACTTCGACGCCACCGCCAAGTACTCGGACATCGCGTACCGCTGGATCTTCGAAGGCAACTACGCCGGCGTCCGCCAGACCAACCAGACCACCGGCGACGCGACCTCGACCGCGCGCCTCTACCGCGTGGCGGGCGAGCACCACCGCTTCCTGGACGACACCGAAAACCTCTACCTGTACGGCAAGGCTTCCGGCCGCAGCGACGTGCCCAACGGCCTCGACCTGCGCGAAGACGCCGGCGTCGGCCTCGGCCACACCTGGCACTGGAACGAAGACTCCACCGAGTTCAGCCTGGAGGGCGGCCCGTCCGTGCTCAAGGAGAACAACGTTGGCCTGCCGTCCGGCGATGCGGCGGTCAACGGCCGCGCGGGCGCACGTCTCGACAGCGACCTGCACGACGACTGGAAGTTGCTGGGCCGCGCCGAGTTCTTCCAGTCTTTCGACATCGGCGACGACCGCTCGGCCACGGGCGAGATCGGCCTGCGCTGGAGCATGAACTCGACCTGGCACCTCGGCGCCACCGTCGGCGTCGCCTGGGACAACACCCCCGCGCCGGGTTTCGAGAGCACCGCCTACCGCTACGTGCTGTCGGTCGGCACGAGTTTCTAGGTCGACCGGCCACTCTGGTCCCGGAAGGGACTCCGAGCGCCGCCGGCCGGGTCCGCCCCGGCCGGCGGCGCCGTCCTTTTCCTCAACCAAGGCGGGCGCAAGGGCCGATGGAGGCTGAATGGACGCTTCCCCCGCGGCCCCGGCGCCGCGGTCCGGCTCCACCTCGGTCGTGCTCGGGGTGCTCCTGGCCGCATCGCTCTCCCTGAGCGGTGCGGCCCTGCTCAAACCGCCCTCGGCGGACCCCCGGAGCGCCGCGGACCGCCGCGCCATCTTCGACAGCGTCCACCGCGTCGCTTCGATGGAGAGCCGGCTGACGGCCGCCCTCGAGAGCCTGGAACGCACCGCGGACGACGCGCATGCCGTCGAGAGCGGACTGCGCGAGCGGATCGCCGAGCAGGAACTGACGCTCGCCGGCCAGCGCGCCGAGAGCGAGCGCATCGTGGCCGGGCTGAACGCTTCCGCCACGCGCTTCGCGGGTTTCGAGAAGGACCTCGCGCTCGTGCGCCGCGACCTGCGCGACACCGAGCTCGATTTGGTGGCCCGCACCACCGAGCCCGACCCGCACCTCTACCGCGAACATCTGCGCGAGAGGATTCTCGATCCGGTGCTGCAGATCACCGGCCAGGACGCGGTCGGCAGCGCCGTGCTGATCCACCGCGGCGGCGATTCGCGCGGCTCCTACTACCTGGCGCTGACCAGCTACCACGTGGTGCGCGACATCCTGGCCGAACGCGGCACCCCGACCGACCCTGGCAGCGAGCCGATCAAGACCATCTCCGATGGCGGCGCCGCGCGCATGGAGTTCAACTCGCTGATGGTCGCCCACGACGCCGAACTCGACCTGGCGCTGCTCGAGATGCGGCCGTTGGTCGAATTGCCGGCCGTGGCGCAGCTCGCGCCGCTCGGCCGCACGGTCGAAGTCTTCGACCCGGTCTACACCGTCGGCTGCCCGCTCGGCACCGCCACCCAGGCGACGCACGGTCAGATCACGCGCGAAGACTGGCAGCTCGACGGGAAGGACTTCTGGATGCTGTCCAGCCCGGCCTACTTCGGCAACTCGGGCGGCGGCGTGTTCCTCGAGGACACGCTCGAACTGGTCGGCATCTTCGCCAAGATCTACACCCATGGCAGCTACCGGCCGCAGGTGGTGACCCACATGGGTCTGGCGATCCAACTCGAGACGCTGCACGGCTGGCTGCGCGAGATCGGCTACGAGCGTGTGCTGCCGCCGCCGTTGCCGGCAGAGAACTCCACGGACGGAAGCTGGCCTCGTTGAGTGGCTTGAGGTTCTTGGTAATGGGGTAACGAGCGCCGTTGAACGCGTCTTCCGGACATGACCAGGCTCCAGGTAGCCGGTCAATCCCGCCGATGCGATTCCAACCGCCCTGCTGCCCACACGA
>DASWJW010000262.1:0-2209 GCA_036396955.1 Planctomycetota bacterium
GGGCGGCTCCCTCCCGGGAGCCGCCCGGCTTCGCTTATGCTCGGCGGAACCGCGGAGTGCCAATGGACCATTACCACATCTGGTGCGACCTGCGCGACGGCGCCACCGACCTTGCATTCGCTGCCGCGGTGCGCGACTGGCTCGATGCGCTGCGCACGCGGAGTGCGATCGAGAATTGGAGCCTGCAGCGGCGCAAGCTCGGTTTCGGCCCGGACGGCCTGGGGCAATGGCACGTCGACGTCGGCACCCGGGACAAGGCGCAGCTCGAGCAGGCCTTCGGGCTTGCGGCCGCCCGGACCGGACCGCTCGAGACGCTGCACGCTGCGGTCTATTCCAAGGTCTGCAATCTCAAGTTTGCGCTGTACCGCGATTTCGGCGCGGACGGCTCGCGGCCGGCCCGGGCCGGCTCAGGCGTCGAGCTCGACGGCCACTTGCGGCGCGCCGGCCGGATCGTCCGCTCCGGAAAACGCCAAGCGCACGCGCAAGGGGCGGCAGCAAACCCAGCAATCGACCACGAATTCCTGCTGCGCGCCGTCGGCGGGCTCGGGCAGGATCTTGTTGGGCTCGCCGCAGACCGGACACGCGAAGACCAGTGTGTCCACTCCGGCTACCGCAAGCCGAGGTCGCGGAGCAGGTGGTCGAGCAGAGGGTGCTTTTCGGGCAGGCTGCGCACCAGCCACAACGACGCGCGGTCGAGGGAGTGGGCGATGTTGCGCGCCGTGTCGCCGAGGAGCATGGCGGTCCAGGCCGGCCGGTTGTGGGAACCGACGAACACCAGGTCGCTGCCCAGCCGGTCGATCGTCTGCTTGACGACCTTGCTCGCGGTGCCCTCTTCGAGCACCTGCTCGCCGGAGAGGCCGGCGGCCTTCAGGGCCTTGATCGCCAGCGCGAGGCCGTCCGAGCGGATCGCGCGCATGCGCTCGAGGTGCGAAGCGTCGTCGCCGGCGACGTAGTGCCACCCGTAGGGTAGTTCGAACGCCGAGACCAGATCGATGGCTTCGAAACCCAGCTTGCCGGCGACGGCGATCGCCCGGGCGGCGGCGCGCATGGAGAATTCGTCGTCGCGGGCGGCGATCAGCGGCCGGCGGTAGGGGCCGTCGGCCTCCGCGGGGACCAGCAGCACGTCGATCGGCACCACGCTCGCCAAGTGTTCCGCGACGGAGCCGAGCGCGAGACGCTCAAGGCCGGTGCGGCCATGCGTGCCGAGCACGAGCAAGTCGGCCTTGATGCGCTTGATGTCCTCGAGAACCACGTCGACCGCCACGCCGCGCCGGACCTCGACGCTCACGAGTGCCGCCGTGCCGTCGCCCATGGCGCTGGACATCGCTTGGAGTTCGTCTTGCGCCTCCTTGAGGACCTTGGCGGCGAATTCCTCGGTGAGGAAGTCGAGCCGCGGGTCGAGGGCGTCGGCGAGGGCGTGCACCACGTGCAGTTCGGCGCCGAGGGCGGCGGCGAGCCGGCCCGCTGCATGGAGAGCGGGTTTGGACGCCTCGGAAAGGTCCGTGGCGGCGAGAACGGTGCGGATGGGGCGGACGGTCGGAAGGCTGGACATGGGCTCTCTCGGCCGCGGAGTCTAGCGCCGTGGCCGCCCGGCGGCGGGGGCCTTCACCAAGGCAGGGTCGCGCCGTCGCGGTCCAGGAAGGCGCCGGAGTGCGCGCTCCCGAGTCCGTCGATGGTGGCGATCATCGCCGCCACCGCGGCATCGATCGCGAGCGGAGCGCTCTTGCCGCCCATGTCGGTCCGCACCCAGCCCGGGTGCAGGGCCGCTACCACCAACCCGGGGCCGAGATCGTGGGCGAGGTTGCGCGTGATCATGTTGAGCGCGGTCTTGCTGGTGCGGTAGGCGTAGGAGCCGCCGCTGCTGTTGTCGGCGATCGAACCCATCAACGAAGTCATGTTGACGAGCCGCGGCCGCGTTCCCTTGGCGAGCGTCGCGTGCAGCGCGCGCGCGACGCGCAGCGGGCCGAGCGCGTTGATCTCGAAACACCGCCGCATGTCCTCCAGATCGACCTGGTCCACGCCGGCGCGCCGGCCGCGCGAGATGCCGGCGTTGTTGAGCAGCAGGTCGAAGCCGCCGGCTTTCCCGACGGTTGCGGCGGCGTGGGCCACCGCCGCATCGTCGCCGACGTCGCAGGCCAGGCAGCGCAACGCCGCGCCGTGCGCCGCTTGCAATTCCTGCAGGCCGGCCGAGCCTTGAGGGTTGCGCGCG
>DASWJW010000263.1:0-3527 GCA_036396955.1 Planctomycetota bacterium
GAAAGTGTCCATGGCGGACGGGCCGCCGTACAGGAACAAGTAGATGACCGATTTGGCCCTGGCCGCGAAGTGGGGGTCCTTGGGCGCAAGCGGGTCTCCGCCTTCGAGGAACGCGGAGGCCGGTGCGGCGCACAGCTTGTCCGCGGCGAGCAGGCCGGTGAGCGCGGTCAGGCCGAAGCCGCCGCCGGCGCGGGACAGGAAGCTGCGGCGGTTGCAGCCGTGCGGAACGGCGTCGGGCGGTTGCAGGGGCTCCGTCATCAGTCCACGTACAGGAACTCGTTGAGGTTCAAGACCGCCTGGCTGAGATCGGTCATCGCCAGGGCTTGCGCGTCGCCTGCGGCGCTCGCGGCGTAGCGGTCGGCCTGCTTGCGGACGAAGCGGATCCCTTGCGCGCGCTCGTTGCGGGTGGCCGCGCGGCCGAGCGCGACTTCGAACAGCCGCCCGACCTGGTCGCCGAGGTCGGCGCCGGCTTCGCGCTCCACGCGCCGGCCGAGATGCCCGGCCTGTTCGCGCACGAAACGGTTGTTGAGCAGCGCGAGCGCTTGCGGCGCCGTGGTGGTGCTGCTGCGGCGCGCGCAGCTCTCGTTCATGTCGGGCGCGTCGAAGACTTCCATCATCGGGATCCGCACCGAGCGCCGCAGGAACAGGTACACGCTGCGCCGCCACGTGGCGGGGCCGTCGACCACGTCCTTCGGCCACTTCTGGGTCGAGCCGGTGGCGATCGCGTCGGGGTGGATCCACGGTTTGACGCCCGGGCCGCCCATTTCCGGATTGAGCGTGCCGGCGACGGCGAGCATGGCGTCGCGGATCGCTTCGGCTTCGAGGCGCCGCGGCCGCACGCCGGAGAGGCGGCGGTGGTCGGGGTCGGCGGTGCGCGTATCGACGGAAGGCGCCCCTTGCAGGTAGACCGCGCTGGTCATGACCAGCTTGTGGATGCGCTTGAGCCGCCAGCCGCCGGCGACGATCTCGGCGGCCAGCCAGTCGAGCAGGGCTGGATCCGCCGGCCGGTCGCCCTGCACGCCGAAGTCGCTCGGGGTGCGCACCAGGCCTTCGCCGAAATGGCCCTGCCAGATGCGGTTGGCGATCACTCGCGCCGCCACCCGGCCGGCGCCCTGGTCGACGTCGGTGATCCAGCGCGCGAAGGCTTCGCGGCGGTGCGTGGTGCGCGGCTCCGGCGGCGGCGCCGGGCTGAACGAGGCGAACGAGGCGGCCGGCGTGATCACGCGCAGGAAGCCGGGCGCGACCTTCTCCTTCTTGCTGGCGGGGCTGCCGCGCTCGAGCAGCCACGAATCGCCCGCGTCGGCCGAGCGGTCGGTGATCGAGAGCACCTTGTCGAATCGCTCGGGCTCGCTGCGCTTGACGGCGGCGATGCCCGTGTCGAAGTCGAGCCACTGCTCCAGCTCATCGGGAGCGACGCGTTGGCGCAATGCGTCGTCGGGCAGCTGCAAGGCCTCGGCGTGCGCTTCGGTCAGCTTCTGGTGAGGAGTCTCGAGCGCGGCGACCCGCGCGCCCGATTCCTGGACCAGCGCCGCGGTCACCGGCCGCAGGTCCCAGAACTGACCGCCGAAATCCTGGATGCAGTGCACCGCGATTTCGTTGCGGCCCGGCCGCAGCGCGGCGCGCGCTTCCTCGGACAGCGGCAGGATCGCGTACTGGGTGATGTAGCCCCTGGTGTGGGTGGCCTGCACGCCGTTGATCCACACCTCCAGGTCGTCGTCGTAGTAGCCGACGAGCCGCAAGTCCGCACCGTCGCCGTTCCACTCGAAGCTCTTGCGCGCCCACATCGCCTTGGTCTTCCAGCGCGTGCCGACCACGCTGTTGGGCGTGTCCTTCTCGCCGAAGCCGCCGAGCCCGGTCCGCCAGGCCGCGTCGTCGAAGGTCCGTTCCTGCCAGCCCTCGCCGGGCTCCTCGAAGGTGTACCGCCAGGTGCGTTCGGGGTCGCTGCGATGCGAGAGCAGCGCGCGCTCGGGCTCCGACAGCGGCAGCGCCGCCACGGTCCGGAGGTATTCCCTCTCGCGAAGTCCTTCGACGAACCGGTCCCGCACCGCCGTCGCCGCGGCGAGCCGCGCGTCGTAGGCCGCGCGCTCTTCTGCCGCGGCGGCGAGCTCCGCCATGGTCGCCATCGGCGCTTCGCGCCGCTGGGAGGCCGTGAAGGCCGCCAGCATGCGGTAGTAGTCGCGGGTTGGGATCGGGTCGAATTTATGGTCGTGGCAGCGCGCGCAGCCGACCGTGAGCCCGAGCATGGACGCGCTCGTGGTGGCGAGCATGTCGTCGAGTTCGTCGTAGCGGTTCTTCTCGGTGGTCTGGTTGCTGATCGTCGGCCCGGCCGCCAGAAAACCGGTCGCAGCAAGCGCCCACGGATCGTCGGGCGCGATCTCGTCGCCGGCGAGCTGCAGCGCCAGGAAGCGGTCGAAGGGCAGGTCTTCGTTGAAGGCCTTGATCACGAAGTCGCGGTACGGCCACGCGGTCGGCCGTTCGACGTCGAACTCGTAGCCGCCGCTGTCGGCGTAGCGCGCGACGTCGAGCCAGTAGCGGCCCCAGCGCTCGCCGTAGTGCGGGCTGGCCAGCAGCCGGTCGATCAGTTTCTCCCAGGCATCCGGCGACTCGTCGGCGACGAAGGCTTCGATCTCTTCGGGCGCCGGCGGCAGGCCGAGCAAATCGAACCACGCGCGGCGCGCGAGCGTGCGCCGCGACGCCGGCGCGGCCGGCTCGAGCGTGGCCCGCGTCATGCCCTCGAGCACGAAAGCGTCGATCGGAGTCCGCACCCAGGCTTGCCGCTCCGCCGATCGGTGCGCCGGCGGCTCCGGGCGTTGCAACGGCAGGAAGGACCAGAACGCGCGGTCGGCCTGGGAGATCGCCAGCTCGGCCGCTCCTGGCTCTGCGGCGGATTCCTCGTAGGGCGCGCCGGCGCGGATCCACTCGGCAAAGGCCTCGATCAGCGGCTCGGGCAGCTTGTCGGCCTTGCGCGGCATGCCGTCCTCGTCGCCCTCGTGACGGATGCGCGTCATGAGGTAGCTGGCGCCGGGGTCGCCCGGCACCGCCGAGGGCCCGTCGATCCCGCCGAGCAGCAGCCCTTCGCGCGTGCTCAGATCCAGCCCGCCCTTGGGCCGCACCGCGCCGTGGCAGTCGAGACAGTGCAGTTCGAGCGCCGGCCGGATCGTGTCGCGATACAGGTCGACGCCACCGGTGGCGGGCACGGGGTCCTGGGCCGGCAGCCAGACCGCCGTCAGGGCGACCAGACCGCCGGCGAGGGCGAGCGAGAGCGGGCGGAGCGGGGCCACTGCGGGGATCGGCGCCGGAGCGCGGTGCCGGGGCCCTCAATGTAGCGGACGGCGCGCGAGGCCCCCAAACGAGGACGGGGAGGGCGCCTTGCGACGCCCTCCCCGGAAGCTGGCCCCTCTGGGTGGGTGGAGGTTCTTGATGTTCGCGTAACGAGTGCTGTGGAACGCGTCGCCTTGACATGACCGAGCTCCAGGTAGCTGGTCGCCTCCAACGATGCGATTTCACCCGCCCTGCTGCCCACACGA
>DASWJW010000264.1:0-4780 GCA_036396955.1 Planctomycetota bacterium
GGCCTCGACCTGCTCGAAGGCCGCACCAAGGTCTTCTGGATCTTCTCCGACCGTTCGCGCGGCGCCAGCGTGCTGATCAACCTGGCCACGCTCTCGCCGCTCGGCGAGCACTCGGCCGAAGCGCTCACGCGCGTTGGCGAATTCCACTTCGAGGACGAGGACTGGCAGGAGGCGATCGACGACTACCAGCTCATCCTGCGCTACCACGCCAACTCGGAATGGGCCGACCTCGCGACCTTCCGCATCGGCCAGGCCGGCTACTTGTCGCTCGATGGCTACTGGGTCGACGCGCGCCTCGCGCGCCAGTCGCTCAACCAGCTGCGCGAGTACTTGCGCCGCTATCCCTCGGGCCTGTACCGCGCCGAAGCCGAGACCACGGCCACGGCGCTCGAGGAGAACCTCGCCAGCTACGACCTCGAAGTGGGCGACTACTACGAGGACATCGGCAACGTGCGCGGCGCGCGCTACCACTACCGGCTCGCCGCCGGCCAGACCGGGACCAGGGCCGCCGAAGAGGCCAGCGCCAGGCTCCTGGACCTGCCGCCCGATCCGCCGTTCGAAGCGGCGGAGAGCTCCGAGGACGACTGATTCCGGTCTTCGCCCAGCGCGTGGTCCTCGCGGTCGCCGGCGCAGCCGTGCTGACGCCCGGCTGCGGCTACCGCGTGCTCGATCCCGGCGTCGGCGCCGGCCGCACCGTCGCCGTGCCGACCGCGCGCAACGAGAGCCGTTGGCGCGGCATCGAGGCCGACTTCACCGGCGCGCTGCGCCGCGACCTGCAACGGCAGCTCGACGTCCGCCTCGCCGACGGTCCCGCCGACTACCGCCTGGTCACCGCGTTGCGCGACCCGGTGCGCTCGGCCCCCGTGCGCTCCATCGGCGGCGGCGCGGAATTGGGGAGCATGCGCGTGGCGATCTCCTGGCAGCTCCTGGACGCCGCCGACGAAGTGATCGAGAACGGTGAAATCATCCGTTCGCTCGAATTCCTGCCCGCCGAAGGCGAAAGCGATTCCAGCGCGTTGGCAGAAATGCTCGACCAGATCGCGGAACATGTCGTAATAGACGTAGGGCTCGCATTGGACCGTTTCCGGTCTGCATCCGCTTCCCCGCCTCGAAAATGACCGACTCCAACCCCCCCGCGCCCAAACCCGGCGAGGAGCGCAAGGAAGGCCGCAAGCCTTTCGGCCCCTTCTTGATCATCGCCATGGCGATGATCCTGCTGCTGGTGATCTACGGCACCAGCCAGCCCGCCGACGAAATCGGCGAAGACCTGTTCTGGTACAAGCTCTATTCGGGCCGCGTGCAGGCCGTGGTCGAGCGTCCGCCGGACAAGCTGGTCGGAACGCTCCTCGGCACGCTGGACGACCCCACCGCCGAAGTCCGCTTCAAGGTGACGATCCCGGACACGTCCCGGGTCCACGCCGAGATCCGCGAAGCGCAGGCCAAGAAGCTCGACCCCGCGCCGGTCGGTCCCGACACCTTCCGCGTGCACCTCGAAGACGGCAGCTGGCTGGTGACGCGCGCCTACGCGCTGCGCATCCGCGAGCCGAACGATCCCAAGGATCCCGCGGCGGGCACGCTCGACCGCCAGCGCATGTTCGTCGACTACTTCGACGGCACCGGCGCGCACTACACCGAGGTCGTCGGCACTTCCGCGAACTCGCTCGAGATGGCGGCGCTCACGCGCATGATCCAGGCCAACGCGCCAGGAGCCGAGATCCGCGACCTGCGCTTCGACGTCGCCTCCGGACTCAAGACGGAGCCGGGCAACTCGCTGCTCATGTACTTCGTCACGGCTTTCGGGCCGATCCTGCTGCTGATCGCGCTGTTCTGGTTCATCTTCATGCGCCAGATGCGCGGCCAAGGACAAGGCCTGCTCTCCTTCGGCCGCTCGCGCGCGGTGCTCTACAACACCGAGAAGAAGACCGGCGTCACGTTCAAGGACGTGGCGGGCATCGAAGAGGCCAAGGACGAAGTCTCGGAGATCATCGAGTTCCTCAAGCACCCGGGCAAGTTCCAGCGCCTCGGCGGCCGCATCCCGCGCGGCGTGCTGCTGGTCGGCCCTCCCGGCACGGGCAAGACCCTGCTCGCCAAGGCGATCGCCGGCGAAGCCGACGTGCCCTTCCTGTCGATCAGCGGCTCCGACTTCGTCGAAATGTTCGTCGGCGTCGGCGCCAGCCGGGTGCGCGACTTGTTCAAGGTCGCCAAGGAGTCGGCGCCGTGCATCGTGTTCCTCGACGAGATCGACGCCGTCGGCCGCAAGCGCGGCTCGGGAATGGGCGGCGGCCACGACGAACGCGAACAGACGCTGAACGCCATCCTGGTCGAAATGGACGGCTTCGGCACCGACGAGGGCATCATCCTCGTCGCCGCGACCAACCGGCCCGACGTCCTCGACCCCGCGCTGCTGCGCCCCGGCCGCTTCGACCGCGAGATCGTGATCGACCTGCCGGACGTCAAGGGCCGCGAGAAGATCCTGCGCGTGCACACCACCAAGGTGCGCCTCTCCACCGGCGTCGACCTGGCGGCGATCGCCAAGGGCACGCCCGGATTCTCGGGCGCGGAACTCGCGGCGCTGGTCAACGAGGCCGCGATCCACGCCGCCATGACCGACCGCGACTACGTCGCGCAGGACGACTTCGAAGAAGCGCGCGACAAGGTCATGTTCGGGCGCCAGAAGAAGTCGCGCGTGATGGACGAAGAAGACCGCGTCATCACGGCGTACCACGAAGCCGGCCACGCCGTGGTCAACATGGTCTGCGAGCACACCGACCCGGTGCACAAGGTCACGATCATCCCGCGCGGCATGGCGATCGGCGCCACCATGTTCCTTCCCGAGAAGGACAAACTGACCTGGAGCCGCAAGAAGATCCTCGACAGCTTGTCGGTCGCCTACGGCGGACGAGTCGCCGAGCGGATCTTCTGCGACGACATCACTTCCGGCGCGGCCAACGACATCAAGACCGCGACCCACATCGCCAAGCTGATGGTCACCGAATGGGGCATGAGCGAGCGCCTGGGCCCGGTCCACCTCGCCGACCGCCACGGCAGCGAGTTCCTCGGCACCGAGATTTCGGTGGGCAAGGACCACAGCGAAGCGACCGTGCGCGAGATCGACGAGGAGATCAAGACCATCCTCGAGGCCGCCCACGACCGCGCCGAGCGCATCCTTCTCGAGAACCGCGCAGCGGTCGACCGCGTCGCCCAGGCCTTGCTGCGCTACGAGACGCTGCACGGCGAAGAAGTCGAACGGCTCATGGCGGGCACCTTGCTCGACGACCTGCGCCCCGAAGAGCCGCCGACCGCGCCGGCGCCCGAATCGGGCGCGCCGCGCCCCGGCCGCGACGTTCGCCCCGCCAAGGACCCGCGCGGTTTCGCGCGACCCGGCGAAGAGGGCCTTTCGCCCGCCTGACGCGAGTAGACTGCGCGCGTGGTCCGACCCTGGCAGATTCCGCATTACGCCATGTCGCACCAGGCGCTGCCCGTCGGCCCCGGGCTCTGGCGAGGACCGACGCCGCGCACCGGTGCTTGCACGCGCCAGCTGGCTGAATTCGGCGCGGTTCCGGTCCGCGAACTGCCCGACGGCGCCACGGCCTACCGGCTGGAGTCCGGCAACGAGGCGCCCGGTCTGCGCCGCGCCGCCGCCGACCCGGACGAACCCGTCGCCCGCGCGCACTGGATCGCGGCGCGCCTGCTCGCCGCGCGCGCCGCGCACCAGGAGCGCTGGCCCGAGCCGGTCATGATGGCCGTGCTCAACCTCACTCCGGACTCGTTCAGCGACGGTGGCAAGCTGCCCGACCTCGCCGCCGTGCTCGCGGCCGCGGCCAAGCGCTGCGACGAAGGCGCCGGCTGGCTCGACCTGGGAGCGGAAAGCACGCGGCCCGGTGCCGGCGCGGTGGCCGACGAGGAGCAACTCGACCGCTTGCTTCCCGCCGTCGCCATGCTCGCCAAGGGCGCCGTACCAGTGTCGGTTGACACGCGCAGCGCCGCAGTCGCGGCCGCCTGCCTCCAGGCCGGAGCGCGGATGGTCAACGACGTCAGCGGCCTCGGCGACCCCGGCATGGCCGAGGTGGTGGCGCAGCGCGGTTGTGCGCTGGTCCTCATGCACATGCGCGGCGAACCCGGCGCGATGTACGCCGGCGCCAGCTACGTCCACCTGCTCGGCGAAGTGGCCGACGAACTGGCTGCGCGGGCCGACCGCGCGCTGGTCGGCGGCATCGCCGGCGAGCGCATCCTGGTCGATCCCGGGATCGGCTTCGCCAAGACCGCACGCCAGAGCCTGGAGTTGCTCGGCGGCTGCGGCGCGTTGCGGGCGCTCGGCTTTCCCCTGTTGTTGGGGCCGTCGCGAAAGTCCTTCATGGAAGCCGTGATTCCCGGCCGCACGCCCAGCCAGCGCGACGGCGGCACGGCCGGCGCGGCGGCGCTCGCCGCGGCCCAGGGCGCCGCAGTCCTGCGCCTGCACCGCGGCGGCGCGGTCTGGGATGCGGTGCGCGTGGCCTGGGCCGCCGCGCAAGCGGCCCTGCCCGCCGCCGCGTCCCCCGCCGAGGACAACGACTGCGCCACCCCGCTCGCGCGCGAGGCGCTCGCATGAGCCGCGCCGCCCTGCCGCCTTTCCAGCCGCCCGCGCTGGCCGACTTGCTGCCCACGCTCGGGCCCAACCCGATGCAGGCGGTGCTGGAGATCTTCCTGCTCGCGCTCGGCATCTACGCGATCCTGCGCTTCTTGCGCAGCACGCGCGGCGTCGGCGTGCTGCGGGGCCTGGCGATGTTCGTGCTGGTGGCCT
>DASWJW010000265.1:0-2833 GCA_036396955.1 Planctomycetota bacterium
CCGGTTCGAGCAGGCGCCGGCTTCCGCTGGTACGCCGGCGCTCTCCTTCGCTCCGCGGTCCAGCGGCAGCCACGGTGTCTGCGGTGGCCGCGTCCTCGCGGCCTTCTTCCCCAGCCGCCATGGCCTGCCGGCCCCGGCCCCGGCCGCCACGCCGCCGGCGCCGACGCTTGCCGGTGGATCCGGCCTCGTCGTCGTCGGTCTTCGTAGACCGAACTTCCGCATCGGTTTCCTTGGTGGCGGTGGTCGCGGCGGCCGCGAGCGCCTTGCCGCTGGACTCGCGGCCCACTCCGAACTCCTCGTCCGAATCGAGACCGTCGATCATCAGATCGTCGTCTTCTCCGGCGATGGCGCTCACGCCGAGGAAGGTGTCGATGAAGCCTTGGACTTCCTCGAGCGCCAGCATGCGCATGTTGAGCAAGTCGGTCGCCCGCTTGCGTGTGCTGGCGTCCGACGGGCGGAGCAGCAGCAGCGCCGAAGTGTGGCGGTCGGTGCCGAACACGTCGACCAGGCCCTTGAAGCGCGCCGAGTAGTCCTGCCAGCTGCCGGTCTTGCACTCGATCCAGACGAAGCGGCCGTCCACCCAGCCCATGATGTCGGACTCGAACTCGTTGCCGTCCGGCAGCGTGCCCTTGACGTTGAACAGCACTTGGAACGAGTTCGGGCTGAAACGGGCTCGAAGGCGCCGCGCGAGCAGCCAGGCGACGTAGATCTCGAGCCAGCCGCCGGTCAGGAATTGCGCGGTTTCGCCATCCTGGGTCGGAATGACCCGCAAGGTCTTCCGCGGCGACCGGTGGTAATAGAAGTCCTTGAGCATGCCGTGCCGGTGCAGCAAGGTTCCGAGCTGCACGGCGGCGGACCGCTCACGCTCCGTCAGGCCGTCGATGTCGATGCGGGCGGTTCGCCCGGTCGCGACGGCGCGTTTGACCTTTTCGTAGAAGCCGGCGACGAGCGGAAAGTGCTGCCCGATATGGCGGCTCAAGTGCTCATAGGCTTCGTTCGAGGCGAGGTCGTCCTGGCCTTCGTACACCACAACCTTGTGCTCGCGGAGGTAGTCCACGAGCGGGCCTGTCGGTGCGTCTTCCGGCGGAGCTTTCGGCAAGCCACGCCGTTGGCTGCGGTTGGTTTCCCCGTCCCGGTTACGAGACGGTTCCGACCCACCACGGCCTTTTCCGCTTCGTCGGCCACGGCCGTCCGACGAAGGTGCAGTCCGGTCCCCTGCCAACTGTTGGCTGAGAATTCGGATGTTTTGGTCCAGAGCCCCTATCGCGTCGATCAGTGATTCAAACGCGTCGGTCGAAAGGACGACCGGAGGGGCTTTTTCCGGGGAGCGGGCCGGGTTGCCGTCGGACCCCGCTCCCTTAAAGAGGCGAGGGAAAAAGCCCATCGGCCGGTATCTTCCATGAATCTCCTTCCAGGCACAAGGCTTGCGTTGGATTCAATCCTGCGGCCCCTGGCCCTCCTGCCTTGAGGAACCTTCCCGTCCCGATGTTCCCGAACAGCCTCCTTGCCCTGGTCCTGGCCTGCTCGCCGGCCCAGGAGCCGGACCCTGTGATCCCGCCCCAATCCCCTCCGCCGCCGCACGCTGGCGCAACCGCCAACCGGCTGGTCCACGAGACCAGCCCTTATCTGCTCCAACACGCCTACAACCCGGTCGACTGGCACCCCTGGGGAGAGGCAGCGCTCGCCATGGCCCGGGCGGAGGACAAGCCGATCTTCCTGTCGATCGGCTATTCGGCCTGCCACTGGTGCCACGTGATGGAGCGGGAGTCTTTCGAGGACCCCGAGATCGCGGCCTTCCTCAAGGAGCATTTCATCGCCATCAAGGTCGACCGCGAAGAGCGTCCCGACCTGGACGACCTGTACATGAATGCAGTTCAGCGGATGACCGGCCAAGGCGGCTGGCCGATGAGCGTGTTCCTGACCCCCGACCGCAAGCCTTTCTACGGCGGCACGTACTTCCCCCCACGCGCGGCGCACGGCCGGCCGGGGTTCCTCGACTTGCTGCAAGGCATCGCCGAGGCCTGGGACACCCGCCGCCCCGAGCTCGAGGACGCGGCCAACCGCCTGGGGGACTCCTTGCAGATCGAGCTGCCGGCGGCGCCCGCCACCGGCTTGCCCGCCGCGCCCGCCTTGCGGCGTCTGGAAGCCTCGTGGGTGGCGGCGTACCGTTCGACCTACGACTCGGTCTGGGGCGGTTTCGGGTCGGCGCCCAAGTTCCCGCGCGCCGAAGACCTGCGCTGGCTGCTCGCCGTCGGCGCGGGCGGGGAACTCGTGCAGGCGCGGGAAATGGCGCTGTTCACCCTCCGCAAGATGGCGGCGGGCGGCATGTACGACCAGATCGGCGGCGGCTTCGCGCGTTATTCGGTCGACGCCAAATGGATGGTGCCGCACTTCGAGAAGATGCTCTACGACCAGGGCACCTTGATTCCGGCCTACCTGGACGCATGGCGGGTCTCCGGCGACCCGGAGTTCGCGCGGATCGCCCGCGAATGCTGCGACTACCTTCTCGCCGAGCGCCGCGATCCCTCGGGCGGCTTCTGGAGCGCGACCGACGCGGATTCGGAGGGCGAAGAGGGTTTGTTCTTCGTGTGGACCCCCGCCCAGCTCGTCGAGACGCTCGGCGAAGAGCGGGCGCGGTTCGCCGCGACGCTTTATGGCGTGACCGAGAAAGGCAATTTCGAGCAAGGCGCCTCGGTCCTGCACCACGGCGCCTCGCTCGCCGCCGCCGCGGCTGCCGCCGGCCTCGAAAGCGGAGAACCGGCGGCCGTTGCCGCCGAAATCCGGGCGGCGCTGTACGCCGCGCGGGCAGAGCGGGTGCCGCCCGCCAACGACG
>DASWJW010000266.1:0-31298 GCA_036396955.1 Planctomycetota bacterium
GAGCAGCGCTCCCGTGTCCGCCGGCGTCCGCGAACTCGACCACTTTCTCGGCGGCGCGTTCTCCGCGCCGCTCGGCGGCGCGCGCTTCGACGACCTCGCGCCGGCCACCGGCGCCTTGATCGCCCGCGTGGCGCGCGGCGGGGCGCACGAAGTGGGGGCCGCGGTGCAGGCCGGCCGTGCCGCGCTGGACGGCGCCTGGGGCCGTTGTGCGGCGCCCGAGCGCGCGGATCTCCTCGACGCGGTCGCTGCGGGAATCGCAGCACGCGCCGAAGATTTCGCCGTGCTCGAGTCGCTCGACACGGGCAAGCCGGTCGCGCTCGCGCGTGCCGTCGACGTGCCGCGCGCAGTGGCCAACTTCCGTTTTTTCGCCGGCGCGCTCCGTCACGACGAAACGCCCTGTCATGCGATGCCCGGCGCGCTCAACTACACCTTGCGCCGCCGCCTGGGCGTGGTGGGGCTGATCACGCCGTGGAACCTGCCGCTCTACTTGCTGTCCTGGAAGACCGCGCCGGCCCTGGCGATGGGCAACGCCGTGGTGGCCAAGCCGAGCGAACTCACGCCGCTCACCGCGCACGCGCTCGCCGAGGTCTTCGCCGCGGTCGGCGCGCCGCCTGGAGTCTTCAACCTGGTGCAGGGTCTGGGCGCCGAAGCCGGCCAGGCGCTGGTCGCGCATCCGGACGTCGCGGGAATCTCGTTCACCGGCGGCACGGCAACGGGGCGGCAGGTGGCGGCGACCGCTGCGCCGGCCTTCAAGAAGCTCTCGCTGGAACTCGGCGGCAAGAACGCCACGCTGGTGTTCGCCGACTGCGATTTCGACGCCGCGGTGCAGGGCGCCGTGCGGGCCGGATTCACCAACCAGGGCCAGGTCTGTCTCTGCGGTTCCCGGCTCCTCGTCGAGCAGGCGATCTACCCGCGATTCGTCGCCGCGTGCGCCGAGCGGATCCGCGCGCTGCGGATCGGCGATCCGGCGGCCGCAGACACCGAGATCGGTGCGCTGATCTCGGCAGCGCACCGCGACAAGGTCGAGGGCTATCTGGCGCTCGCTCGCGAAGAAGGCGGCAGCATTCTCTGCGGCGGCGGCCGGCCGCGCCTTGCCGGACCGCTGGCCGGGGGTGCCTTCCTCGAACCGGCCTTGATCGAGGGCCTGGCGCCCGGCTGCCGCACCGCCAGCGAAGAGATCTTCGGTCCGGTCGTGACGGTGCACCCGTTCGCGACCGAGGCCGAGGCGCTCCGCATCGCCAACGGCGTGGACTACGGGCTCAGCGCTTCCGTGTGGACGCGCGACCTGGAACGCGCGCACCGCGTCGCCGCGGCGCTCGAGACCGGCATGGTGTGGGTGAACACCTGGCTGCTGCGCGATCTCCGGGTGCCGTTCGGCGGCATGAAGGACAGCGGCGTCGGGCGGGAAGGCGGCCGCTGGTCGCTGGAGTTCTTCTCCGAGGCGCGCAACGTGTGCATCGCGCTGCCGGCGGCGGAGACGGGCGCCTAGCCGCCGGCCGACCGCCAGCCTTCAGCGGCCCAGCAACTCGATCTCGCGAAAGCCGCCGATGAGGTTCTTGCGGCTTCCCTGTTTCCGTTCGAGAACCCTCAATTCGAATTTCCGAAGGCGCAGGACCTTGTCGAAGTCGAGCATGACGCCGTCGAGGAGTTCCTCCTTCAGGATCGTCAGCTCGAACTTCTGACCATTGACGGTCACTCGCACTTCGGTGGGGCGCGCCAGCGCGGCCATGTCGAGGTTGGTCGCGATCGCCGGCAGCAGCCGCACGCTCCGCACCGTCACCGGCTTGCGCAGCTCGAAGCCGACCCAGGGTTCCGGGTCCTCGACGGTGAACTGCCACGAGGTCACCTGGTAGCGGTCGAAAGCGCGGTCCGCGGTGGCGCCGCCCTGCTCGCTGCTGGCGCTGATGGTCCGCTGCAGTTCGTTGGGAAACCGGATGCTCCGTTGCTGCGTCTCGATCTCGACGGCGTGGCGCTCCTCGAACATGCCCGAGACCTCGACCGGCAGAGGAGGGGACTCGATCTCCAGCGGTTCCGAAGCATCCCAGGACGGAATGTGCACCCACATGCGCGCCTGCAAGGTGTGCCTGCCGTTTCCGGGCATGTCGAATTCATGCTCGAAACGGATCGGCTGTCCGCTGGCCGCCGCTTCTGCAGCTTCAGCGGGCGTGCGCCGGACTTCTTGCAGCACGCTTCCGTCGATCAGCCATTGGAAGCGCAAGACGCGCAGCGCACTGTCCTCGGGCCAGACGTACTCGGCCAGTTCGGCGGAATTCGCGCCCGACACGAAGACCATGGTCCGGGGCGCGCCCACGGCGGTGATCCGCAACTCGGCCTCCGCTTCTTGGGTGTTCCAGCGGTACTCGAACAAGCCCTTGCTCGGGGCGCTCTGGCCGGTCGCCGCGACGGCCGTCGCGCGCGAGAGCGCGAGCAGGCAGAACGCCGTGCTCACGTCTTCGTCGGCCCACGGCGTGCCCCAGTTGCCCGCGCTCCCTTGGCCGGCGAGGACCGCTTCGGCGATTTCGGCGTACCAGTCGTGCTCGCCCAGGCGGTCGGTGCCGGTCAGGCTCATGGCCCGCTCCAAGCCGTAGCAGCCGTACCAGAACCAGCGGTTCAACGGCCCGACGTCCCGGGGTTCGTCCAGCATCCAATGGGCCGACAAGTAGGCCCGCCCCTTGTCGAGCGCGGCGTCGGCGGGAGCCAGCACCTTGTCCCTCGCCCCGCGCCCGGCGAGTACGTTGCGGCAAGCTGCGAGGCACGCGAAGCCGGCAAGGCTCATGGTCGGAGTCGGTTCGCCGCCGTTGCCGTAGCCCCAGCCGCCCGTGGCGTGCTGCGCGTCGACGAAAGTCTCGAGCAGCTCGAGCCACGATTCGTCGGAAATCCTGTGCCCGACGCGCTCGAGCGCCTGCAGCGCCACCACCGCGAACTGCGTGTTGGAAAGGTCGCCGCCGGCCCCGGCGGGGGCTCCTTGATAGGTGTAGTAGATGCGCGGCGTCTCGTCGAAGACCTCCATCGCGCGCAGGATGCGGTCGCGATGGGCCTCGGGATCCAGCGCCGTGAGCAGCAGACAGCGCATCGCGGCGTCGTAGGTGAATTGCGGAGGCCGCGTCTCCAGGAACGCCAGAGCCCGGGTGAGCGCAGAGTGCTCGTGCGGCAATCCGGCCTTGACAAGGGCATAGGCGACCAGCGCCGTCGCGCCTTCATGCTGGTTCCTGTGCTCGAGCATGATCCGCCAGGCGCCGTCGGGCCACTGGTGGTCGAGCAGGTAGCGGATCCCGCGTCCGGTGGACGCGCTCACCCGTTCAGAGAGGGGCGCTGGCTCCTGCAGGCCCGCCGAGGCGGTCGGCGCGAGCAGGGCGAGTAGGAGGGAGGCGACCGCCAATCGATCAGGCCGAATCTAGCAAGGTGTTCAAACGCGCCGCAGCGGCCGGAGCGTCTTGGAGCGCGCCGGCCGCGGAAGCCAGCTCCGCCGCGCGCAGCAGATGCGGCAGGTCCCGGCGGGTTTCGGCGCGCCGCGGCAGCAGGAAGGCCTGGTGGCGGCCGTTCACCCAGGCGAGGAAGGCGAGACCGGCCTTGTAGTGCTCGGTCGGAGCCGCGAACAAGTGCCGGCCGAGCGCTTCGCACGGCGCGGCGAGGTCCAGGAAATCGGCCGCGGCGCCGCGCGCGAGGTCCTGGAGCGCCAGCTGCATCGGCGCGGCCACCGCGTCGAAGACGCCGAGCAAACCGTGGCTGAAGTCGCCGACAGGGACCGCGTGGCCGGCGATCCGCGCCGTGCCGAGCGGCACAGGAGCCGTGGCGGGCGGATCTCCTCCGGCGGCGCCGCCGAGGATCAGGCGGCCGAAGTGCAAATCGTCGCCGGTCAGCAGCAGCTGCCCATCGCCGAGCAAGTCGCGGCGCAAGCGCACCTCGAGTTCCGCGTCGAGCAGCGAGATCTTGGCGCCGCGCACCTTGGCCGGATCCAGCGCCATCACGCGCGCGAAACTGTCGCCGGGAAAGTAGCCGCGCAACTCCGGCAGGAACATGTCGCCCAGCCAGTGGACGAACAGCGGGCCTTCCGCGCGCGCCACGATCGCGGCGTACACCTCGACGTACTGTTCGGGCGGGGCGTGGTTGCGCGGGAGCCAGGGCATGGGCAGCAGGACCGGCCAGCCGCCGGCCGCGCGGATCACTTCGATCTGGTGGAGCACGCCCTCGACCAGGTCGGCGGGGCCGCGCACCGTTTCGAGGTGGTCGGTCGCCGCTCCGGCGACCCAGGGCCGCGTCAGCGGCAGCGCGCCGCAGCGGCAGATGAGCTGCGCGGCGAGATCCCAGCCGATCTCGAAGCGCTGCGCCGTGTCCATCGCTTCGGCGACGCCGAAGCCGCATGCGTCCAAGTGCAGGCGTACCGCATCGGCGCCCGCCCAGTCGACGTGCGCGGCAAGGGCGCTTGCCGGCGCGGCATGCGCATATCCAGGCAGCATCGGCAAGTGCGCGGCGGCGAACACCAGACGCGCGGGCGCCGGCCCGGTCGCACCGGGCGCAGGACGGGCCGCCTGCGCGCGCTCAAGCACGGCGTCATCCAGGACGAATTCGCGGCCGGGCGCGCGGACGCGGGCCGTGCTCATCCGATCCGGTCCAGCCAGCCGGGTCCCTCGGTGAGCAGGTACCAGCCCAGGAAGACCATCAGGATCAGGGTGGAGAGGAGCATGCCGCCGAACCAGGCGTTGCCGAAGACGCCTTTCGGCCGGTCCGCGCCCAGGTACGCGCGGCTGCGCTGCAGTCGCAAGAAGCCGATGTACGCCGCCGGCAGGAGGAAACCGCAGATCACGTTGGTCGGCACGGCGACCCAGACGGCGATCTTGGACCAGAAGATCGGACCGAGAGCTCCGGGGATCGGAATGAGCGTCGCCAGGCGGTAGCGCCGGCTGCCGACGGTCCAGCCGAAGACTTCGCTGGCCACGAAGCCCGCGACGAGCATGTGCAAGGTGATGGAGGACAACGCCATCCCGAGCACGCCGAGCCCGAAGATCAAGCGCCCCGTGGTGGGGCCGAGCTCGCCGCCGAGGATTTGCGCGGCTTCGACCGGCGACAAGCGCGTGCCGGCGAAGTCGCCGCTGGCGTGGATCGTGTTGGCCGCGGCGATGAGCATCAGCGATGCGGCGAGCGTGTAGGGCAGCAACATGCCCGCGATCAAGTCGAATCGCGCCAGGCGCCGGTGCGCGCGCCCCCAGCCGCGCGCCAGCAGGCTGTAGGGGTACAGGAACACCATGTTCACCCCGACCGCAGCGGCGAGCCCGCTGATCACCAGCGTCAGACCCGCGATGCCGTGGCGTTCGCCGGGGATCCGGAACCGAATCAGGCCGCGCGCGAGGGCGCCCCAGTCGTGGATGCCGGTGCGCCAGACGACCGCGCCGAAACAGAGCACGATGCCCCACACCATGAGCTTGATGAGCCGCTCGTACGTGCGCACCAGCCGCGGGCTCGAGCCGTAGAGCGACGAAAGAGCGATCGCCCAGGCCAGGATCACGCCCGCGAGTACCGCGGGCGGGACGGTGCCGATGCCCGCGAGCTCGCCCAGGTCGCCGAGGACCCCCGCGGCCATTGCGTACTGCGGGAAATGCCAGATCACGGAAGCGAGGAGCGCGCCGATCGCCCAGGCCCAGGCGAGCGGAGCCCCCGCGAAGCGGCGCATGGCGTCGAACGGCCGGATCCCGGTCGAAAGGGTCTGGTGACCGACCGCGGACAGCATGATCACGCCGAGCAGCATCGCGGTCGGGGCCACCCAGAGCAGTTCGTAGCCGAAGGCCGCGCCGGCGAAGAGCGCTGAGGCCGCCGTGCCGCTGCCGAGCGTCATCGCGCTTTGCAGGTATCCGGGGCCGGAAAGACGCGTGAAAGCGGCCCAGCGGCGCAACGGCGGCGCCGCATCGAGAGCTTCCAGGCGGGCGATTTCCGCGGCGAGCTCGGCGGGGTCCGGCGGCCGGGCCATCCGCAGACCGCGACGGACTTCGTCAAGGTCGCTCCGCTCGCGTATCTTCGGATCGGTCATCGGCAGCTGGTGCGGTCCCGGACCGACCAAGCTAGCGCCGCGCTCCCCAAGCCGTTTCCGTGCGCCTTTTCTTCGTCCCCGCTTTCCTGTCCGCAGCCGGCGCCGCCATCGCGCTTGCCGCACCGGCTCCGCCTTCCGGCGCGCGTGAAGACTTGCGCCACGCCGGCGAGCTGCTGCTCGGCGAACTCGCCTGCACGCGCTGCCACGCCGCAGCGCCGCAGGTCGAAGCGCGTCTGCAGCCGCGCCGCGGCCCGTCGCTCGACGCGGTGGGCGCGCGCCTCGCTCCCGAGTGGATCCAGGCGTTCCTGCGCGACCCGCGCGCCGTACGGCCCGGCACCAACATGCCGCACATGTTCGCGCAATTCCCGCCGCAGGCCAAAGCCGTGCTGACCGAAGCGCTGACGCATTTCCTGGTCGGCCAGGCCGGCCCCATGGCGGCCGACCCGACGGGCGTGGCGCCGGATTGGATCGAGAGCGGCCGCAAGCTGTTCCACACCGCCGGATGCGTCGCCTGCCACCTGCCGCAAGCGCCCGCCGCCGAATTCAACCCCGACCTGTACGGAGGCGGAGGCGTGAATCCGTTTGCCGGCGGCGACGACGAGGACGAAGACGAACCGGCCGCCGGAGCGGCGGACCCGGTCTGGGCCTCGCCCCGCCTCGAGTTCCCCGAACTCGCCGCAAAGTGGAGCCTGGCGTCGTTGGCGAGCTTCTTGACGGATCCGCACCAGGTGCGCCCCGACGGCCGCATGCCCGATTTCGCGTTGGCCGGCGGCGAAGCGCGCGACCTTGCCGCCTACTTGCTGCGTGAGCAGGCCGAAGACGGGCCGCAACCCGTGCCCGGACTCGCATGGAGCCGTTTCCAAGGCGACTGGCAGGGCGAGACCCCCGACTTCGCCGGCCTCGAGCCGGCCGGCACCGGGACGAGCGACCGGTTCGCGCTCATCGAGGGCGGCGAGCGCTTCGGCATGCGCTACGAAGGCCTGGTGGCGATTCCGCAATCCGGGACCTGGCGCTTCTCCACCACTTCGGACGACGGATCGCGCTTGTGGATCGATGGCGTCCTGGTGGTGAACAACGACGGTACCCACGCCATGCAGGAGCGGTCCGGCGAAGTCGAGCTGGCCGCTGGCACCCACGCGATCGTGGTGACCATGTTCGAATACAGCGGCGGCGAAGGCCTGGCGGTGCACTGGGAAGGGCCCGGCATCGCCAAACAAGAGGTCCCTCCGGCCGCGCTCTCGCGCCTCGGCTTGCGCTATGCCGCGCCCACGGTCCCGGGTTTCGCGGTCGACCCGGAGCAGGCCGCAATGGGCCAGGCGCTGTTCGTCAAGTTCGGTTGCGTCGAATGCCACGCCCCCGACGGCGCGCTCGCCGGTCTGGCCGAGCCCGGCCGTTTCCCGGATCTCGCCGCCTTGCGCCTCGACGACCCCGAAGGCAACTGCTTGCTGCCGGCGCCGCCGCCCGGAGTCCCCGACTTCCAGCTGCAGCCGGCCCAGCGCGCAGCCTTGCGCGCCGCGCTCGCCGACCGCCCGCGTCTCGCCGAAGCGCAGACCGCAGCCGAACTCGTGGCCGACCGCATGGAACGGCTGCGCTGCCTGGCTTGTCACGAACGCGGCGGCATGGGCAGCCCCGAGACGGAACGGCGCGCGTACTTCACCATCCAGGACTACGGCGACCTCGGCGACGAGGGCCGCATCCCGCCGCGGCTCGACGGCGTGGGGGGCAAGTTGCGGCCGGCCGCGCTGGCGCGCGTGCTCGCCGGCGAAGAAGCGGTGCGGACCGCGATGGCCACGCGCATGCCGCGTTTCGGAGCTCCGCGACTCGAAGGCCTGGCGGAGGCCTTTGCGGAAGCCGACTCCAAACCAGGCGACCTCGACGAGCCGGAGTTTTCCGAGGAGATCGTCGCCGCAGGCCGCTGGCTCGTCGGCCAGGACGGCCTCGCCTGCATCAACTGCCACGGAGTCGGCAAGCTCCGCTCGCTCGGCATTCCGGCCGTCGCGCTCGACAAGGCCTACGCGCGCTTGCGGCCCGGCTGGTTCCGCCAGCTGCTGCTCGACCCGGACGCTCTGAACATGAATTCGCGCATGCCGGCCTTCTGGTGGGAGGGCGCGCGCCACTTCCCCGACGTGCTCGACGGCGATCCGCACCGCCAGGCCGACGCGGTGTGGTCGTACCTTTCGCTCGGCGACGCGATGCCGCCGCCGCCCGGGCTCGAGCCGGACCCGAGCGCTTTCGAATTGGTGCCGACCGCCGAACCGTACTTGTTCGCGACCTTTTTCGCGGGCGTTTCGCCACGCACCTTGTGCGTCGGCTACCCCGAACGCCTGCACGTCGCATTCGACCGCGAGGGCGTGCGCTTGGCCAAGGCCTGGAAGGGCGATTTCATCAATGCCCAGGGCACTTGGGTGGGGCGCGCCGGAGCGCTAGAGGTGCCCTCGGGCAGCGAGGTGCTCGATCTGCCGCCGGGGATCGCCTTCGCCGAATTGGCGTGGCGCGCGGACGGGCAGCTGAGCCGCTGGCCCGAGCCGGCACCGCAGCGCGGGGCTTTGAACGCGCGCATGCTCGGCTACGCCCTCGACGTCGCCGGCGTGCCTGGATTCCGCTATGCGATCGACCGCCGCCGCGGCGAGCAGGTGGTGGAATTCGCGCGGATCACGGAAACGGACCTGCCGCGCCTCGCCGCCGGCGGCCCGCGGCTCTTGCGCCGCTTCCATCTCACGGCGGCGGCTGCGCCGCCGCGGCTGTGGCTGCGCGCGGCGGTCGGCGAGACCATCGAGGCGGTCGGCGAACACGAGTGGCTGGTCGACGGCCGTCTGCACGTGCGCTTGGAAGATCCTTCCGCTACGCCGCGCAACGTGGTGCTGCGGACCCGCCCGGACGCGGCGGGGAACGAACAGCAGGAACTCCTGATCGCCACGGTGCTGCGCAAGACGGCGGCCGGGAGCGTCCTCCACGAAGACGAATTCGCACTGGAGCTGAGCTGGTAGGCCCATGGAAACGCGCATCCCGCGGTTGTTGTTCGTTGCCGGCTTGGCCGGCGTGCTCGCCGGATCCCGGCTCGCGGCCCAGGACGTGGTCGAGGCCGCGCCCGAACTTCTCACGGCCGAATCCCGTTACTACCGGATCGTCGACGTCCCGACTCCCAAGGCCGTGGCGCTCGAGGTCGGCGGCCTGCTCGCGCTCGGCGACGGCTCGGTGCTGGCGAGCACCCGTCGCGGCGAAGTCTGGCGGATCCGCGACGCCTACGGTCCCGCGCCGCAGTTCGACCTGTGGGCGCGGGGCCTGCACGAGCCGCTGGGCCTGCTCGCCCACGGCGGCTGGATCTACGTGGCGCAGCGCGGCGAACTCACGCGGATGAAGGACGCGGACGGCGACGGCCGTGCCGACCTGTTCGAGACCGTCTGCGACTTCTGGAAGATCAGCGGCAACTACCACGAGTACAACTTCGGACCGCGTCTCGACGCCGAAGGCAACTTGTGGATCACCACCAACAAGCCTTTCGGCGACGAACCCTTCGGCCGCGTCGACTGGCGCGGCTGGGCGTTGCGCATCGCGCCCGGCGGTTCCATCGAGGGCGTCTGCGCCGGACTGCGCTCGCCGGCCGGAATCGAAGCCTCGCCGGCGGGCGAGATGTTCTACACCGACAACCAGGGCGAGTGGTGCGGCGCGAGCAAGCTCTCGCACCTCGAGGTCGGCGACTTCCACGGCCATCCGTGGGGGATCGCGGCGGCGAAATTGCCGCAGTCGCGCGTCGCGCCCGTCGAGCAGCCGCCGAGCGGGATGCTGATGCCCGACTACGCGACGCGGAATCCTGCGTTCAAGCTGCCGGCGGTCTGGTTTCCCTACGACAAGATGGGCAAGTCGCCCTCCGGCTTCGTCTGGGACACGTCGGCCGGCGCCTTCGGTCCGTTCGCCGGCCAGGTCTTCGTCGGCGACCAGCACCACGCCATGGTCATCCGTGTCAGCCTGGAGCAGGTCGGCGGCCGCTGGCAGGGCGCGTGCTACCCGTTCAAGTACGGCTTCGCGTCGGGCATCGTGCGCGTCGCCTGGGGCGAAGACGGCTCGTTGCTGGCGGGCATGACCAACCGCGGCTGGGGCTCGCGCGGCGGCAGCGAACAAGGCTTGCAGCGCCTCGAGTGGACCGGCGCGGTGCCGTTCGAGATCCAGGCGATGACCGCGCTGCCCGACGGCTTCCGCTTGCGTTTCACGCAGCCGGCCGACCCGGCGACCGCAGCCGATCCGTCCGCGTACGCGTTGCAGAGCTACACCTACAAGCTGCACAGCGACTATGGGAGCCCCGAGAGCGACGTGCAGCCGCTGGCGGTCGCTGCCGCCGCACTCGCCGCCGACGGCTTGTCGGTCGACCTGCACGTCGAAGGCCTGCGCGAGGGCTACGTGCACGAATTGATCGCCGCCGGCGTGCGCGCCCCCGACGGCCGCGCGCTGCTGCACGCGCAGGCCTACTACACGCTGGTGCGGATTCCGCCGGCGACGCCGGCCGGGCGCTGAAGCTCGCCGGCTGCGTAGGCGTTGCCGTCCGGCGCCTTGCGCTTCTCAGCGGCGGCCGCGCTGGTGCTTGCCGATGCCGCCGATCGGCTCGTCGGACCTGGCCTCGCCGTGCAGCCAGTCGAGCACCCTGTGCAGATCGTCGCGGTCCAGCCAGACGCCGTGCGCCTGGCAGAAGTCGACTATGATCTGCGAGCTGCCGCCGAAGTTGCGCGGGTTCATCAAGTCGCCGCAGTCGGGGCAGTCCAGGTATCCCGGCGCATGGTCGGGGTGGGGCTGGCCGTCGTCTTCGTGATGCCCGTCCCACGGACTCTCGTCGTTTTCGGCCTCGTTGCAGAGGGCTTCGAAGACCTTGTGGTTCAGCCACAGACCACCGCAGGCGCCGCATTCGACGAGCGGGTGGCCGTCGACCACGCGGCGGCGCAGCGCATGCCGGCAACGCGGGCAGTCGCGGTCCGGCAGGGGCGGGCCGACCGGCTGGGGATCGATGCGCACGCCGCAGTCGCCGCAGAAGGAGCACTTCTCGGGCAGCCGCGCGAAGCACTCGGGGCAGAGCGCGTCCTCGTGCAACTCGTCCAGGGTGACCAGGTCGCCGCAGAAGACGCAGGCGACGTCGTCCATGGCGACCCGCTTGCCGCACACGTGGCAGTGCATTTGCGCGGCATGCCGCGGGTCTGGCCGCTCGATCTGGAAGATCCGACCGCAAGTGCAGCTGACCGACTCGGCGGCGACTGCGGAGACGTCGTACTGCCGCCGGCAATTCGGACAGGCGTTGAGGATGCGCTTGACCATGGCTACGGGGTGCAAGACTCCGCGGCCCTCTATCGGCCGGCACGGGACGGACCTGGAGCGAATCGGCGCCCCGTGGCACCTGCGGCACTAGCATGGGGGCATGCGGGTCGGCCCGGGATTGGTCCTCTTGATCGCTTGTTTCGGCTGGTCCGGTTCCCTCGCGGCTCCGGCGCGGGCCCAGGAACCGGCGGTGGCGCCGCCGGCTCCGGCCGCTCCGGCCACGGAACTACCGCCGCCGCGCACCGAGTATCTCGGCCGCCGGATCGCCGTCACCATGCATTGGAGCGGAGGTCCGTGGCTGTTGCGCGAGACCCGCGAGAAGGAAGAAAACGTCGCCTTGCTGCACCGCGCCCTCGGCGTGCGGCCCGGCGACACGGTCTGCGACTTCGGAGCCGGCAACGGCTTCCACACCCTGCGGCTGGCCAAGGCCGTCGGCGCCAGAGGCAAAGCGCTCGGCGCGGACCTGCAACCGGAATTCTTGATCGAGCTCGCCGAGCGCGCGCGCGCCGCGGGGCTGGAGAACGTGCAGACGGTGCAGACGAGCCTCGCGGATCCGCAGCTCCAGGCCGGCTCCTGCGACTTGATCCTGCTCGTCGACGTCTACCACGAACTCGGCTACCCCGAGCGCGTGCTGGCCGGCTTGCGGCGCGCGCTCAAGCCGAAAGGCCGGCTGGCCCTGGTCGAGTTCCGCGCCGAAGATCCCGAAGTGCCGATCAAGCGGCTGCACAAGATGTCGCGCGCGCAGTTGCTCCGCGAACTCGGCGCCAACGGCTTCCGCTTGCAGTCGAGCTTCGACGAGCTGCCTTGGCAGCACTTGCTGTTCTTCGAAGCCGTTCCCGCCGCGGCGGAATCCGGATCAGGCGCCGCGGTGGGCGGAGCCGGCGCCGAGTGCCGCGAGCAGGACGGCGACGAACAGCAAGACGGCACCGATTGGGACCAGCAGCACGCCGAGGCCGGGGTCGCCGGAGTGCGGGAACAGGCCGCCCAGGAAGAAGCCCAGCGGTAGCAGCACGCCCGCCGCCGACAAGCAGCGCGACGCGAGCGTCCGGCGTTTGTCCGGCCAGTCCGGCGCCACCGCACAGGCGTGGGCGAACGCCAGGTGGATCAGGGACAGGAGCGTGCCATGGGCGTGGGCGAGCCTCCACATGAGCCGCCGGGTCTCCTGGGAGACGTCCAGGTAGAAGCCGACCTTGAAGCCGTGCAGGGCTTCGAGGAGCACGCCGAGGGACAGGAACACGAGCAGCGAGAACCACCCGAAGCGGAGGTGATGGCGGGCCGTTTCGGCGGAGGCGGTACTCATTCGCTGATTCTTACCGAGGCATCGTCCCGACGCCGGGCGAGCTGCTCGAGCGCGCCGCGGTCCAGGGAACCGTTGGCGCGGAAGTAGGCCGCCGCAGGAGACTTGGGCAGCTCGCGGCCCGTGGCGTTCCAGAGCGCGAAGGCGGCGTCGGCGGCCCGGCGCCGCACCACCGGCGGGGCGAGGAAGTCGTAGTCGAAGTCCTCGAAGCCCGGCTGGAGGCGGAGCGCGTTGCCGGCGATCTTGCGCACCGCCGAGTAAGGATCGTCGAGCCGCTCGGCGAGGAACGGCGCTTGCCACCCGCGCCCCGAGGCCTGCATGGCCGGCTCCCAAGCCAGATGCCAGGCGACGACGCCGCGCTGCGCGCCGTCGCCTGCCAGCAGCCACTGGAGCGCGGCCGAGCGCTCGCGCTGCTCGGCATCGAGGGCAGGCATCTCCTGGCCGTACCACTCGGCGAGCTTGGCGGCCGTCCAGCCGAGCGGCTTGTCGAGGTGGCAGAGGTTGCAGGCGTTCGGGCGCCCGGTTGCGGCGCTGTTCGCCGCGCTCGGACTGTCCACGCGGTGGCTGCGCATCGCCGTGAACAGTCCGTAGGTCGTGTGCGGCATGTGGCAGTCGTAGCAGCGGCTGCCGGGCGAACCCACGGCGTGTTGCGTATGCGCGGTCTGCCGGTAACGGCTCTCGTGGCACTGCAGGCAGGCCAGGTCGCCGCGCATGCCGGGCTTCAACTGGTCGTCCGGGTCGTCGCCGTGCGGCGTGTGGCACGACAAGCAGTCCATCTCGCCGCGCTGGAAACAGCCGGTCTCGAGCAGGCCGTTGTATTCGCGGCCCGCGACGCGGACCGTGCCGTCTTTCCAGAAACCGCCCGCGAAGAGCCCGGGGTCGCGGCGCTGCCAGCGGGCGAGCTCCCGGTTGCTGGACAGTTCGGCCGTCCGCACCACGAGCAGCGCCGCGTCGAGATCCTGGCCGGGGCGGAATGGACTCCCGTGCACCGTCCATTCGCCTTCGTCGTGGGGGAACGCGAAACTGTGGCACTGCCCGCAGACTCCAGCTCCGCGCTCCTTGTCCAGGCGCCCGGGATTGACGACGGTGTCATCGCCGGCGTCGGCGAGATGCAAGCGGTAGCGCCGCAGGGGCGAGCCGTTGACCTCGACGTGGTTTTCGGCCGGGCCGTGGCAGGCCTCGCAGGCGATGCCGAGTTCCGCGACGCGGCTGTGCTCCGTGCGCCGGCCGCTGTCGGCGTCGCGCACCTGCTGCGGTTGTCCGGCGACGCTGTGGCAGGGCAGGCAGTAGTAGTTCCACACCGGCATGTCGACCGGCTGGTCCGCCGGCGGCGGGGGCCGCAAGAAGGAATCCACAGCCGGAATCCAGCGCGCATCTTCGATCAGCCACACCCAGGGGAACTGGTAGTAGCTGCCGCTGTCGTCCTCCATGCCCAGCCGCTGGAGCCAGTAGACCTGGAAGTGGTGCGAGCCGGTGGTCATCGCCACCCGCTCGCGCACGCGCGGCGGGCGCAGCCGCAGCGGGTGGCTCGGCGGCAGGTTCTGCGTGTCGAGCAAGGGGTCGTCGAGCTCGACCCAGTAGTCTTGGCCTTCGCGCTGCAGGCGGTAGCGGCGGCCGCGGTCTTCGAGGATCACGTCTTCGAAATCTCCGAGCACCGCCGCAGGGGACGCGAGCTGGGTCATGGTGCGGTGGTAGCTGCCTTCCCAAGTCGCGTACTGATCGGGGTGGCAGGAGCGGCAGCGCTGCGAACTCGCGTAGAGTTCGTCCGCGCGCCCGGCGGGGGCGTGCGCCACGCGCGCGTCGTGGTGCGGCCGCCACAGGGCCGCGGAGGCCGCCGCCGCGCCGAGGACCAGCACGGCAATTCCGAGAGCCGTTCCGCGCGCCGAATGCGCGCGGAACAGCAGCAGCAGCACTGCGGCGAGGACGGTGGCTCCGAAGAGGACGAGTTCCATTGCGGACCCGCTCAGAGTCTAGTCGCAGCGCGCTTGATCGCCCGCAGCGCCGCGGCCTGTTCGAGTTCCCGGTAGGCGGCGTCGAGCGGGTAGCAGCCGCTGGGCAGGCCGTTGCGCGGAGCCGTGGTGCAGTCGCTGAAGGTGCGGCAAATGGCCCTGCGCTCGAGCGGCCGTCCCGCGAGCACGTCTCTCGGCAGTTCGGGGTACGAGAGCACCATGCGGCCGAGGCCGACGAAGTCGACGTGGCCCGAACGCAGTTCGTGCTGGGCGACGTGCGGAAGCCATTCCTGCAGATAGCTGTAGCCGGTGCCCACGACGCACAAGTCGGGGAAGGCCGCCTTGACCGCGCTCGTGGCCTGCAAATGGCGCGCGACCTCGAGCAAGGGATCGCGCGGCGGCGGGTATCCGTCGCTCGGCGGATAGGCGGCGGGACGTTGCAGGTGCGGGCAGTAATAGGGGCTTCCGAGCGTCACGTTGACCAAGCCGATCCGGAGTTCGCGCAGCAGCTCGAGGAAACGGAACGGCTCGGTGAAGTCGAAATTCTCGGGGTCTGCGGCGTCGATGCCGAAGCCGTGCTCCCACCGCTCGCCGGGCCGCCAGCCGAGCGGAGCGCCGACGCCGGTGGCCGGGTCGATCGCGTGCGGCAGCGCATCGCCGACGGAAAGGCGGACACCGATCTCGAGGCCGGGGCAGGCCGCGCGCACGGCCCCGACCAGGTTGCGGAAGAAACGCGTGCGGTTCTCGAAACTGCCGCCATAGGGGCCGGGGCGCGCGCGTGCGCCGAGCAGCTCGTGCAGCAAGTAGCCGTGGCAGCACTTGAGGTCGACGAAATCGAATCCGGCGGCGGCCGCCGTGCGGGCCGCTTCCACGTAGGCGGAGCCGATGCCTTCGAGCTCGGCGTCGGTGAGCGGAGTTGCGGGCGCCTGTGCGTCGAGAACCGGATGCGGGGCGGCAGGCCGCGGCGCCGGAGCGCCCTCGGGACGCGCAAAACGGCCCGAGTGCGTGAGCTGCAGGCCGACGAACAGCCCATCGCCGCCGCCGCCGCCAGCGCCGTCGCAACGGCCGGCGCGCAAGGCGGTGAGCAGCTCTTCGAGATCCGCGCGAGCCTCCGGGCCGTGCAGGTACAGCTGATGGGGATTCGCACGCCCGTCGCGCTGCACCGCAAAAGCCTCGCCGCCCCAGATCAAGTCGGCGCCGCTCGCCCCGAAGCGCCGCCAGCGCCGCCGCGTGAGCGCACTCGGCCGGCCTTCCGCGCTGCCGTCCCAGCCCTCCATCGGATGCACCGCGAAGCGGTTGCCGAGCCGGTGCCCGCAGAGCGCGTAGGGCTGGCCCAGAGGCCCGTCGGCCGCCAGCAGGTCGGCGTCGGCGTCGAAGCCGGCGTCGAGCTCGCGCAAGCGGGCGCGGAACGCCGCAACGTCGCGGAAACGGCCGGGCGGGTCGAATTTCACGTTTCTAGGACCTCGGCGACGCGCGCGCCGAGCGGCGCGCGCTCCTGGTGGAGGATCGGCAGGTCGTAGCCGAAGCCGGGCCGTTGCAGGCTGCCGAGTTCGAGCACGCCGTTGCGGATCCGGAGCACGATGCGGCCGGCCCCGCGTTCATAGAGGTCGGGATGAGCCAGGAGCGCGGCCTCGGCTTCCGCCGCCGGCAAGTGGTCGAGGCCCGCGAAGTAATGATGGCCGTTGCGCTCCACGTGCTCCATGCCGAGCGCAGCCTGGGTGGCAAGGTCCTGCTGCAGCGCGAGGACCGGCAGGTTCGTCAAGTCCTCGCCGGTCTGGAACGCGCCCGGCACGCGTCCGCACCATGCGCGGTTCAGCAGGGCGCGGAACACGCCTTTGCAGTTCTTGACGCTGACGCCCCGCCAGCCGACGGCCAGGGCGGCCGGAAAGGACTCGACGCCGGCGTCGCCTTCGTCGAGGACCGGCGGAGCGATGCGCGCGAGGCGGGCGAGGCCGGCCGCATGCGCCGGATCGAGGCTGGCCGCGCGCGGCAATGGTTGCTCGACGTAGGCGAGACGCTCCCGCAGCCAGGCCCCGGCAGGATCGGCCGGCAGGCCCTCCAGCAAGTCCAGCAGCGGCGCCAGGTCGGGAAACTGCTCGTTGCCGTCGAGCATCAGCCGCGCGCCCGCGCCCGCGAAGTCGCGCAAGGTGGCGGCGATGGCGAGCAGGCGCGCGCGGTCGGCGGGCGCCGCGCCGCCGATCTTGATCTTGAACCAGCGCAAGCCATGGCGGCGGATCGCACCCTCGAGGGAATCGGGCAGGCCGTCGTCCAGCCGCGAAGCCGCGTCGAGATCGGCCTCGCGCAAGGTGTCGAGCAGTCCGACGGTGTGCCGCAGGAACACGCGCTGGGCCGGAGTCGACAGGCCGGTGGCCGCGGTCCAGCCTTCGAGCCGGGCATCGATCTGGCCGGGCCGGAACGCGAACAGGTCGGCGCGCAGCGCCACTGCGAAGGCGAGTCCAGCGGCGCGGCAAGCGGCATCCATCACCGCGCGCTCGAGGAGCGCGACCCCGAAGCCCCGCACCAGGCGGTCGGGCGCGTCCGTGGGCACGGCGCCGGCGCAAGCGCCGTAGACGCGCCACCAGTGCGCGAACACGCTGGCGCAGCCGGCGGCGGGTTCCGACCAGGCTGCGGCCGCGGCGCGGGCACTGGCGGCGAGGGCCTCGAGGTCTTCCTGCGGCGACTTGGCCGGATCCTTCTCGAACCACTTGGGGACCAGGAGTTCGGCGGCGTGGCCGACTGCGCGCTGGCCGGCGGCGGTCTCGACCACCACGCGGACCTGCAAGGTCGGCGCCTCGGTGAGCGTGGCGATCCCGAACCGGAAGGGCAGCCGCGTACGGCAGGGAGTGGCCCGGAAATCGGTTTCGAGGACGCGCAGCTCCATGGCGATCGCCGGCCACGGGCGCGGCCCGCTCATGGTAGGCGGGCGCGCGATCCTAGAGTGGAGCGAGGCATGGTGAGTCCGCGTTCCCCGATCTTCCGCGCCGTGGTCGTGCTCGCGTTCGGCGCGCTGTGGTGCGCCGGCGCTTCGGCACAGGCCGGCGACCACGCCGGCGAAGCCCAGCCGCGGCTGCCGGCCGATCTGGTGGTGCCGCCGGCGCCCGCGCTCTCGCCGGACGAGGAATGCGCCACTTTCGTGGTTCCCGAGGGCTTCCGCGTCGAACTGGTCGCCGCCGAGCCGCTTGTGCGCGACCCGGTCGCAATGGCCTGGGACGGCCCGGGCCGCCTGTGGGTGGTGGAAATGCGCGGTTTCATGCCCGACGCCGACGGCCGCGGCGAGCGCGAGCCGGTCGGTTCGATCGCCGTCCTCGAAGACACCGACGGCGACGGGCGCATGGATGCGCGCACCACCTTCGCCGACGAATTGGTTCTGCCGCGCGGCGTGCTGCCGTTCCGGGACGGCGCCTTGCTGGTGCTGCCGCCAGACCTGGTGTTCGCCCGCGACACCGACGACGACGGCCGGGCCGACGAATTCGAGGTGATCGAATCGGGGTTCCGCGCCGGCCTCGACAACCCCGAGCACGCGATCAACGCGCCGACTTTCGGGATCGACAACTGGATCCGCCTGGGCAACCACGACGCACGCTACCGCTTGCGTAACGGCGTCTGGGAGCGCCAGCGCACGGCCGGGGCGGGGCAGTGGGGGCTGACGCGCGACGACCGCGGCCGCTTCTACTTCAACACGAACAGCGATCCGCTGCGCGGCGACCGCATCGCTTCGCACTACACCATGCGCAACCCCAACCTCGACCTGGCCGAGGGCGCCAACGAGCGCATCGCCGCGGACCGGCGCTTGTGGCCTGGGCGCATGACCACCGGCGTCAACCGCGGCTACAACTACGCCAGCGGTTTCCTGGTCGACTGGAAGCTCGTGGAATTCACCGCTGCGTGCGGCCCGCTGATCCATCGCGGCGACGGTTTTCCGGACGGCTGGGGCGGCGACGCCTACGTTGCCGAGCCGGCGGCGAACCTGATCAAGCGCTACCGCCTGCATGCGGACGAGCGCGGCCGCGTGCGCGGCGAGCAGGCGTTCGAAGGCCGCGAGTTCCTGACCTCGACCGACGAGCGCTTCCGGCCGGTCAACTTGTACGACGGTCCCGACGGCGCACTTTACGTGGTCGATCTGTACCGCGGCGTCCTGCAGCACCGCGTGTTTCTCACCACTTTCCTGCGCGAACAGGTCGACGCGCGTGGACTGGCCGCGCCGACCGGCCTCGGCCGTATCTGGCGCGTGGTGCACGAAGCTGCGCCCGAAATGCCGCGCGGCGATCTGGAGGGCGCCTCGTGGCGCGAGCTCGTGGCCTTGCTCGAGCACCCCAACGGCTGGTGGCGGGATGCCGCCCAGCGCCGGCTCATCGCGCGCGGCGGGCGCGTGAACGAAGTCCACGACCGGCTGCACGCCCTGGCATTGCACGGCGAGAGCGTGCTGGGCCGCGTGCACGCGCTCTGGACGCTGGAGGGCATCGGCGGGCTCGAAGACGCGACCCTTCTCGCCGCCCTCGACGACCCGGACCGCGAAGTGCGGCTCGCCGCCATGCGTTGCGCGGAGGCGACGCTCGCCCGCCCGGGCTCGCCGCTGTTGGCGCCGCTGGCGCGCGTGGGCGCCGGCGCCGATCCCGATCTGCGCTGGCAGGCGCTGCTTTCGCTGGGGCAGTGCGCCACGCGGGAGGGCGCCGATGCCATGCGCGATCTGCTCGCCCTCGACTGCTCCCGCGCGGAGCTGCGTTCGGCCGCGGTGAGCGGCCTCTACCAGCGGGAATTGGAATTCGTGCGCGGGCTGCTCGCCGACCCGGAATGGCGCACCGAGGCGCCCGGACGCGCGGCGCTGCTGCGGTTGCTCGCGCGCGCGATCGTCAGCGAAGGCCGCACGGACCCGGTGCTCGGCTTGCTGGGAGAGTGCGTCGAGGAAGCGGCCGGCTGGCGGCGGCGCGCTTTGCTGGCCGGCTTGCTCGAAGGGCGGCCCAAGGGCCCGGACGGCAAACCTGCGAGCGTGCCGCTCGCGCGCGCGCCGGCTGCCTCCGAGCGCATTGCCGCGCTCGAGCGCGAAGCCCTCGGTTCACCCGAGGCTGGGCCGTTTCTCGCCTGGCCCGGCCGCGCCGGCATCGTGACATTGCAAGTGGAGGCGTTGACCGGCGCCGATCTCGAACGCTTCGGGCTCGGGCGCGAGATCTTCGCGCAGAACTGCGCGAGCTGCCATCAAGCTTCCGGGCGGGGCGAACCGGGCAAGGCTCCGCCGTTGCGCTACAGCGCCTGGGCGCTTGGCGAACCCGAACGCCTGGCGCGGATCCTGCTGCACGGCATGCAGGGGCCGCTGGTCCGCGCGGGCCGCGAATGGGACCTGGAAATGCCCGCATTCGCCGGCAGCGACGCGGACCTCGCCGCGGTGCTCACCTACGTCCGTCGCGAATGGGGGCACGGTGCCGCGCCGGTCGCGCCGGGGCTGATCGCAGCGCAGAGGGAGGCGACCGCAGGGCGCGTCGGCCCTTGGAGCCCCGCCGAGCTAGACGTCGCCGGAGATTGAGCCGCTGGTGACCAGCGCCGGCCGCGCTTCGACCGCGTCGCCGGTCGTTTCCGCATCGGTCTCGCGCGCGGCCTTCGGCCTGGACCGCGGCTTCCGGCGGATCCGCAACTTGAACACGGCCAGGTACGCGAGCAGGAAGCACGCGAACAAAGACAGGTAATCGGCAATCGTGAAGTCGGCGCGCACGAGTTCGACGAGCCCCATCAAGCTGCCGTCTCGCGGGTCGATCCCGGCGATGTGCGTGTCTTGCCAGGACTGGAAACCGGGCTGCAGCGCCTGGAACGAGACCAGGACCGGTTTCGTCTCGTCGAGGAAGCTCTGGAACTCGGCGCCGCCGACGGCGGCGGGGTTCTTGGCCTTGCTGTAGCCGCGCTCGATGAGGAAGGTCAGCTGGTCGTACTTGCTGGCATTCTCCGGGAGCATGGCGAAGAGTTCCGCGTTCGCCGCGAGTTCGTCGTACATGCCTTGGGTGTACACCTGGTCGCGTTCGCGCTGCATGTCCTCGTCCAGCGTCGCCTGCTTGACCCCGCCCATGCCGGCAACGACCGCCAGGACCGCGAGGACGCCGCAGACCCCTCCGAAGCGCTCGCCGCGGGCACCGACGAGCCAGCAGAGCACTCCGACGAGCGCTCCGACCAACGCCGGAAGGTAGCGCGTGGGGAGGTCGGTGTTTCTCGACACCCAGAACCACTCGCAGGCGAATCCGGCCGCGATCAGGACGGCCATGGCGCCGGCAGCGGCTTGCCGGAAGACGCTCGGCCCAGGTTCGTTCGGGGCGATCGGGCCGATCGAAAAGCTGCCGTTCGCGGCCGCCTCTCGCGGTCGATCCGTCCCGGGCTCGTTCGCCGCCCGCACCGGCTCGGCGGTTGCCGGGCTTGCGGACGACGCACCGGCGATCGCCGGCTGGCAATCCGGGCATCGCGCGCTGGCGATGACGCGGCCGCCTTCGGTCACGAAGAGCATGCCGCAGTCGGTGCAGATCCTATGCATGAGAGTGGAGCGTTCCTTGCCGGCCTGGATCGGCAGGAAGTGGAAGGGGACTTGAGCCGGCCGTCACCGGGCAACCTGGGCGCGGACCGGGATCCGGTCAGGAGCGGGCCCTGCGGCGGCCGCGGACCATGCCGAAGGCCGTGCAGGCGCCGAGCAAGGCGAACACCAGATCGACGGCTTGGACGTCGTCCAAGAGGATCGAACGCGGCTCGAATTGCTCGTCCATCGCCTCGCGCATGGTCGACTCGACCGCGTTCCGCCAGGCCTCGAAGTCGCCCGCGGCGGCCAGGATTCCGCGCGCTTCATCCGACGCGCTGCGCAGATTCCGGGCCAATCCCGCGGGCGGGAGCGCTCCGTCATCCGCTTCCGCTGCGTATTCCCGCCACTGGCGTTCGGCTTCGGCGCCCAGCCGCGCCAGCAGTTCCTTGGCGCGCCGCGCTTCGACCTGGAGGGCGGCGTGGTTGGTCGGGGTGAAAGTCGCGGCGTGGACGGCCCGGAATTCGCGTTCCTGGTGCATGCGGAAGGCGAGAAGCTTGCCTGTGGCGATGCCGCCGAGGGCCAGGCAACTGCAGAGCGCGGCCACGACCGTGCCGCGGGCGCCGGCGCGCGAAGCCGTGAAGCCGACCATTGCGCCGATGGCCCAGCCGACGTGACTGAGCTCGTAGGCGTCGGTGTAGGCGACCGTGGCCCAGAGGACCGCGCCCGCGAGCGCGCCGACGGCGGCGCCGAGCAAGCCCCGGACGGGCTTGCCGGAATCCGGGCGGACGCCGGACGCCCCTCTGTGGCTGCGGTCGGGGTGGGACCGTCGGATGCTCGCCTTGCCCTTGCCGCAGGAGTCGCAGCGCGGGGCAAGACCGGGGAGTTCGGCATCGATTGGCAGTTGTTTGCCACACCCGACGCAAAACAGGAAGGCCATGTTCATCAGGGAAGAGAGACTTTCTCGGCAGGACCGGGGTCCCTGCTGTAGCCGGCATGCGCTAGGCTGCCGGAATGCGCGAAATGCCCCGACGAAGCTTCCTCGGCAGCGGCCTGGCCGCGGCGGCCGGCCTTTCCGTTCCGACCGGCGCCTGGCTGCGGGCCGCCGCGCGCCCGCGCGGCGCCAACCAGGACCTGCGCGTCGCCGTGATCGGCTTGAACGGGCGGGGCAACGACCTCACCCATGCCTTTGCGGCAGCCGAGGGCAGCCGCGTGATCGCTTTGTGCGACGTCGACTCGGCGGTCCTGGAGCGCCGGCTCGGCGAGTTCGAGCAACGCCACGGCTACCGGCCCGACGGCGAGGCCGACGCGCGGCGGCTGTTCGACCGCGCCGACATCGATGCCGTGGCGATCGCCACGCCCAACCACTGGCACGCGCTGCTCACCATCTGGGCGTGTCAGGCCGGCAAGGACGTCTACTGCGAGAAGCCGGTGAGCCACAACGTCTTCGAAGGCCGCAAGGCCGTCGAAGCCGCGGCCAAGTACGGCCGCGTGGTGGCGACCGGCACTCAGAGCCGTTCCTCGCAAGGCATCCAACAAGCGATCGCCTGGTTGCACGAGGGAGGACTCGGCAAGATCGAAGTCGCGCGCGGCCTCTGCTACAAGACCCGCAAGTCGCTGGGCCGCGTCGCCGGCCCCACGCCGATCCCCGCCAGCGTCGACTACGACCTCTGGTGCGGGCCCGCCGACATGCTGCCGCTGCGCCGCAAGAGCCTGCACTACGACTGGCACTGGGTCTGGAACACCGGCAATGGCGACATCGGGAACCAGGGCATCCACCAGATGGACATCGCGCGCTGGGCGCTCGGCGCCGAGAGTCTTTCCGAGCGCGTGCTGAGCGTCGGCGGTCGTTTCGGCTACGTCGACGACGGCGAAACCCCGAACACGCAATTCGCCGTGCACGAGTTCCCGCAAGGACGCTTGGTCTTCGAAGTGCGCGGTCTCTACGAGAACAACGGCAACCAGCAACAAGAAGGCTACCGGGGGATCAAGATCGGCAACGTGATCGAATGCGAGCACGGCTGGGTCGCCATGGACACCGCCCGCGCTTGGGCCCACGACTCCGAAGGCGCGCTCTTGCGCACTTTCGAAGCTGGGCCCGACGCCGTGCGGACCCACGTGGCCAACTTCCTCGACTGCGTGCAGCGGCGCGCGCCGCAGGATCTCGCCAACGGCATTCTCGGCGGGCATCTCTCGAGCGCGCTCTGCCACACCGGCAACATCAGCCACCGGGTGGGGCGGATCACGGAGCCCGAAGCGATCAAGGCGCAATTCGCCAGCGGCTTTGCTGCAAAGACCTACGCGCGGCTCGTCGAGCACCTGGCCGGGCGCGGACTCGATCTCGCGACGCTCGAGCCGGTCCTCGGCGCCGATCTGCGCATGGATCCGGCCACCGAGCGCTTCGTCGGCGCGCCGATGGCCGATCTGCTGCTGTCCCGCAACTACCGCGCGCCCTTCGTCGTCCCCGCCGCGGTCTAGAAGCCGCCCGACGCCGCCCAGTCGGACCACCGGTCCGGGATCTGGGCGCGGGCGGCGTCGCCGTCGTGCAGCAGCACGGCCCAGCGGAACTGCACGCTGTCGAGCGGCGCGACGTGGAAGTCGCCGGTGCCCGCAGGCTTGCGTTCGAAGTCGTGCACGCCGAACGGATTGGCCGCCAGCAGGCCGTAGTCGCGCGCGTGCCACCAGGTGGGGTGGCGCGGATTGTCCGGATGATCGAAGAGCGTGACGCCCGCCGGACGCGCATCGACGACGCCCGACGCATCGACCCACGCCGCCCGCTGGCCCCAGATATCGCCGTCGCGGCGGCCTGCGGAGTCGAGCAGGGTGGCGGTGGCGGCCTCGCCGTTCAAACGCAGCGCCGGATGCGTGCGGATGCCGAAAAAGCCTTCCTTGGTGTCGCCGAAGCTCAATCCGGCCCGGCCGGCGCCGAACTCGGCGGCGACTTCGAGCAGGCGGTCCTGACCCAGCGACCAGAATCTCCAGCGCTGCACTTCCGTGCCCAGGGACGCGCCGGCGGGGTCGAGCAACTCGAATCGCGCCGTGAAACCGCCGAAGAGAGGACCCGAGGCGTCCGCAGTGAGCGCTTGCAGGCGCCGCTGCGGCGGCGTCGCGCCGCCGTGCCAGAAATCGTGGCCGTTCACGTCGCCGTGCGCGAGCCACAGCCCTTGATGGTGCGGATGGTCCGCGGCTTCGCCGGGGACTCCGGCCTCCATGGGAAAGCGCCGGGTCATGTGCTCGCCGCGCGGACCGCGCACGGGGAAGAAATACGGCCGCCGCGGATCGAGGTGGAAACGCGTGAGCGCCCGCCCGTCGACCAGCACGGTGGCGCCCGCTTCGTCGACTGCGACTTCGACGGCGCGCAAGGGCACCGCGCCGGCGGGCGGTCCGAAGAACGTCAGCGCGGCCGGATCAGGCGCTGGGCCGGAGTAGCGCACGGCCACGCGGCCGGCGCCGAGCCGCTGGGCCGCAAAGCCGCGCCCGGTGCCGCGTTCGCGTGCCATTTCGTAGGAACGCGCGTCGGCCGAGTCGGGCAGCGTCACCACCAAGATGCGCTCGGGCGGCGCCGGGGCACGCTCTTGCGCGGGCTCGTGCCGCGGCAAGGGCGCGACACCCGCTGCCGTCAAAGTCGCGTCGAGAGCGGCGATGCCGGCGTCCAGGCCGATCTCGGCGTCCGGTCGGAAGCCGGGCACGGTGATCACCTGCACCAGCGCCCCGCCGATCCCGCGGTGCGCGACGCCGCGCGGCAGGTAGATCAGGTCGCCGGTGCGCAGCGGATGCTCCTGGATCATGGCGGGGGCGTCCGCGGCGCTCGCCGAGGCCGGGTCGAGCAGCAAGTCGACGCGGGTCGAAGTGAGCAGCTTCGCGCCGGGCGGAGCGGACTGCACCAGATAGAACTCGTCGAAGCCGCCGTTGACAGGATGGTAGTGGGTGAAGCTGTCGTCGATGCGCACGCGGTGCGCGTTGATCGCGTGCCAGACGTACGGGCCGACTTCGCGGTTCCAGGTCAGCAGGATGCGCCGGTACGCGCCGGTCTGCGTGGCGCAGCCGCCCGGCACGTCGGTCAAACGCGGATCCCAGTCCGGGCGCACGAAGTCTGGCACTCCGGCGGGTGCGGGGCCGGGCACGGTGAACACCAGTGCTTGGAGCGCGCCATCGGCAGGCGGACTGATCGAAAAACCCGCGTGCGGGGGGAGGATCGCCACGTCGCCGCTCGCCACGGCCGAGGCGACGCTCCAGCGGAGCGCCGGGTCGTGGTGGTCGACGAAGGCTTCGTGGTTCGCTCCGGCCTGCACGAAGAGCGCGCGGGCGTGCGGGGAGGGCGGCAGTTCGCGCAACGCGGGATCCCAAGCGAGCTTGTAGCCGGGATTGGCGCGGGCGAAGGCCTGGCGCAACGCGGCGAGCCGGTCCTCGTCGCCGTCGGCGCGCGCGGGATTGGCGAACCAGGCGTGGGCGTCCGCGGCCGGCACGTAGTCCTGCGGCGCGGCGAAGAGGAGCACGATCGCCGCGATCACGGCAGTTTCTCCAGGAACGCGAGGTCGGCGAGTTCGAGCGTCGCGCCGGGCCCGCCCTGGAGCGCGAAGACGATCTGTCCGTCGGGCCGCAAGTCCTCGACCATGCGGTCGAGGAGCAGACTGCCGTCGACGTGCACGACCAGGCGGGATCCGTACGCCTGTACGTGCACGCTGCGCCATTCGGGCGCGCTGCCGGGCAGCCGCAAGGCCGCCGATCCTCCGCCCGCCGCCTCGAGCGTCACTTCAGGAAACGGCGGTTCGCCCACGCTCCCCGGCTCCGCCGCCGGCATTGCGGCGCCCGGGAGCCGCAGTCCGATCCGCAGCGCGCCGCCGTTCGCGCGCACGCGCGCACGCAGGCTGATGTCGCCGCGCGGGTTGCTGGTGGCGAGGGTCGGCGGGCCGGCGGCATCGGCGCTCCCGGCCACCACGCCGTCGGCAATGGTCCAAAGGCCGCGCTGCGGCTCGAAGCCGTGCAGCGCGCCGGCCTGGACCGCCGGCCGCCAGGCGCGCCGGCCCAAGTCGCGGAAGCGCAGGCCGGTCCAGTCGACGCTGGTGTTGCGGCCGCTGTGCACCTGGAAGCCGAGCGCGCCGGAAAGGTCGAGCGGATCGAAATGATCGGCCGCCGGCACGCCGTCGATCCAGGTGCGGATCCACGGACCGACGCACTCGACGCGGAATCGATTGGGGCCGTCCATGCGGAACGCAGCACGCGCCTGCGGGCGGTCGGCGAGGTCGTCGAGCCAGCCGCGCCGGTCTTCGTCGTAGAGCCCGGCCGACCAGGCCCGCGGGGACGGGTCGATTTCGATCTGGTAGCCGAACAGGCCGCCTTGCGGCCGCATGTGGCTGCGCACCTGGATCCCGGAGTTGCCTCGATCGTGCAGCGTGACGTCGACCTCGAACAGGAAGTCCGCGAATTCACGGTCGCTCACCAGGAAACTCTGCGCGCCGCCGCCGACTTCGCCGTGCAGGCCGCCGTCCGCGAGGCGCGTCCACACCGCGTCGCCGACCGTGCCCCAGCCCGCGGTGCCCGCCCCGGCGAAGAGAGCGACCTCGGTGCCGGGCAGCTTGTCGAGCTCCCGCAAGTGGATGCGCCGGAACCAGGCTTCGCCACCGTGGTCCTGCAAGCCGATGCGTCCGCGCGCGGGCTCGGCGAAGCCCACGGCGCCGGCGAACTTGCTGGCGGCGCGCGCGGCGGCCCATGCGGCGCCACCGGTATCGGCCCGAATCACGCGGATGCCGTTGAGCCAGTGTTCGATCCGGCCGTCTTGCGCGACGATCCGGGCGTGGTTCCAGGTGCCGGCCGGCAGCACGGCCACGGGCAGGTCGGGCGCTGCGGCCGGCGCGAGCACGTCGTAGAGCGCCGCGGTCCGGTGCCTGGCGGCGGTCGCCGGATGCGCGGCGTCGTCGAGCAGCTGGTACTCGGGGCCGAGCATCCCGCTCTGCCCCGCACGCTCCTGCACCCGGTACTTGACGCCGGAATTGGTCCCGGCGGCGAGGCGGAACTCGAATTCGAGTTCGAAGTCGCCGAATTCCTCGATGGTGACCAGGTCGCCGCCCGCTCCGGTGCGGACCAGGCAGCCGTCGCGCACTTCCCAGCCCTGCACCGGCGCGGCGCTGCCGTGGGACTTCCAGCCCGCCAAGCTGCGGCCGTCGAAGAGCGAACGCCAGCCGGCGTCGCGCTCCAGGGCATGCAGGGTCGGCGCCGGTGCTGCCGGTGCTTGCTGGCCGAGCGCCGCGACCAGGAAGAGCAAGGCTGCTGTCAGCACGCGCGCTGCCTAGGACTGCGCGCCCATGCGCTGGCCGGGAGCCTTTTCCAGCGCGCTCGGTTCGTGCGGCACGCGTCCCGAGCGGATCACATTCGCGCGCATGGGGAAACCGACGACTTCCTCGGCGCGTTTGCCGAGTTCGATCAAGCGGTCGACGTCGATGCCGGTCTCGACGTGGCACTCTTCGAACATGGCGATCATGTCCTCGGTGCAGGTGTTGCCCTTGAAGCCCAGGTGGTAGAGCGCCGCGCCGGATGCGGGCTGGCCGCCGATCGCGCCCAGCGAGCCGTCGACCCATCCGATGCCCATTTCGACCGCGATCCAGCTGTTGACGAGTCCGGTGCCGCGCGTGTCGTGGAAGTGCGCCAGGAATTCGGTGTCGGGAAACTCCCCCAGGAGGTGGCCGAGAATCCGCCGCACCTGCACCGGGTTGGCGGTCCCCGTGGTGTCGCCGAGCATGAGCAGCTGGGCGCCTTCCTGGTGGTAGAAGCGCGTCAGCTTGTCGATGTCGGCCTGGGCGACTTCGCCTTGGATCGCGCAGCCGTAGACCGTGCCCACGCAACCGACGATTTCGACGCCCTTGGCGTGCGCGCGCTTCATGATCGCGGCGTGCTCGGCCATGGCCTCGTCGTGGTCCATGCGGAAGTTGGCCTTGTTGTGCGCTTCGCTGGCCGAAATCATCAGGATGATCTTGTGGGCGCCGTAGCCCGCGTCGATGCACTTTTCCAGGCGCTCCCAGCCCTTCATGTTGGGCATCAGGATCCGGAAGCGCGCGTCGTGGTCGCGGCGGATCCTCTTGAGGATCTCCTCGGCGTCGGCGAACTGCGGCAGGACCTTGGGGTGCGAGAAGGACGTGACCTCCATCTCGGGGATGCCGGCGTCGATCATGCCGTGCAGCATCTCGAGCTTGAGCTCGGTCGGCACCAGGGTGGTGATCGACTGCAGGCCGTCGCGGGCCCAGCACTCGCAATAGTTCACCTTGCGGGGGATCCGTTGCGGATTCGGATTCATCGCCCGCATTCTAGCCGCGGGGGCACTTGGCTATAGTTCCCGCATGAGCGGCCGCATCGTCTCCGGAGTCCTGGCGCCGCATCCGCCGCACCTGGTCTACGCGGAGAATCCGCCGCAGAACGAGCCGCGGTCCGAAGGCGGATGGGAAGAACTGCGCTGGGGCTACGAGCGCCTGCGCCGCAATCTGGCGCGCAAGGAATTCGACGTGATCGTGGTCCACTCGCCGCACTGGAAGACCGTGGTCGGGCACCACTTCCTGGGCGTGCCGGAGTTCTCGGGCCTTTCGGTCGACCCGGTGTTCCCCAACCTGTTCCGCTACCGCTACGACCTGCAAGTCGACGTCGAGCTCGCCGAGGCCATGCACGACGCCGCGCGCGACGCCGGGCTGGTGGCCAAGATGATGCGCAACCCGGATTTCCGGGTCGATTACGGCACGCTCACCGCCTGCCACCTCGCGCATCCGGCCTGGGACAAGCCGATCGTGGCGGTCAGCTCCAATTCGGACTACCACTACTTCAGCGACGACTACGGGCAGGAGCAGATGCTCGCGCTCGGCCGCGCGACGCGCCACGCCATCGAGGCCACCGGCCGGCGCGCGCTGCTGCTCGCCAGCAATTCCTTGAGCCACCGGCACTTCACGGTCGAACCGGCGGTGCCCGAGGACATGTCGCACGAGCACGTCTACAGCCACAACGGCTACCTGTGGGACATGCGCGTCCTGCAGATGATGCGCGAGGGCCGCACCCGCGACCTGCTCGAGGCGATGCCCGACTTCATCGACCAGTCGGTCAGCGAAGCGCGCGAAGGCTGCTTGACCTGGATGCTGGGTGCCATGGACTTTCCCGACTATCCGGCCGAGGTCCACGCCTACGGATCGGTGATCGGCACCGGCAACGCGGTGGTCGAATGGGACCCCGAGCGTGCGTGCGGCGAGGTGCCGGCATGAGCGGGGGCGTGGTCCGCGGCTTGATCGTCCCCGGCAAGCCGCACCCGCTGCTGGCCGCCGACCGCTGCGCGCCCTGGGCGGCGCTGCGGGCCTCCTTCGACCGGCTGCGCGACGAGCTGGCGCAAGTCGAGGCCGACGTCCTGCTGCTCTACAGCACGCAGTGGCTGTCGGTGATCGGCCACCAGGTCCAGGCCGATCCCGGACCAGAATGGGTGCACGTCGACCCCGAGTGGCACGAGTTCGGCTCGATTCCCTACCGGCTGCGGATGGACGCGGACTTCGCCACGGCCTACCGCGATGCGGCGACCGCACGCGGTTTGCACGCGCGCACGGTCGCGTACCGCGGCTTTCCCGTCGACACCGGCACCGTCGTGGCCCTGCAGCTCCTCGACCCCGAGCGGCGCCTGCCGGCCTGCGTGGTGTCGTGCAACATGTATGCGGATCGCGGCGAGACCCTGGTGCTCGGCAAGGCCGCGGCCGACGCCCTGCGCGCCCAGGGCAAGCGCGCGGTCGCGGTGGCGGTGACCTCCTTGAGCAACCGCTACCACGTGGACGTGGTGGCGCCCGAAGACGACCGCATCTCCTCGCTCAAGGACGACGAATGGAACCGGAAACTCCTCGAACTGCTCGGCGAAGGCCGGCTCGAGGACTGCAGCCAGCTCGCACGCGAGTTCAGCGCGCAAGCCAACGGCGACCAGAAGATGAAAGCCTTGTGGTGGCTCGCCGCCGCCATGGGCCAGCACAACCGCTACACGGGGCGCGTACTCGACTACCAGCCGGTGTACGGAACGGGTGCGGCCATCGTCGACCTGGTGCCGAGCGCGGGCGCCGCGGGCGCGCTCGAGTACGACGAGGAAGACACCGACTACTACGTCGGCGACCGCGAGGTTCTCGCCGGCGGCGCCGCCACCACGACCGCACCAGTGCCCGCGGCATGCGCCGTCGCCGCGCCGGGGGTCGTCCGCGCGAGCGGGGCGCCCGAACCGGTGGGGGCCTATCCGCACGCGCGCCGGGTCGGCGACCTGCTGTTCTTGTCGGGAGTCGGCCCGCGGCAGGCGGGCAGCGACGCGATTCCCGGAGGGCCGGTCCGCGGGCCCGACGGCGAGGCCCGCGACTACGACGTGCGCGCCCAGACCGAGGCCGTCATCGCCAACGTCGAGGCCGTGCTCGAAGCCGCCGGCTCGTCGCTCGCCAAGGTGATCGACGTCACCGTGTTCCTGATCGACATGGACCGCGATTTCGAGACCTTCAACGCGGTCTATCGCGAGCATTTCGAGACGGTGCAGGCCTCGCGGACCACGATCGCGATCGACGCGCTGCCGACGCCGATCGCCGTCGAGTTCAAGGTCGTCGCCGCGGCCGGGTGAGGCGCTGCCCGTGCCGCGCCTGATCGACATCTCGCCGCTGGTCTCCGCGCGCATTGCGGTCTGGCCGGGCGACGTCCCCTACGGCCGCCAGGTCAGTCTGGCGATCGCCGCGGGCGCCAACATCGACCTGAGCGCGATCACCACCACGGTGCACGTCGGCGCGCACGCCGACGCGCCGAGCCACTACGTCGCCGGAGGCGAGGACATCGCAGGCCGCGCGCTCGACCGTTACTTCGGGCCTTGCCAGGTCATGCGCGTCGAGCTGCCGCGCGGCGCGCGGATCCGTCCCGAACACCTGCCCGGCCCGATCGAAGCGCCGCGGCTGCTGCTGCACACTGGCAGCTTCCCCGATCCGGCGGACTTCAACGAGGACTTCAACAGCTTCGCGCCGGAGCTGGTCGCTTTCGCCAACGAGCGCGGCGTGCAGTTGGTCGGGATCGACACGCCGTCGATCGATCCCTTCGCCGACAAGGTCCTCAAGAGCCACGCGGCGGTCGCCGCGCGCGACATGGCGGTGCTCGAAGGCCTGGTGCTCGCGCACGTGCCGTCGGGCCGCTACACGCTGGTCGCGCTGCCCTTGCGACTGGAAGGCGCCGACGCCTCGCCGGTGCGCGCGGCGCTGGTCGCCGACTAGGGAAGCTCCGATC
>DASWJW010000267.1:0-8921 GCA_036396955.1 Planctomycetota bacterium
AGATCGTGCGCCTCTTCGCGCTGGCGCCCGTGGTCGCCGCCATGGCGCGCCGCCACCGCAAGGGCCTGGCCTTCGTCGAGCCGGATCCGCAGCTGAGCTACGCGGGCAACTTCCTGCGGCTGATGTTCGGCGAACCGGGCCGCCCGTACCGGCCCGAACCGGCATTCGAGCGCGCGCTCAACACTTTGCTGGTGCTGCACGCCGACCACGAGCAGAATTGCTCCACCAACGCCATGCGCAGCGTTGGCAGCAGCCTGGTCGACCCCTACACCGCGGCGTCGGCGGCCTGCAGCGCGCTGTACGGTCCCTTGCACGGCGGCGCCAACCAGAAAGTCCTGGAGATGCTCGACGAAATCGGCGACGTCGCGGCGGTGCCGGCGTTCATCGACTCCTGCAAGAGCGGCAAGCGACGCTTGATGGGCTTCGGGCACCGGGTCTACAAGAGCTACGACCCGCGCGCGACGATCATCAAGAAGATGTCCGACGAGGTCTTTGCGATCACCGGGGCCAGCCCCAAGCTCGCGATCGCCATGGAACTCGAACGGATCGCGCTCGAGGACGGCTACTTCGTCGAGCGCAAGCTCTACCCCAACGTCGACTTCTACTCGGGCCTGATCTACGACGCGCTCGGCTTCGACACGGCCATGTTCACCGTGTTCTTCGCCGTGGGCCGCATGCCCGGCTGGCTCGCCCACTGGGACGAGATGCAGCGCGACCCAGAATTGCGGATCGCGCGCCCGCGCCAGATCTACACCGGCCCCGAGCGGCGTGATTACGTGCCGCTGGGCCAGCGCTAGCCGCGCGACTCCGTGCCGCTGGGCTGGCCGCGGCTAACGGCGCAGCACTTCGAGCGCCGCGGCGGTCATCGCCGCGACCCCGGTGCGCAAGGTCGGCGCGGGGACCGGCGCGTACTTGGCGGTGTGCATGCCCGGCAACGCGGCCGCACCGGGAAGCTCGGAAGCGTCGATCCGCTCTTTCGGCACCGAGCCGAGCCAAAACATGTAGCTCGGACAGCCGGCGGCCTTGCCGTAGCGGCCGAAGTCCTCGCCGCCCATCACGGCGCGTCGCGGCAGCAGGTTGCCGGCGCCGATCGCCGCTCCGATCGCGCCGTTGATCCGCACCACGAACGCCGGATCGTTGTAGGTCGCCGGAGTGTGCTCCTCCTCGCGCACGTGGACCACCGGCACCAAGGCCTCGGGGAAGCCGGCGGCGAGCGCTTCGTGCCGCGCCACCCGGGCGATGCCGTCGAGCAGCAGCGCGCGCGTTTCATCGGAGTAGGAGCGCACCGTGAGCTGCAATTCGACCTGGTCGGGGATGATGTTGTGCTTGGTGCCGCCGTGGATCGAACCGACTGTGACCACGCCCGGTTCCTGCGGATCGAGTTCGCGGCTGACGATGGTCTGCAAACCGACCACGATGCGCGCTGCGAGCGCGACCGGGTCGTCGGTGTCCTGCGGCGTCGAGCCGTGGCCGCCGCGGCCGCGGACCAGGACGTCGACCGAATCGACGTTGGCGAGCGCGAAGCCTTCGGTGTAACGGATGGTCCCGGCGGCCGCGAACGGATCGGCGTGCAGGCCAAGGCAGAAATCCGGCTTGCCGAAGCGTTCGAAGAGCCCGTCCTCGAGCATCGCCCGCGCCCCTGCCCCGCGCTCTTCGGCGGGCTGGGCGATGCACACCAGGGTTCCCGACCACTGTTCGCAGTGGCTGGCCAAGTAGCGCGCCGTCCCGCTCCACACGCTCATGTGCAGGTCGTGGCCGCATGCGTGCATCACGCCGACTTCGCGGCCTTCGTCGTCCCGCACGCGCACGGCGCTCGCGTACGGCAGACCGGTCTCTTCGACGATCGGCAGCGCGTCGGTGTCGGTGCGCAGCAGGAGCCGCGGGCCCGGACCGTTCTCCAGGACTCCCACCACCCCGGTGCCGCCGACGCCCTCGGTGACGGCGAAGCCCGCATCGCGCAACACGCCGGCCAGCCGCGAGGCGGTGCGCTTCTCGTGGAACGAGAGTTCGGGCGCGGCGTGCAGTTCCGTGTAGAAGGAAACCAGCCTGGGCAGTTGCTCCTGCACCCAGGCGCCGCTGGCGCCGCCGGACTGGGCCCGGGCGGCGCCGCAAGCGAGAATGCCGAGAACGAGGACGGGAAGCACGCGGATCGAGGAGCGCATGGCTCCCAGGATACGCGGGTCTCCGCGCTACTTGCGCAGCAGCTCGAGCAGCAGGCGCACGCCCATGCCGCGGCTGCCCCCGGTGAAATAGGAACGGTTCGGTCCTTCCCACGCCGTGGCGGCGATGTCGAGGTGCACCCAGGGCTTGTCGTCCACGAAATACGACAGGAAGGCGGCGCCGGCGATGGTGCCGGCTCCTTCCCCGCCCGGGTAGATGTTCGCCAGGTCGGCGTACTTGCCCTTGGCGAGTTCCTTGTGGACCGGCCACAGCGGGAGCGGCCAGCAGCGCTCGCCGACGACTTCGCCAGCGGCCTGCACCTGGTCGCGCAAGCGGTCGTCGTTGCCGAGGATCGCGGTCGCCGAGTGGCCGAGCGCGACGATCGCCGCCCCCGTGAGCGTGGCGAGGTCGTAGATCCGGTCGGGCTTGGTCTTGCGCGCGGCGTAGGTCAGCGCGTCGGCGAGCACCAGGCGGCCTTCGGCGTCGGTGTTCAGCACTTCGATCGTGGTGCCGTTCATCGCCGTCACGATGTCGCCGGGGCGCTGCGCCTTGCCACCGGGCATGTTCTCGACGCAGCCCAGGATGCCGTGCACTTCGTAAGGGCACGGGTGGCCGCCGGCGAGCGCGTGGAAGAGCCCGAGCACCGCGGCGGCGCCGCACATGTCGAACTTCATCTCGTCCATCTTGGCGGAAGGCTTGATCGAGATCCCGCCGGTGTCGAAGGTCAGGCCCTTGCCCACCACGGTGACGCGGCCCTTGGCCTTGCCCGGCGGCTTGTAGGTCATGTGGACCAGCTGCGGCTCGAACGCGCTGCCGAGCGACACGCCGAGGAGCGAACCGGCTTTCATCTGCTGCAGCGCGGCGCGGCCGTGCACCTTGATCGTCGTGCGCGGGCTCTTGGCGCAGACCGCACGCGCGCGCTTGGCGAATTCCTGCGGAAACAGGATGTTCGGCGGCAGGTTGCCGAGTTCGCGCGCGAAGAGGTTGCCTTCGGCCGCGAGCCCGGCGCGCGCCACGGCGTCCTTGACCGCCGCGCTCGATCCGCAGCTGGCGATGCTGACCTTCTTGACCTTGGCCTTCTTGCGGTCCTTCTTGCAGACCGCCGGGTCGTAGCCCGCCATCGCCGCGGCCTCGGCCGCCGCGTACGCGGCCTCGGCGCTTCCGTCGACGGCGCCGAGATCGATCGTGACGCCGGCGCGGTCGAGCGCTTCGGCCCGCAGGCGGGCCTGGCCGGCGGCCTCGCGCAGGTCTTCGCTCGTGAGCGCGGAAGCCTTGGGCACGCGCAGCAGCAGCCAGCGCTGGCCCTTGCCGCCGCGCAGCAGCACGCTGGCGCCCTTGTCCTTGCCGAAGTCCGCGCTCCATTCGGCCGCAGGCGGCGCCGCGGCGGGCAATTCCGGTTGCTTGCCAACCGGGACCAGGATGGCGACGAGTTCATTGGAGGCGGCGTCGGCCTTGGACGTGAGGACAGTGCGCATTCTCGGTAACGGGGGTCGGTGGAAGGGTCGGTGCTTGGGGCGGCCGGGACTCGAAGGGTCCTACATGCCGAGGTAGACCGGGCCGCCCTCCGCGGGCACAACCCAGTCGATGATCTGGTAGGGATCGGCGATGTCGCAAGTCTTGCAGTGGACGCAATTGCTTGCGTTGATCACCGGGCCTTGCGCGCCGCCCTGCCATTCGTAGACCGCCGCCGGGCAGAAGTGCTGGCAAGGGTTGCCGTACTCCTCCGTGCAGCGTGTGTGGCACACCTCGGGATCGGTGACGATCAGGTGCGCCGGCTGGTTCTCCTCGTGCGTGGTCCCCGAGTGGTAGACGTCGGTGAGCTTGTCGAAAGTCAGCTCGCCGTCGAAAGCCGGCCGCTCGCGCAGGATGCGCCCGCCCGACTTGGCGTAGCGGGCATGGTCGCTCTCCGCCGGAAGCGAACCGGGGACGCGGCCGCCCGTGAGGACGTCGGCGCCGCCGCGCAGGAAGCCGTAGAGAAAGCCCTTCTGGAATGCCTGGCGGAAGTTGCGGGTCTTCCACAACTCGGCGTGGGCCCAGCTGGCCGCAAACAGATCGCTGTAGCGCGCGAGCCCGGCGGCGCTCAAGTCGCCGGCGACGAGCGCGTCGGCTGCGGCTTCGGCGGCCAGCGCGCCCGACTTCATCGCCAGGTGGATGCCCTTGAGCCGCTGCGTGTTCATGAAGCCGGCGGCGTCCCCCACGCGCAGGAAGCCGGCTCCCTGCAGGTTGCCGAGCGCGAACAGGCCGCCCTCGGGAATCGTCTTGGCGCCGTACCGCACCAGCTTGCCGCCGCGCAGCAGCCCCGCGATCGCGGGGTGCGTCTTCCAGCACTGCATCATGGCGTGGTAGTCGAAGCTCGGATCGCCGTGGTCCATGGCGCAGACGAGCCCGATCGACAACCGCTTGCCGGGCAGGCCGTAGATCCAGCCGCCGCCGTACACAGCGCGGTCGAGCGGCCAGCCGGCGGTGTGCAGAACCGTGCCGGCGCGGTCCTCCGGGATCTCCCAGATCTCCTTGATGCCGACCGCCCAGAGCTGCGGGTGCCGGTCGTCGCCGCCGCCGAGGCGCTGTCGCAGCTGCTTGTCGAGCGAACCGCGCGTGCCCTCGGCGAACACCGTGAGCGGAGCGCGGATGTCCATACCCGGCTGGAAGGTCGCCTTGGGCTCGCCGTTCTTGTCGCGGCCTTGGTCGACCGTGCGCACGCCGGTCACGGCGCCGGCGTCGTCGTACAGCACCTCCCAGCCGCCGAAGCCCGGGTAGACCTCGACGCCGAGCTCTTCGGCCTTGCCGGCCAGCCACTTCACGACCTCGTTGAGCGAGACGATCCAGTTGCCGGCGTTGTGGAAGGGCTTGGGGCAGAAAAGGCCGCGCAACTCGCGCTTCTTCCGGGCTCCGAGCACCCACAGCGCGTCGTTCCCGACCTCGGCCTGAACCGGAAAGCCATCGGCGCGCGCTTGCGGAAACAGCTCGAGGATCGCGCGCGGATCGAGGACCGCGCCGGAAAGCTGGTGGTGGCCGATTTCAGGAGCCTTCTCGAGGACGAGGATGCTCTTCTCGGCGCCGCGCTCTTTCAGAGCGCGCGCGAGCCCGATGGCGAAGCAGAGGCCGGCAGGGCCGGCGCCGATCACCAGGACATCCGTTTCGAAGGTTTCGCGCTCCATCCGGCGACGCGCAGGATATCGACGCCGCCCCGGCCGGGTCCATCGGCGCGAGCTTCAGGAGCCCAGGCCGATCCATGTGGAGCCGTCCGGATAGAGTTCGTGCTTCCAGATCGGCACGCGGACCTTCAATTCGTCCATCAGCTCGCCGGCGGCTGCGAACGCCGCAGCGCGGTGCGGCGCCGACACGGCGACCGCCACCGAGGCCTCGCCGACCTCGACGGGCCCTACGGCGTGCTCCACGCGGATGCGGGCGAGTTCGTGCCGCGAGTGCAGCTCGGCGGCGATGCGCGCCAGCTCCGCTTCGACCATGCGCGGGTAGGCCTGGTACTCCAGACGCACCACTTGCTTGCCTCGCGAGCGCGCGCGCACGGTCCCCAGGAACAGCACCACGCAACCGGCGTCGGGACCGGCGGCACCGGCCCGCGCCCACTCGCCGTCGACCGGCCCGGCGCCGACGCGGCATGCGAAGGCGGCGGCTTCCGTCATCCGCCCGAGACCGGCGGCAGGAACGCGATCTCGGCGGCGGCCGGCAGCGCTTCGGCATCGCCCGCGTAGCGTGCTTCGATCGCCACGCGGTACGTGTGGCGCGCGAGCGCTGGGCAAAGCACTTCGGCCGCTGCGCGCAGGTCGGCGACGCACGCACCGGCGTGCCGGACCTCGACCTCGAGTTCCGCCGCGCCGGCGGCGTCACGCAGGCCGGCGAACAAGAGCACCCGCCAGCGCAAGGATCCGGCCTAGAACGGGACGTCGTCGGGAACGAACTCGTCGGCGCTCGGAAAGCCCGCGTCGGCCTGCGCCACCGGGTCGTTCGACTGCCGCGCGGGCTGGCGCTGGCCGCCGCCGTAGCCGCCACCGCCTCCGCCCTCGTTCTCGCCGCGGCCGCCCGCGAAATGCCAGCGATCGACGATCACTTCGATCTTGGTGCGCGGCTTGCCGCTCTCCTTGTCTTCCCAGCGGCTCTCGCGCAACTTGCCTTCGACCAGGCAAGGGCGGCCCTTCTGGAACCATTTGCCGAAACTCTCGGCCTGCTTGCCGAAGATCACGATGTTCACGAAGGAGGTTTCTTCGCGATAGCCACCGGAACCGTCGGGGATGCGATCGTTGACGGCGAGAGCCGTGGTGGCGATCGGAGTGCCGCTCTGGGACTGGCGCATTTCCGGGTCTCGCGCCAGGTTTCCCATCAGGATGACCTTGTTGAAGCTTGCCATGGGCGTTCGGGCAGGGCGTCCGGACAGCTGTTCGGGCCGAGAATCGGGATTCTCGGCGCCTCGGAGTGGACGCGGGGCCGCTGCGCTTGCCATTCTAGACAGCGGCACCCGGCCCCCATCCTGGTTCTCGCCGAAAATCGCCGCTCCGGCGCGGAGCCCCCTGGCGCGGGAAGCAAGCGGCGCGCGTACCCCTCCCTACGACTCCACCGACCCATGGCCGACTCGATCCATTCTTCCAAACAGCGCGCCGCCGAGCGACGGCAGCACGAGAGAGTCACCGCCGCCGACCTGCCCTTCAAGCTCGACCGGAGCCAGGGGCCGCTGCGCATCCGCGACATCTCGAACTCAGGAATCGCGTTCTACTCGGAGTCCGAGATTCCGGTGATGACGCAGGTGCGCTTTGCGTTCGAGACCACGGGCGAGTCCGGCGCGGAATTCTCGGGCGGCGAAGGCGTGGTGGTGCGGTGCGAGCAGATCTCGCCGGCGCTGGCGCACTATGAGATCGCGCTCTTCTTCACCGAATTGCAGCCGAAGGCGCGCAAGTTCCTGGACAACTTCATTGTCAAGCGCATGGAGTCGACCCGCTCCTGAGCGGCCGCGCGCACACCGCGCGCGCGATGCCGCAGAGGTCGTCTTTCACGGCTTCCACCGCCAGACCGGCGCCGCCGCAGAGTTCGGCGACTTGCTGCGCGCGACCCGCGCCGACTTCGAAGATCAACCCGCCCGCGCCGGCCAGATTGCCGGACAGGCGGGCGAGGATCGCCCAGTAGGCGGCGAGCGGAGCTGCGGCCGGCGTGAACAGCGCCAGCGCCGGTTCATGCTCCGCGACCCCCGGCCCCAGTGATTCCCCCGGAGCGACGTAGGGCGGATTCGCGACCACGAGGGCTGCGGCCGCACCGCGCAGCGACGCCAGCCAGTCCCCGCGCAGCCAGTCGCAGCGCCCGGAGATCCCCAGCGCCCGCGCGTTGGCGCGCGCCACGCGCAGCGCGCCGTCGCTGCGGTCGATCCCTAGACCGCGCAAACCCGGCCGAGCGGCCAGGATTGAGAGCAGCAAGCAGCCCGAGCCCGTGCCGAGGTCGATCACCAGGCCGCGCGCGGCGGCCGGGAGCATTCCGAGCGCGGCGTCGACCAGGCACTCGCTGTCGGCTCGTGGGATCAGCACCCGCTCATCGACGGCGAAGCGACGGCCGTGGAACTCCGTCCAGCCTTCCACGTAGGCGAGCGGCGTGCCGAGCGCGCGCCGGCGCACCCGCGCCCGGAAGCGGCGCACCACGGACGGCTCGGGCGGCGGCGCGAGCCCGGCGTGCTGGCGCAGACGCGACACGCCGCTCGCGCCTTCCCACAAGCGTTCGGCCTCGGGCCGCGCGGGCGCCACGCCCGCGCGGGACAGCGCGCGCGCCCCCGCGACCAGCAGCCGCTCAAGGGCGCCGTGCTGCATCGGCCGGCCGCGCGCCTACTTGGCGCCGTGCTTGGACTTGCGGCCGCCGTTCTTGTCGCCGCCGGACTTGCGTCCGTCCTTCTCGTCGCCGCCGGACTTGCGTCCGTCCTTCTCGTCGCCGCCGGACTTGCGGCCGCCGTTCTTGTCGCCGCCGGACTTGCGTCCGTCGCGGGCTGCCTTGCGGGCTGCGGTCTCCTCGGCCTTGCGCTGCTTGTTGGTCGCGAGCGCGGCCTTGGTGCCGTGAAGGAGCACCCAGACCGCGAGACCACCACCCGCCAGCGAGAGCAGTGGGCCGCCGCCGAACACCAGCAGAGGTTCCCAGACGTCGAGGGCATCGAGCCGCGACGGCCAGGCCGCCTGCAGGCCGAGCGGGTCCTCGCTGCCACTCATGGCCACGCGCGCCACGCCGAGCAGACCGATGAGCGCCGCTTCCATCGGCGCCAGGAACAGCACGATGGCGAGCTTGCCGGTCACGATCGGCGTGGTCCAGAGCTTCCAAAGGCCGACCCACGAAGCCCAGACGACCAAGCCCACAAACACCAGGGTCAGCGCGCCGAACAGCGAATCGGCGCCGCGCTCGCCCGAGCTCGCCCAGGGCATGAGCAAGCCGACGAAAACCAGCAAGTAGGCGAGGAGGGACTGCGTGAATTGCTTGTCGCGCTCGGCGTCCGCGACTGCCGGCGGCAACTTGGCGTCGCGCTTGCCGCCGAGAGCCGGCGCGGCGATCACCAGTGCGCCGCCGAGCAGCACGAACACCGCGCCGATCGCGCCTTGCATGCTGGTCGCGTCCCAGCCGAAGAGATCTTGGACGGCGTCGCTGCCGACCAGGGCGAGGCGCGCTGCGCCGTAGACCGCCAGCGCGGCGCCGCCGATCGTCGCCGCGGGCGGTTTGCCGACGGGCTGCACCGCGGCAAATCCGAACCGCAACAAGTACCAGATGCTCCAGGCGAGCAAGGC